>DATNBX010000311.1:0-4645 GCA_035571795.1 Ramlibacter sp.
GTGGTCAACTTGGCCGCGTGGCTGGTGGCCGCCAGGCTGCCGCCCAGCAGCGCCGCGATCCAGCCCATGGCCTGGCTGTCGGCGCCCAGTGCGCCGGCGGCCAGCGCCGCGCCCGCGGGAATGCGGATCAGCGTGTGGACCATGTCCCACACCGAGTCGACCAGCGGAATCTTGTCGGCGAAAAATTCCGTGAATGCCATGAAGCCGCTGGCCGCCAGCACCCCGGGATGCTGCAGCACCCGCAGCCCCTGCGGCAGGTCGATCCAGCCCAGGTAGCCGGCCGCGCCGGCCAGGAACACCGCCAGGTACAGCCGCACGCCGCTGGCCCAGCCCAGCGCGGCGGCCAGCGCCAGCAACTGGGGGGTGTCGATCAGCTGACGCCAGCCGTCCATGGCTCAGCTTTCGTGCAACCAGCCGGGCTTGCGCTTGCCCAGAAAGGACTGGATGCCTTCGCGTCCCTCGTCGCTGGCGCGGATGTCGGCAATGCCCTGCACGGTGCGATCGATCAGCAGTTGCGTGATGTTGCGTCCCCCGATCTCCTGCACCAGCTCCTTGCACGCCTTGACTGCGGAGGGGCCGGCCTGGACCAGCGACCTGGCCAGCTCGGCGACCTTGGCGTCGAGCGCGTCGGCACCCACCACCTCGTGCACGAAGCCGATGCGCAGCGCCTCGGCCGCGCTGAAGCGTTCGGCGGTAAGGAAATAGCGATGCGCCGCCCGCTCGCCCATCGCGCGGATCACATAAGGGCCGACCGTCGCCGGGATCAGTCCCAGCTTGACCTCGCTCAGGCAGTATTGCGCCGTATCGACCGAGACTGCGATATCGCAGGCTGCGACGAGGCCCGTCCCGCCGGCATACACGTCGCCCTGCACCCGCACGATGGTCGGCTTCGGGCAGCGGTAGATCACCCGCAGCATGTTGGCCAGGGCCGCCGCGTCGGCCAGGTTCTCGTCGCGTGTGTAGCCGGCCATGCGCTTCATCCAGTTCAGGTCGGCACCGGCACAGAACGCGCTGCCGTTGGCGGCCAGCACGACGCAGCGCACCTCGGCGCGCTCGCCCAGCTCCAAGAACACCGCCGTCAGCTCGGCGATGACCTCGTCGTTGAAAGCGTTGCGCACCTCGGGCCGGTTCAACGTGACCGTGGCCACGCCGCCTTCGAATTGCAGTTCCAGGTGTTTCATGGTTTGCCTTGCTTGGACGGTGCCCTGAAGCCCTGCGCTTCGAGGAATTCGGCGACCTTCGGTTTCCACACTTCGGGGAAGCGCGTGAACAGGAGGTGGCCGTCCTCGCCATGGGGCGGGTATTGCACAAACTGCGCCGGGGCGCCCTGGGCCGTGTACGCGTCGAACCACTCCTTCGGATACTTGGGCCCGAAATACATGTCGTTCTCGGTGTAGACCCACAGCATCGGAACCTTGGCGGTCTTGCCGTAGCCGCCGAACATCCGCTCGAGCGACTGCGGTGCGCAAGGCCGCTGCGGCTGTGTCTTGGGATTGCCCCCGCCGCCGCCGGCGAAATTGATGCTGGCCTGCACCCCGGGCGGGTTGAGCGCGGCCACGGTCACTGCTGTGGCGCCACCGAACGATTGACCCATGATGACGGCCCTGTCCTTGGCGGCGTCCGGGCGCTGTCGCACGGCTTCCAGCACCGTCAATGTTTGGGCTGCCGCCGCCGCATAGCCCGGCGGGTAGTTCCTCATTTGGCAGGATCCGGTGTACTCCACATCCTCGCCGCCGGTGACGCCGTATCCGATGCGGGTGGGCACGGCCACGATGAAGCCGAGCTGCACCAGGAATTTCGACACGTCGGTGTAGCGGGCGCGGCCCATCTTGGCCCGGTCCGCAGGATCCGCGGCCCGGCCGTGATTGAGCACGAGCACTGGCGCAGGCCGAGGGTTGGCGTCATCCGAGAACACGGTGACCTTGATCGTGTGCTCGATCCGTTTGCCGTAGGCGTCGCTCACGGTAACCGGCAAGTCGATTTGTTCTTCCAGCACGCGGGCCCCGACGGCAGCGCACGCCGGCAGACTGAGCAGCGCAATGACAAATGCCTTCTTCATTGCCCGGCCCTCACATCCGGAACACGCCGAACTTCGGCTCGGGGATCGGCGCGTTCAATGTCGCCGATAGGCCCAGCGCCAGCACGCGGCGCGTGTCGGCCGGGTCGATCACGCCGTCGTCCCACAAGCGCGCCGTCGCGAAATAGGGATGGCCCTGCAGTTCGTACTGCTCGCGGATCGGCTGCCTGAAGGCCTCCTCTTCCTCGGCGCTCCATTGCAGGCCGCGTGCCTCCATCGCATCGCGCTTGACCGTCGCCAGCACCGATGCCGCCTGTTCGCCGCCCATCACGCTGATGCGCGCATTCGGCCACATCCAGAGGAACCGCGGCGAATAGCCTCGGCCGCACATGCCGTAGTTGCCCGCGCCGTAGCTGCCGCCGATGATCACCGTGAACTTGGGCACCTGCGCCGTCGCCACCGCCGTCACCATCTTCGCGCCGTGGCGCGCGATCCCTTCGTTCTCGTACTTGCGCCCGACCATGAAGCCGGTGATGTTCTGCAGGAAGATGAGCGGCACCTTGCGATGGCAGCACAGCTCGATGAAGTGCGCGCCCTTCTGCGCGCTCTCCGAAAACAGGATCCCGTTGTTGGCCAGGATGCCCACCGGCATGCCTTCGATGTGCGCGAAGCCGCATATCAGCGTCGTGCCGTAGCGCGCCTTGAACTCGTGGAACTCGGAGCCATCCACGATACGGGCGATGATCTCGTGCACGTCGTAGGGCTTGCGCACATCGCTGGGCACTACGCCGTGCAGCTCGATCGGGTCGAATTTGGGCGGGCGCGGCTCGCGCAGCTGCTGCCCGATCTCCTTGGTGTGGTTCAAGGTGGCGACGGCCTGCCGCGCCAGCGCCAGCGCATGCATGTCGTTTTGCGCCAGATGGTCCGCCACGCCCGACAGGCGCGTGTGCACATCGCCGCCGCCCAGGTCCTCGGCCGAGACGATCTCGCCGATGGCCGCCTTCACCAGCGGTGGCCCGCCCAGGAAAATCGTGCCCTGGTTCTTGACGATGATGGTCTCGTCGCTCATCGCCGGCATGTAGGCGCCGCCGGCCGTGCAGGACCCCATTACCACCGCGATCTGGGCGATGCCCTGGGCGCTCAGGTTGGCCTGGTTGTAGAAGATGCGGCCGAAGTGCTCGCGGTCGGGAAACACGTCGTCCTGCGTCGGCAGGTTGGCGCCGCCCGAGTCCACCAGGTAGATGCACGGCAGCCGGTTCTGCTGCGCGATCTCCTGCGCCCGCAGATGCTTCTTGACCGTGATCGGAAAGTAGGTGCCGCCCTTCACCGTGGCGTCGTTGCACACGATCATGCAGTCCACCCCGCTGACGCGCCCGATGCCGGCGATGATGCCGCCGCAGGGCGCGCCGCCGTCGTACAGGCCGTAGCCGGCCAGCGGCGCCAGTTCCAGGAACGGCGTGCCCGGGTCGAGCAGCATCTGCACCCGTTCGCGCGGCGGCAGCTTGCCGCGCGCCGAATGCTTGGCCCGTGCGATTTCGCCGCCGCCTTCCGCGGCCTTGGCCACCTGCAGCTTCAGGTCGTCCACCAGTGAGCGCATCGCGGCGGCGTTGCCCTGGAACTCGGCAGAGCGGGGGTTGAGTTTCGATTCGAGAACGGCCACACGGTTTCCTTGTCTTCATTCCTCCCCTCCCGTCTTCTTCCCTCCCCTCCCGGGGGAGGGTTAGGGTGGGGGCAGAGGGTGAGGGCATGGTAGCGCGCCAACCCCTCTCCCGCGCGAATCGCAACGCCCAATCCCTCGCCACCAAGGTTGCAAATCCCGCCAACCTTCTTCAAACTTCGGCCATGCCTGCCGCCCACCCGCGCCGTCCCGCCGAAGCTCCCACCGCCGCCACGCCGATGGCGTTTGCCCGGGCGATGGTGGCCGCCTACCGCCGCTATGGCCGCAGCCCCGACCAGGCTTTGAAGGCGGCACAGATCACGCCAGCCAGGCTGCAGCAAGCGGACGCCCGCATCACCTCGCGCCAGATGGAGGTCCTGTCCGGCACGGCCATGCAGGAGCTGGATGACGAGGCCCTCGGCGCCTTCTCGCGTCCGTTGCCCTGGGGCAGCTACGGCATGCTGGCGCGCGCCTCGCTCACGTCACCCAACCTGGGCATCGCGCTCAAGCGCTGGTGCCGCCATCACGCGCTGCTGGCCGGCGACGTGCGCCTGGAAGTGGTCGCCGCCGGCGCGAGCGCCGCCATCGTCATCGACGAGCGCGCGCCGATCGCCGACGGCCGCGAGGGACGCGAGTTCTGCCTGGTGCACGTGCTGCGCAACATCCACGGCCTCGCGTGCTGGTACGTCGACTCGCGCATCCCGCTGCAGGGCGCGCATTTTCCGTTTGCCGCGCCGCCGTATGCCGACGTGTTCCCGCTGCTGTTTCCCGGGCCGGTGGCCTTCAACGCGCCGCAAGCCGAGATCAGGTTCGACGCGCGCTACCTGGCCCTGCCGCTGCGGCGCGACGAGAAGGCGCTGCGCCAGATGCTGCAGCACGCGCTGCCGCTGACGGTGCGGCAATACCGTCGCGACCGCCTGCTGGTGCAACAGGTGCGCCAGGCGCTGGTGGCCAGGCCGGGGCAGGCGCAC
>DATNBX010000312.1:0-2798 GCA_035571795.1 Ramlibacter sp.
GGTCAGTGGCGCTGGGTCGCCGCGGCACTTCTCGTGCTCTGGCTGTTCCTGACCGTCGTCGTGCCGCTGTCGGGCATCGCGCTGCGCGCGTTCGTCAGCAATTGGGGCGAGGGGGTCAACATCCTGGAGGTGCTGACCACCGAGCACTTCCGGGAGGTGTTCAATCAGCCGACGCTGGTCCGCGGCATCCTGAACACGGTACTGATTGGCGTCATCGGCGGCGGGATCGCCGTCGTCTGCTACACCGCAGTGGGCCTGGCCACGCACCGCAAGCCGGACGGCTGGTCCCGCTTCGTCGACTACCTCGTGCTCGTGCCGCGGGCGGTGCCGGGGCTGCTGGCCGGCCTTGCATTCCTGTGGGTGTTCCTGTTCTTCCCGCCGCTGGCCCCGTTGCGCTCGACGATCTTCAGCGTCTGGATCGCGTACACGGTGGTCTGGCTCGCTTACGGCATGCGGCTGGTCTCCAGCTCGCTGCTGCAGGTGGGGCCGGAGCTTGAGGAGGCGGCGCGCAGCGCCGGTGCGTCCCGCGGGCGGGTCAGCCGCGACGTGACGCTGCCCCTGATCCGCTACGGCCTGCTCGCGAGCTGGCTGCTGGTCTTCATGATTTTCGAGCGCGAGTATTCGACCGGTGTTTATCTGCTCGGTCCTGGCACCGAGGTGATCGGCTCGCTGCTGGTCTCGCTGTGGGGCACCGGCGGCGCCGACATGGTCGCCGCGCTGTCGCTGATCAATGTTGTGCTGGTGGCCGTCGGGCTCACCGTGGCGCTGCGCTTCGGAGTGAAACTTCATGACTGAAACGACGACAGTCCGGGTGCGTCCCGGCAGCGCAGAGACCACCTCCGTGAAACTGGCGGTCGACGGCCTGCACCTTTCCTACGGCGACAACGCGATCCTCAAGGGCGTATCGATGCAGCTTCGCCAGGGCGAGGTCGTGTCGCTGCTGGGCCCTTCGGGCAGCGGCAAGACGACCTTGTTGCGAGCCGTAGCGGGTCTGGAGGTGCCGCATCGGGGCACCATTCGCATCGAGGACAAGCCGGTGTTCGACGGCTCGTCGAAGCTGGAAGTGCCGGCGGAGCGGCGCAACCTCGGCCTCGTGTTCCAGTCCTATGCGCTCTGGCCGCACAAGACGGTATTCGACAACGTCGGCTACGGCCTGAGGCTGCGTTCCGTGCCCTCGAACGAACTGAGTGCGCGTGTCGGCGCCGCCTTGAAGAATCTGGGCCTGGGCGACCTGGGCGACCGGCTGCCGCACCAACTCTCCGGCGGCCAGCAGCAGCGCGTGGCGATCGCGCGCGCGCTGGTGTACAACCCGCCGGTGATCCTGATGGACGAGCCCTTGTCCAATCTCGACGCGAAACTGCGCGAGGAAGCGCGGGCCTGGTTGCGCGAGCTGATCCTGAAGATGCAGCTGTCGGCCCTGGTCGTGACACACGACCAGAACGAGGCGATGGCGATGTCCGACCGGATCCTGCTCCTCAACAACGGTGTGATCGAGCAGCAGGGAACGCCGGAGGAAATGTATGGCCGCCCGCGGACGCTGTTCGCCGCCGATTTCATGGGCAGCAACAACCGCATCGAAGGCAAGTTGAGCGAACTGCGGGGCAGTGCTGCCTTGCTGGCCGGCGAGGGCTGGAGCTTATGGGGCGAAACCCGCGGTGATGCGAAAAGCATGGGCGGCGCGGCGACGGGAATGATCCGCCTGGAGCGGGTGGTCGTGGCCGAGGGGCCCGGCGAGAACCGGGTCAAGCTGCCGCTGGTCACGTCCATGTATCTCGGTGATCGCTGGGAGCATCTGTTCCAGCTCGGCGAGATGCGCCTGCGGGCCTACGGCAGGATGCCGCTGGCCGGCGGCGAACATTGGCTGGAGATCCCTCGCAGCGATCTTTGGGTGTTTTGAACGGGCCATGCGCGCCGACGACAACCTGCCGCGCGACGGCCAGAGCATTCTGGAGCTGGCCGCGCGGTCGATGTTCCAGCTGTTCTCCAGCATCAGCCAGGGTATGTTCCTGGTGGATCGCACCGGCCGCATCGTCTGGCTCAACGAAGGCTACAAGCGGTTCCTGCCCGCGCTGGGCTTTTCCTCGGTGGACCAGGTGGTCGGCCACATGGTCGAAGACGTCGTGCCCAACACCCAGATGCGCCGCGTGCTGGAAACCGGGCAGGCCATCCTGATCGACCTGCTCACGAATCGCGCCGGCACATTCGTGGTGAGCCGGCTGCCGCTGCGCGACGAGCAAAGCGGCGAGCTGATCGGGGCGATCGGCATCGTTCTCTTCGACCATCCAGAAACCACGTTGCAGCCGCTGATCAGCAAGTTCGCCCACTTGCAGCGCGACCTGGACGACGCCAGGCGCGAACTGGCCACCCAGCGCCGCACCAAGTACACGCTTGCCAGTTTCGTGGGCGGCAGCCCGGCGGCGGTGGAAGTCAAACGGCAGGCGCGCCGCGCGGCCCTGTCGTCCAGCCCGGTCTTGCTGCTGGGCGAAACAGGCACCGGCAAGGAATTGATCGCGCATGCGATCCATGCCGCGTCCTCGCGCGCGGCCGCGCCGCTGGTCAGCATCAATATCGCGGCGGTGCCCGATACGTTGCTGGAGGCGGAATTTTTCGGTGTCGCGCCGGGCGCCTACACCGGCGCCGACCGCAAGGGCCGCGAGGGCAAGTTCAAGCTGGCCGACGGCGGCACGCTGTTCCTGGACGAGATCGGCGACATGCCGCCCAGCCTGCAGCCCAAGCTGCTGCGCGCGTTGCAGGAGGGTGAGATCGAGCCGCTCGGTTCCAACAAGGTGATTCGCTTC
>DATNBX010000313.1:0-3141 GCA_035571795.1 Ramlibacter sp.
CTGTCGACGCTGCAGCCCAAGCCCTACACGGTCGGCCTGGGCTTCACGCAGGGCTTCCTCGCAGACTTCGAGCCCGAGCCGCACGACGTGCCGCTGGACGCGATCCTGAACGACAACGGGGTGGTGTGGCCGATCGGGTGACTCCCTCTTGTCATTTCTTCATCGCTAATCCAAATCGTCGACCGTATCCGGGTCCGGTACCTCGCCGATGGTCTCGCGCGTGGCCTTGCTCTGGGCCATGAGCCATTCGCAAAAGGCCTTGATCTCGGGCCGCTGCGGACTGCGCGGGCCGGCGATCAGCCAGTAAGCCATCGGCGAATCCATGCGCTGGTGCGGCAGCGGTTCGACCAGGTCTGCGTTGGCCAGCGCTTCGGCGACCAAGGGCAGCCGCGCCAGCACGACGCCCTGTCCCGTGAGCGCCGCCTGCACCATCTGGTAGGCGTAGTTGAAGTACAGCCAGCGTTTGGGCTGCAGCTTGGGCAGGCTGTGCTCGTCGAACCAGCGGCGCCACGTCAGCCATTCGAGGTGGCTCTGGTGCGCGTCGCCGGCTTCGATCAAGGCGAACTGGGCGAGGTCGGCCGGCTTCTTCAGCGGCGGTCCGCCCTTGAGCAGCCATGGGCTGACCACCGGCGTCAGCTGCTCGCCAAAGAGCCGGGTCGCGTGCTGCGGCATGTGGGCCATCGGCCCGTAACGCAGTGCGAGGTCGACTTCGGAGACTTCCAGGTCCAGTATCGCGTCGGACGCGTCGATACGGATGTCGATGTCGGGGTGGTCGCGCTGGAACTGCTCGAGCCGGGGAATCAGCCACATCGACGCGAACGACGCGAACGTCGTCAATGCCACGGAGCGGCGGCCGGCGCTCTGGCGGATCTGCCGCACGGCGCTGTCGATCCGCGGCAGCGACTGCGAGACGGCCATCAACAACTGCGCACCGGCGCTGGTCAGCTCCACGGCGCGCGTGTGGCGCAGGAACAGGCTGGCCCCCACTTCTTCTTCCAGCGCCTGGATCTGGCGGCTCACCGCCGATTGCGTGAGCGCCATTTCCTCGGACGCCGCGCGGAAGTTCAGGTGTCGCGCGACCGCTTCGAAGGCGCGCAAATGTCCGGCCGAAATCGGGCGGGTGCGCAGGTGCGTCTGGGAATGCTGCATGGTGCCGGTTCTGCTGGGCTGGTGGCTGGGGATTGATGCGGATCGGGAATCAATAGCGTAGCCGGATTTCATTGGACTGCCAAGCCTTGACCGCGCATCATTCATTGCCGAATCGCATTAACTGGAGAAACGCAATGGCCTCGCAAACACTGACGCAAATGCAACAATCCGCTGCTACGCCCGCCCTCCCGGGAACCTGGAAGCTGCCGGTGGGCCGCGCCATCACTTTCCAGCCGCGCGAGCCCGGTGTCCTGCGCGTGGCCCACGGCCAGCTCTGGGCCACCTTCGACGGCCCGCACGCCGGACCGCTCAACGACCTGGGCGACCATGTGGTCGGCGCCGGCGGGCAGCTGCGGGTGTGCGCCGGGCAACGGCTGGTGGTCGAGGCCTGGAATACGAAGGCAGCCACTTATTTCAGCTGGGAGCCGTTGCCGCTCGCCGGGCACACGGCCGCGCCGCGTGTAGTCGCCGTGGTTCAGCCGCTGGCGGACTTGCGGCTGGCCTTCAAGTTCGGCGCGGGCGCCGCAGGTCGCCTGATCAAGGGCGTGATCGCGCTGGCCTGGGATGTGCTGGCTGTCCGAAGGACGCGAAGATATCCAGAATTGAATTGCGCCTGAGTCGTCCGCGTCCCTCCGGTTCGTTCGGCGGGACGTTGGACATAATTCGTGGATGGCCCGGCCGAAATCATCCCAGCATGAACTCAAGCGCGATGAGATCCTGGATGTGGCCGCCCAATGCTTTGCCGAGCGCAGCTACGCGTCGGCGAGCATGAACGACATCGCCGCGGCGGGCGGCACTTCCAAGGCGCGGCTTTATCACTACTACGAAAGCAAGGAAGCGATCCTGTTCGACCTGCTGGATCGCTACACCCAGCGCCTGCTGGCCCTGATCGGCGAGGCGGAAGCCACGGCGCAGCGCCGCAGCCTGGACGATCGCGCCATGCTGCATGAGCTCGTGCGCAGTTTCCTGCAGGAGTACGAGCACTCCGCGACGCGCCACGTGGCATTGCTGCATGACACGAAGTTCCTGGGTGACAACCAGCGAGAGCTGATCGTGAACCGGCAACGCGACGTCGTATCCGCTGTCACGAGGTTCGTGCGCCGTGCCTATCCCGGCCGCGTCGGCGCGGACAACCAGACGCCCGTGGCCATGATGCTCTTCGGCATGATCAACTGGACCTTCACCTGGCTGCGGCCAGGCGGGCCGCTGAGCTACTCGGGCTTCGCCGACGACGTCATCGCCATGCTCGAGCATGGCCTGGCGGAATGAGCTCCTTGCACGTCGTGGTGATGGGAGTTGCCGGCTCCGGCAAGTCGGCGGTGGGTGGCCGGATCGCACAGCGGCTCGGGCTGCCCTTGATCGAAGGCGATGAGTTCCATCCCCCGCGCAACATCGAAAAGATGCGCCAGGGACTGCCGCTGGATGACCAGGACCGGGCCGGCTGGCTCCATCGTCTCGGCCGCGAACTGCTGCGTCATCCCGGCGGCGCAGTCCTCGCCTGCTCGGCCCTGAAGCGCGCCTACCGGGACATCCTGCGCGCGGCCGTGCCGGACTTGTATTTCGTTCACCTCGAGTTGTCGCAACAGCAGGCGCTGCAGCGGGTGGCGGCGCGCGGCGGCCACTTTTACCCGCCCAGCCTGGTCGCCAGCCAGTTCGACGCGCTGGAAGATCCGCGCTCCGAGCCGCGTGTGCTGGTGGTCGATGCCGGCTTGCCGGTGGAGGAGCTGACGCTGCAGGCGGCGGGCTGGCTGACAGAGTCGGGGCATGGGGATCCGGCACTGCGCAACTGACTGCGAATACCTAGAATCGATCGTTTCCCCGCTCACCGAGCGCGCGAGGAGACACGATGTCCAAAGCCTTTGCCAGCCAGGCCGATCTGGCCGACAGGAAGATCACGTTCGAGCAGCTCAGCGCGCACTGCTGGGCTTACACCGCCGAGGGCGACCCGAATTCCGGCGTCATCATGGGCGACAAGTTCATCATGGTCAGCGA
>DATNBX010000314.1:0-8431 GCA_035571795.1 Ramlibacter sp.
CGAGCCTTCAGCGCGTCGATCAACGCCTGCGGCACCGCGCGCAAGTGGATTTCGGGGACGAGTTGCGACAGTTCTGTGGGTGCGTTCATGCTGGGCTCCAGGGCACGCCGAGTTTAAGCCTTGCGCCCGGCCCACGCCGACGTCGCACGGGTTATGAGCCGTGCAGGGTGCGGCTCGACGACCTCCGGGCTAGTGGGAAACGAACGAGTTCTCGTACTCGGCGCGGCTCACGACGCCGTCCTTGTTCTCGTCCATGTCCTCGAAGCTGCGCGGCATGATCGTCAGTTGCTGGGCTTCGGCGCGAGTGAGCACGCCGTCGCCGTTGCTGTCGGCGAACTCGAACGACTGGCTGATCTGCGCCGTGGTCCACTGGCTGGGAGGTAGCGGCCGAGTCACGACAGCGCCCGGCGGCGTGGTCAAGCGAAAGCCCGGCGTCACGGGCAGCGGAGTTGCAGGCGCGGCGGGCGCAGCTGTCATCTGGGCGCCGGCAAGCGTCGCCGCAAACAAGCCTGCGGTGGCGGCAAGAAACAAGGCGCGGTATTTCATGGCGAACTCCTTGGTGCCTTAGCGGAAGGCATCCTCGTATTCGGAGCGCGTGAGGATGCCGTCGTGATTGCGGTCCATCTCTTCGAAGCTGTACGGCATGATGGTCAGCCGCTGGGCTTCCGCACGGGTGAGCTCGCCATCGCGGTTGGCGTCAGCGCCGATGAAAGACCGCGCGATGTCCAGCGCTGTGTACGGTCCCGAGCCGCTAACCATGGGGGCTTGCCGCGCGGCGGCGCCGCCGCCGTAGCCGGCTGCGCCCAACACCGAGGTCTGCGGCGGCACTGTCGTGTCGACCGGCGGGCTGCCGGCCGCGGTCCCAGGCGAAGCCA
Organism: Ramlibacter sp.; assembly: GCA_035571795.1. GTDB lineage: Bacteria > Pseudomonadota > Gammaproteobacteria > Burkholderiales > Burkholderiaceae_C > Ramlibacter. Next base: position 876 of record DATNBX010000314.1, read on the forward strand.
GGTTGGGTATCGTGGGCGAGGGCAGTCCCGCCGGGTTGGGCAGGGGCGAGGGCAATCCGGCCGGAAATTGCGAGGTCAGGCCGGCTGGGCTGGGCATTGGCGACGGCAGCCCGGTGGGATTCGGTGTGCCAAGACCCGCGACGCCTGGCGCGACACTGGGTGCAGCGGGCTGGGGCGCCGGGCGCACTGATCGGCTGGACGTCTGGGCCTGGCTGGCCCCGACGGCACCGGCCAGCAGCGCCATCGCGCAGCCCAGTCGCAGGGCGCATCGCGAAACGGAGATTGCGTTCATGGCATCACTCCAGCAGAGCGCAGGCCCGGCAGTACAGCAAACGGCAGCACAGCAGGCGAGCCCGCCTTCGATCCCATCTTTGCCGCCCGCCTCACCCCATCCAAGACGGCAACCACGCCAATCGCTGTAGGACCAAGCCGATGCCTGCGGGGTTGATGTCAAGTCTGGCGGCATAACGCACAATGCGTGCACGCACCGGCTTCGACAAGAGAAAGAGGTTCGACATGGGCAAGCGGCTGACGCAGATTGCGACTCGCACCGGCGACGACGGCACCACCGGATTGGGCGACAACACCCGGGTTTCCAAGGACAGCCTGCGCGTGCACGCCATGGGCGACGTGGACGAACTCAATTCGCACGTCGGCCTGCTGCTGTGCGAGCAACTTCCCGAAGGGCTGGCCGAGTTGCTGGTCGAGATCCAGCACCAGCTTTTCAACCTGGGGGGCGAGTTATCGATTCCCGGCTTTGAACTGCTCAAGCCCGAGGCTGTGCTCGCCCTGGACGAGGCATTGGCTCACTACAACGGCCAGCTGCCCAGGCTGGAAGAATTCATCCTGCCGGCGGGCAACCGCGCCGCGTCACAGGCGCATGTCTGCCGCACGGTGGCGCGCCGGGCCGAGCGCGCGGTCGTGGCCCTGGGCGGTGCGGAGGAGCTGCGCGAGACGCCGCGCCAATTTCTGAATCGCCTCAGCGATCTGCTGTTCGTGCTGGCGCGCGTGCTCAATCGCATGAACGGCGGCGACGACGTGTACTGGAAGAGCGAGCGACTCGCGCGAGCGTCGTAATGGTCGAGCGGCTCGCGCGCGCTTCGTAGTTCTCTAGGCCGGCTGGCGCGCCTTCGCCGGCTCGCGATTGAGCAGCGCGTACAGCAGGATCGCGCCGAAGGTCGCGGTGCCGATGCCGCCCAGCGCGAAACCGCCGAACTTCAGCGTGAAGTCGCCGGTGCCCAGCACCAGCGTGATCGCCACGACGATCAGGTTGCGGTTCTGCGAAAAGTCCACCTTGTTGTCGACCCAGATCTTGGCGCCGGCCGTTGCGATCAGGCCGAATACCACGATCGAGACCCCGCCCATCACCGGCAGCGGAATGGCCTGGATCACGGCGCCGAATTTCGGCGAGAAACCCAGCACGATCGCGATCACCGCCGCCACCACGAAGACGGCGGTGGAATAGATCTTGGTCGCGGCCATCACGCCGATGTTTTCGGCGTAGGTCGTCACGCCCGTACCGCCGGCTGCGCCGCTGATCATGGTCGCCACCCCGTCGCCGATGAAAGCGCGGCCGATGTACTGGTCGAGGTTGCGCCCGGTCATGGCCGTGACCGCCTTGATGTGGCCCAGGTTCTCGGCCACCAGGATGATCGCCACCGGTGCGATCAGCAGCATCGCGCCGCCGTCGAACACCGGCGCGGCAAAACCGGGCATGCCGATCCAGGCCGCGTTGGCAATGCCTGACAGGTCCAGCGGCTTGCCCAGGCCCAGTCCGTTCGCGAGGACGGCGTAAACGATGCTCGCGACCACCAGGCCCACGAGGATCAGCAACCGCTGCACCATGCCGCGCGTGAACACCGCGACCATGCCGACGCATACGAAGGTGACCGCCTGCATCCACGAGTCGAAGTTGCTCGCAGCCATGTTCTTGATCGGGATGCCGGCCAGGTTCAGGCCGATCACGGCCACAACGGCGCCGGTGACGACCGGCGGCATGACCTTTTCGATCCAGCCCGTGCCGACGGCCTGGACGGCCGCACCGATGAGCGTATACAACAACCCGCAAGCGATGATGCCGCCCAGCGCCACGCCGATGTTGGCGTTCGGGCCCTTGCCCGCGTAGCTGGTCGCCGCGATCACCACGCCGATGAAGGCGAAACTCGAACCCAGGTAGCTCGGCACCTTGCCGCCGGTAATGAGGAAGAACACCAGTGTGCCGACGCCGCTCATCAGGATGGCGATGTTGGGGTCGAACCCCATGAGGATAGGCGCGAGCACCGTGGCGCCAAACATCGCAATCACGTGCTGCACGCCCATCGCAGCGGTCTGCGGCCAGGGCAGGCGCTCGTCGGGCGCGATCACGCCGCCTTGCCGCAGCACTTCGTGTGACTTCTCGGTCCAGTCGAACATCCCCATCGCTCGCTCCTTGTTGTTGAGTGCAGCGATGATAGTGTCTTGTCGCGCAAATATCTGTACTCTCGTTCGAGTTCATGCGGTGGCGAGGGCGCCGCAGGGGCCGAACCCTTCGGGCTGATCCGTATCGGGCCGCATGCCGCGTTACGGTCACAGGTCAATACGGCCCAGTATTGACCTGCGCCCGCGCCTTGCCTGCGGCCCGATACGGACCAGCGAGAGCACAGATATTTGCGCGACAAGACACCAAAGCAATGGGCGCCCGGCACAAGGGGCGCGCGGCAATCAGCGGGTGAAGATTGCCACCTTGCCGAGCACTTGCGCGTCCTTGAGGAGCTTGCGGTGCCCCAGGCCCTGCGTGGCCACGAGCTGCACACCGCCGATCGCGCGGGCGTAAGCCACGCCGTCGGCGAAGGCGTTGATGCTGTCGTCGCGGTCATGCACGACCAGCGTGGGCACGCGGATGCGCAGGCCGACCGCGGCGGGCTCGAACTGCGGCATCAGCACGCCCTCGTGCGCTTCGATGCGGTGTTGCATCGCCGCGCGCGTGGCTTCGGTCAGGCCGAACGCATGCGCGAACAGGCGCGTGTATTCGCGTGGCGAGGCCGGCGGCGCCAGCAGCACCAGGCGCTCGGCTGCGAGTCCCCTGCTGGCCGCGTAAGCCGCGGCGTTGGCTGCCAGAGAGTGGGCGACGACTGCGCGCAGCCGGTGGCCTTGCTGCTCCAGTCGTGCGGCGACGTACTCGATGGCGCGCGCGAATTGCGGCAGGTTGCTCACCGCGCCGGCGCTGCGGCCGTGGGCCGGCATCTCGAGCAGCACCGGGCACAGGCCCTGCTGGCTGAGCGCTTCGGCCAGCGGCAGCATCTGGCGCGCATGGCCGCCCCAGCCGTGCACCAGCAATACCACCGGTCCACGGGGTGCCACCGGCCGCGAGTAGATCGTCACGCTGGCCTGCTCGAACGGCCAGTGCTCGATTCGCCATGCCGCGTCCCAAGCGCCGCGGCGGGTGAGCCACTTCGGCGGCAGCGGCGTGCCGAACAGGCGGTAGGCGGCGCGAACGGCGAGCGAAGGCCACAGCCGCTGCGAGGTGGCCAGCACAAAACGGAACAGGCGGATGCCCGGGCTGGCCTGGTAGAAGGCCGAGGTGGACTCGAGTGCGGTGCGGCTCATGGCGATGCTCAGTCAATAGAAGATCATGTCTTCGTTGCACCGCGGCAGCGCCCGCAATGAATCGAGGGCGGCGCGAACGGCGCGATAGCCGCCGTAGCAGGCGGCGAGGATGAGAAGCGTGAACATGGTTACATCCTTTCTTCGCACGATTGTGCGAAATATCGGCAGACTTCGGCAAAGGGAAACATTTCTCCGTCCTCTTACTTCTTGTAGGTTTCGAGCAGGCGGCGCCAAGTCGCCTGGGCCCGCTCGGCCGCGCGGGGCTCGCGCAGGAAGCGGGTGTCGTGGATCAGGCCCAGCGCCAGCGAACAGATTTCGCTGACCAGCTGTTCGGGATCGGTTTCGGCTTTCAGATGTCCGGCTTCCACCGCTTGCAGCACGGTGCGGCGCAACGCCGCGCGCCAGCGCGTGACTTCGCCCAGCAGCAGATCGCGCAGCGGCCCCTCGCGATCGTCAAGCTCGAACGCCCCGGCGCTGTAGATGCAGCCGGCCTTGGCCTCGACGTCGCGCATGCGAACGATCCAGCGCTGCACGATCTCGTTCAGGCGCGGCAGACCTTTGGGCAGCTGCATCGCCGGCACGAACACGTCGGCCAGGAAGCGGCGGCCGAATTCCTCGATCACCGCTTTCTGCAAGGCCTCGCGCGAACCCACGCGCGAGAAGACGCCGCTCTTGGACAGGCCGATGCGGTCGGCGACTGCCTGCAAGGTGATCGCCTCCAGCCCTTCCGCGGAGGCCAGGTCAATCCCGGCGCCGACGATCGCGGCGCGGGTCAACTCGCTCTTCTGGGTCTTGGCGTCCATGCCGCATAGAATAGCACGATTGTGCGAAAACGCAAACGGCCGGAAAAGGCAAGCGGCTGGGGCTGGTACTGCGCGTTCTCACTGATGGGCTTTCGCAATTGACAAATATCAATTCCAAGCGGCTGACCTCGCCTACTCTGGATATTCCGGGTCCTCGGTAGGGACTCGACCAATAAACCTACAGCGGAATCTTGCATGCTTGATCCTCGCCCGCACGCCGACGTGCCATTGCCCACTGCAGACGAACAGCTGAGCTCTGGGAACATTCCCGAGCCGTGCACGCACCTGACCTGGAAGCGCTCGATTGAGCAATTTGCGCAGTACGCGATCTGCCATACCTGCGGCGAACGCCTTTTTCTCAGCGGCAACTGGGCGCCCGAACTGAGCTACGACGCCGTATGTGCGCTCTGGCTGAAATAATTGTGTTGAGGCGGGCACCTTGCGTGCCAGCGCAATCAGGCCGGGCAATGCAAACGGACCCGCTCAGCAGTGGGGGCCAGCTCAAGGCCGCGACTGCTTGCGAGCGCGGCTCTTGCGCTGCCGGTCGAGATACCAGGCCATGAAAGGCAGGAGCACGACCGAGCCGGGCAGCGCCCAGATGAAAAGGTAGGGGCTGACCGACGAAGCTGACCGGATCATGGCCTTGAGTTGAGCCTTTTCCTCGGGTGTCCACTTGCCGCCATTGCGTTGCTTCATGAGCAGCGGCCAGGCGCCTTTCATGAGCGCAAGTTCATCGCGCAACCGGAGTTTTTCGCGGCTATTTCCGGCGAGAAAAGAGCAGAACCAGACCGGGGCGCGCTTCATCTTCGCCTGGAACATCGCTGTCGAATTGCCGTCGAATTGGCCGGCGCCTTCGGGCGGCCGTGCGGTCACGGGCGCGGGCGCGGCGTCGAGTTTGCCGGAGGGGAAGGCATCCTGCTCGGTCATGGCACATTCTAGGGGTGCGCGGCGCCGCGCGCACTGCCTTTGGTAATCTCTCCCCTCATGGCCGCGCCGCATATTCCGCAAATTCGCCTTTACCAGAACTGGCTTCGCGAAACGCGCGGGCTTTCGTTCGACAGCTATGACGCGCTATGGCGCTGGTCGGTGGCGGACCTGTCCGCGTTTTGGCAAAGCCTGTGGGACTACTTCGACCTGCGTTCGCCGACGCCCCACCAAGCCGTGCTGGCCGCGGCGAAGATGCCGGGCGCGAAGTGGTTCGAAGGCGCGCGGTTGAATTACGCACAGCAGGTGTTTCGACATGTGGACAAGGCGCACGCCGCCGGCTTTGCCGCCGTCATCAGCCGAAACGAAAAAGGCGCGCATCGCGAACTGAGCTGGCCCGAGCTGCGGCGCCAGGTCACGTCGCTGGCGCTTCATTTGCAGGAGCAGGGCGTGGAGCCCGGCGACCGGGTGGCCGCCTACCTGCCGAACATCCCCGAGGCGATGGTCGCTTTCCTGGCAGTGGTCAGCGTGGGCGGCATCTGGAGTATTTGCGCACCGGATATGGGAACCAATGCGGTACTGGACCGCTTCAAGCAGATCGAGCCCAAGGTGCTGATCGCGTGCGACGGCGTAACCCACGGCGGCCGCGACTTTGACCGCACCGGCGTCGTGGCAGAACTGCGCGCGGCTTTGCCCACGGTCAGCCATCTGATCGTGCACCGCAATCTCGGTTTGGGTGGTGCGGCGCTGGACGTGCTCGCGCCGATGACCGACATGGCGCTGACGACAGGACGCGACGATGCCCGGACCAGAATGTTCGAGCCGGTCTGGCTGGCCTTCGACCATCCGCTATGGATCGTCTACTCCAGCGGCACGACCGGCCTGCCCAAGCCCATCGTGCACGGCCACGGCGGCACGGTGCTGGTGGCGCTTGCGCTCAAGGTTCTGCACAACGACATCGGCTGCAGTTACGAGCCCAACAGCTGGGGCGAGCGCTATCACTGGTACAGCTCGACGGGCTGGGTGATGTGGAACGCCCAGACCAGCGGCCTGCTCCACGGCACCACCTGCTGCATCTACGACGGTAATCCGGGTGGCCCCAGGGAAAATCCCGATTGGACCGTGCTGTGGCGCTTCGCCGCCGACCTCGGCGTCACCTTTTTCGGTGCCGGCGCCGCTTTCTTCGCGAACTGCATGAAGGCGGGTATTGATCTTTCTTCCTGCGGCGACTTGCGCGCCGTGCGGGCGCTGGGTACCACCGGCTCGCCTTTGTCGGAAGAGGCACAGCGCTGGGGCACCGAACAGTTCGACAAGATCGGCATGCCGGACATCTGGTGGTGCAACATCTCCGGCGGCACCGACTTCGCGGGGGCCTTCATCGGGGGCAACCGGGAGCTGCCGCAGGTGCCCGGCGAAATGCAATGCCGCCTCCTGGGCTGCGCGGTCGAAGCCTGGAACGAGCAGGGCCAGCCCGTGATCGGCGAAGTGGGCGAGCTGGTATGCACCCGGCCCATTCCATCGATGCCGCTTTACTTCTGGGGCGACCAGGGCAACCAGCGCTACCTCTCGTCTTATTTCGACATGTACGCCGGGGTGTGGCGGCATGGCGACTGGCTCAAGATCATGCCCTCGGGTGGCTGCATCATCTACGGACGCAGCGACGCGACGATCAACCGCCACGGCCTGCGCATGGGCACGAGCGAGCTGTACAGCGCTGTCGAGGCGCTGCCCGAAATCCTGGACGCGCTGGTCGTCGATCTGGAGTACCTGGGGCGTGAAAGCTACATGCCGCTGTTCGTGGTGCTGCGCCCCGGCTTGGCGCTGGACCGCGCGATGAAAGACAAGATCAACAACGCCGTCAAGACAGCACTCTCGCCGCGCTTCGTACCCGACGAGATTCTCGAGGTGCCCGAAGTCCCGCGCACGCTGTCGGGCAAGAAGCAGGAACTGCCGATCAAGAAGCTGCTGCTGGGCCAGCCGCTGGAGAAGATCATCAACAAGGAAGCGATGGCCAATCCCGGGTGTCTGGACTGGTACGTGGATTTTGCGCAGCGGCGTTTGGCAGCCTAAGCTGAAGCCCGCCGGTTTACCAGCACGATGCCGGCGGCGACGCCGCACAGCGCCAGCATCAGCTGCAGCGTCAGCGGTTCGCTGAGCATTGCCACGCCCAGCACCAGCGCGAACACCGGCGTGAGGAAGGTGAAGGACGACATTTGCGTGGCGGGGTAGTGCCGCAGCATCCAC
>DATNBX010000315.1:0-12355 GCA_035571795.1 Ramlibacter sp.
CACGAGAGTGCAGGTCAGCGCGAAAATGTGATACAGCGGCAACGGACAGACGAACACCTCCTTGCCTTCCACGAGGTCATGCGCCAGCCACGCCGCCATCTGCTGTACGTTCGCGATCAGGTTGCCGTGCGTCAACACGGCGCCCTTGGCCACGCCGGTGGTGCCCCCGGTGTACTGCAGGAATGCGGTGTCGTCGTGCCCCAGCGGCACCTCCTCCAAGTCCTGCCCGTGCCCCGCTCGCAACGCAGCATTGAACGCGGTGGAACCCGCAATCTTCCATTCGGGCACCATGCGCTTCACGTACTTCACCACGGCGTTGGTGACCCATTCCTTGGCCGCCGGAAACATGTCGCCGACCTCGGTCGTGATCACGGCCGGCTTGAGTGCCGGGTTCCGCTGCAGTACCTCCTGCAGGGTGTGGGCAAAGTTCTCCAGCACCACGATGGCCACGGCTCCCGAGTCGATGAGCTGATGCTCCAGCTCGGGCGCCGTGTACTGGGGATTGACGTTCACGACCACCAGGCCGGCCCGCAGCGCGGCAAACAGCGTCACCGGATACTGCAGCAGGTTGGGCATCATGATCGCCACCCGGTCGCCCTTGCGCAGGCCAAGCGACTTCTGCAGGTAAGCGGCGAAGTTGCGGCTCGATCGGTCGAGTTCCGCAAAGGTCATCGACGCCCCCATGTTGCTGAAGGCGGGCAATTCGCCGAAATGCCGGCAGTTGCGCAGCAACACGTCCCTGAGCGAAGCGAATTCATGGACATCGACCTCGGCCGGAATCCCGGGCGGGTAATGACGCAACCAGACTCGTTCCATATCGATCGCACCCTAGATCAGACGTGTGCCCGGCGGCAATACGGCCTGCGGCTCGGTTGCCACGATCGCGGCGCGCTCGATCCGTTCCCGGGCAATGCCGCTCTTCAACGCAGCAGCCAGGCCGCCGAGCTCACTGGCGATCGCTTTGAGCAGGTCGTCGGCCGAGACGAAGCCGATCAGGTCCTGCCCATCGTCGGTGACGAGCAGGCGCCTCACGCCGTGCTGCTTCATGGCATCGACCGCTTCGTGCACCGTCGCCGTTTCGGTCACGGCGACCAGCGATTCGCTGGCGATATCGCCGATGCGCATTTCGCAGCAGCCATCCGGCTCGCGCGCGAGCACCTCGATGGCGAGGTCCCGATCGGTCACGATACCGAGCACCTCAGGCGTGTCCCCCGAATCGGTGACGACCAGCGCGCCCACATGGCGATCGCGCATCAGGATGGCGGCCTCGCGCAACGAGGCGCCGGCATCGATCGTGACGACCTGGCGCTGGCAAATGGTGGAGATGTCCATGGATAACTCCGTTGCGTTGTAATGCAAACCGTTGCCACCGCATCGAGGCTGGGCCCGAGCCCGCATCCGCCTGCCTCGCGGGCGACGACCGCGGTGTCAATGCCACGGTTAGCGGACCGAGGGGGTCGCGGTCCAGTCCGTCGCCCTATCCGCAGCGGCGGAATGACCTTCGCTGCGGTGGCGAATTTGACACTAGGCAGGAGAGCGCGAATTGCCATGATCCAGGTCAAGCTTGTGTTCGAGGCCCGATGCCGGCTAATGCCAGTGCAGGGACAGCGTGCCCTGGTCGTCCGCCGTCACGTGCGTGCCCAGCGCCCGTCCTTCCCGATCCAGCGTCTCGCGCAGCCAGGCCGCGCCCTCGCGCGGCGCGCGTTCCAGCCGGAACCGCCGGATACGCATCGGCACGGCGTACAGCCGGCGCAAGCCGCCGGTGGCCGTATCGATGTCCGGAAAGTACATCAGCGACAGGTCCGGCCGGTGTTCGCCGTGCCCGCCGATGCCTTCGTAATCGTTCAGGAAATCGCCGCATCCATAAAGTATCAGCTTGCCGCGCCGCACCTCGATGCCCTTCACGTGATGCGACGAATGGCCATGCACGATGTCCGCGCCGCCTTCATCGATGAGCCTGCGGGCGAATGCCTTCTCCGGGTCGCCGATCTCGAACCCCCAGTTGCCGCCCCAATGGACCGATGCCACGACGATGTCGCCCGGCTGCCGGTGTTTCGCCGTCTGCAGGGCAATCACGCGGGCAGCGTCCGCGGAAATCTCATGCAGGAGGTTCAAGCCGCTGCGGGTCGAGGTCGCGGCCCAGTCGCGCGGCACGCCGCTGGACGGGCTCGCGAACGCAAATACCAGCACCCTGCCGCCCGGCGCCGTTCCGATCGCAGCGGGTGCGGCCGCTTCCTGCGCATTGGCTCCGGCACCGGCGGTGCGCAGCCCAGCCTGGTGCAGTGACGCCAGCGTTTGCGCCAGGCCGGCACGACCCCAATCGAGCACATGGTTGTTCGCCAGCACGCAGCAGTCGATACCCGCGCTCGTGAGGCAAGGCAGGTTGGCGGGATTCATGCGGTAGTGGATGCCCTTGCCCGGCTGCGCATCGTCGCTCGTCGTCACGGCCGTTTCCAGGTTCACGATGCGCACGTGCGGCTGGAACTGCTCCAGCACAGCTAGCGCCTCACCCCAGGGATACGCGTAGTCGAGACCGCGCCCGATCCCGCCCGCCGCGCGTTCCGCCAGTTCGACGTAGTCCAGCGCCGAGCGCACCCAGGACTCGAACAGGTGCGGCTTTACCGGGTGCGGAAGCACCTGGTCGATGCCGCGGCCGGTCATCACGTCGCCGCACAGGAACAGCCGCACCACTGCCGCCCACCCCGCGGCAAGCCTTCAGGACTTCGGCTCTTCCAGCCGCACCAGCAGCACCGGCACCGTGCTGGTCCGCACCACACCTTCGGCCGAACTTCCCAGCGTCAGGCGGCTGAAGCCGCGGCGGCCGTGCGTGCCCATGACGATCAGGTCGCACCCGTGCTGGTGCGACTGGTCGACGATCACGTCGGAGATGCGCTTGCCCGTCACCTCGCGCAGCAGCGTCTCGCAATGGACCGAGGCGGCTTCGGCGGCGCGCTTCGCCTTGGCCAGCACATCCAGGCCGTACTGCCGCAGGCCGCGGATCATTTCGTCGTAACCGGCGGCGGAGGACATTTCGATGAGCATCGTGTAGTCGTCGACGATGTGCAGGAACAGCAGCCTGGTGTTCTGGCCGGCAGCCAGTCCTATGGCTTCGCGCAAGCCACGTTCGGCGGTGGGACTGCCGTCAACGGGCACCAGGATTCGTTGATACATGTGGCACTCCTTGGGGCCGGTTGCTGCAACGAGCCCGCCGCCGGCCGCGTGCACGGGCAGCAACATTCTCCCATGCGAACCTGCAATTGTTGAGATAGCTCAATACGGCTGTGCTTGCTGCGTCCAATATCGCGCAACTGGCAAAGCAGTACGGAGACATTCCAAATGCCTGATCCCACCTCGACGCAGTTCGAACTGCGCTTCCAATCCCTGTTCAACACCGGCCGCGGCTTCGCATTTCCCTGCGATCCGCATGGCCGTGTCGATCTGGACCAGCTCAGCGAACGAGCGCGCAACAATTATTTCTATGCCCGCGCCCTGGTCGGCCGCGAGCTCGCGGTTCCGGCGGTGCAGCCCGGCGGCTCGCGCTGACTTTTCGCGCACGGGCGCGCGAAACAAATTGCGGGCACGCCCGCAACAGCAGCCGGGATGCCTCATGAGCACCAGTCACGGCTGCGCTGAACCCCGGTCGGCCGGCTGACTCCCATCAGGCACGGGCGCATCGAACGAATGCGCCAGGGAAGGGGTCCCCATGCTCATCGGCGTTCCCAAGGAGATCAAGAACAACGAATACCGCGCCGGCTTGACCCCCTCGAGCGTGCGCGAACTCACTGCCCGCGGCCACCAGGTGCTTATCGAAGCCGCTCTGGGCTGGGCGATAGGCGAAACCGACGACATGTACGTCGCTGCTGGCGCCCGCGTCGTCGCCAGCGCACAGGAAGTCTTTGGCCGCGCTGAGATGGTCATCAAGGTCAAGGAACCCCAGCCGCAGGAGTGCCGCTTGCTGCGGCCGGGGCAGGTCCTTTTCACTTACCTGCACCTGGCTCCCGATCCGCAGCAGACGGCGGCGCTGGTCGAATCGGGCGCGGTCTGCCTTGCTTACGAAACCGTCACCGCCGAAGGTGGCGGCCTGCCCTTGCTGACCCCGATGAGCGAGGTCGCCGGACGCATGTCGATCCAGGCCGGCGCGGCGCACCTGGAAATGTCCAAGGGCGGCATGGGCGTCCTGCTCGGGGGCGTTCCCGGCGTCGCGCCGGCGCATGTGGTCATCCTCGGCGCCGGGGTGGTGGGCACCAACGCGCTGCAGATGGCGGCGGGCGCGGGTGCGCGGGTCACCGTGCTGGACCGCAGTCTGGACCGGCTGCGCTATCTGGACCTGGTTTACGGCAACCGGATCTCCACCCAGTACTCGAGCGCGCATGCGGTCGAACGCGCGGTGTTGTCGGCGGACCTGGTGATCGGCGCCGTGCTGATCCCCGGCGCCGCCGCTCCCAAGCTGGTGACCCGGGACATGGTTCGGCGGATGAAGCGCGGCGCGGTGCTGGTGGATGTCGCGATCGACCAGGGCGGCTGCTTCGAAACCTCGAGGCCGACGACCCACGACGCGCCCACTTACGTCGTCGACGGCGTCGTCCATTACTGTGTGGCCAACATGCCCGGCGCGGTCGCCCGCACGTCGACCTTCGCCCTGAACAACGCTACCCTGCCTTTCGCCATCGCGCTGGCGGACAAGGGCTGGAAGCAGGCCCTGGCCGACGACGCGCACCTGCGCCGCGGCCTGAACGTGTGCCTGGGCGAAGTGACGTACGAGGCGGTGGCGCGAAACCTCGGTTATGCCTGGCGCGACCCGGATGCGATCCTGGGGAAGTGAGCTTCCCTAGTGCACCCGGCGCTCGAACCGGTGCTTGAGGCCGTCCAGGTCGGTGATGCGGATATGGCGCTTTTCCACTTCGAGCAGCCCTTCCTGCTGCAGCGCGGTGAAGGTGCGGCTGACGGTTTCCAGCTTCAGGCCCAGGTAGCTGCCGATCTCCGCGCGGCTCATGCGCAGGTGGAATTCGCGCTCCGAGTAGCCGCGTGCGCCGAATCGCTGCGACAGGTTCAGCAGGAAGGCGGCCAGGCGCTCCTCGGCGTTCATGCTGCCCAGCAGCATCATCAGGCTGCCTTCGCGCAGGATCTCGCGGCTCATCATGCGGCTGATCACGTGGTACATGCTGCGCGTGCCCATCGCCAGGTCCGTCAGGTGCGCATAGGGAATCGCGCAGATTTCGGTGTCCTCGAGCGCGGTGGTGGCGCTGGCGTGGCGTCCCTGGGCCACGCCGTCCAGGCCGACCAGCTCACCGGCGATGTGGAATCCGCTGACCTGCTCGCGGCCGTCCAGCAGCATCAGGCTGGACTTGAGCGTCCCGGCGCGTACCGCGTAGATGAACTGGAAGCGGTCGCCCTCGCGATAGAGGGTTTGCCCGGCCAGCACCCGCCGCCGCGCGAACATCAGGCTGTCCAGGCGGTCCACGTCGGGCTCCTGCATGCCGCACGGCAGGCACAAGTCGCGCAGATGGCAGCTGGAACACAGCGTCTTGAGTGCCGTGGGTGCCGCTTCTTCCTGGCGCATGATGCGAATGGGGGCGACGCGAGAGGGGATGGCAACGGTGGACATGGTTTACTCCGGGAACAATCTGCGGGATTCAGTGAACGTGGTGGGAGGCGCTTGCCACCGCCGCCACGAGCTGGTCGAATTCGTCGGTCTTGTCGAGAAACCGGTCGGCGCCTTCGCCGAGGTAGCGTTTGCGGTAGGCCGGGCTGGAGTTGTTGCTGAACACCACGAACCCGATTTCGGGATCGGCGTGGTGCACGGCCCGCAGCACCTGCAGCCCCGAGCCCCCTTCGAGCCGCACATCCAGCACCACGACGTCCGGGTGCACTTCCAGGATGGCGTCGATCGACGACTGGGGCGTCTCGGCTTCCCCGACGACCGTCATGCCGCCGGCCGCCAGCAGATCGGCCACCCGCCCGCGAATCAGCGCCGAGTCGTCTACCAGGAAAACTCTGACGGGGATGTCGCTGCGGGGCATGCCGTTACTATGGCTGCGCGCCTCGAAAAGCGACATCGGCGCCGACTGAATCAGCTACTCGGCGGAGTCCGAATCTGCGGCGTTTGCGCGCCGACCGCGCCTAGGAATCGTCCGAGCCCTCGTAAGTGATAACCCGAATGATGCAGGTAACAGACTCCCCCCTGCCCGCCGCGCAAGCCATGGTCGCGGCCCTGGCGCGAACGCTCCGCGCCGAGCTGATCGAGACCCACATCTCGTGGGTGCTGCTGGCCGGCGATCTCGCGTACAAGATCAAGAAACCGGTGCGGCTGCCGTTCGTCGACTACGGCACGCTGGACCTGCGACGGCACTTCTGCGAGCAGGAAGTGCGTCTGAACCGGCGGTTGGCGCCGTCGCTGTACCTTGGCGTCACGCGCATCACGGGCACTCACAGCGCACCCGTGCTGGACGGCCCCGGCAAGGCGCTGGAATACGCGGTTCGCATGCGCCGTTTCGCGGCCGGCGCGCTGTTTGGCGAGCAGCTGCAAGCGGGCACGCTCGTGAGCGGAGATGTCGACAAACTGGCGGCGCTGCTTGCCGATTTCCATTGCCAGTCCGCGCCCTCTCCAGGCAAGGAATTCGCAAGCGCCGAACGCCGGCGTGACGCCGCGCTGGCGGCGCTGGGCGGCGCCGCCCGGATCGGCAGTGCGGCCGAACAAGCGCAATTGCGGGCCTGGCTCGAAGCGCAGGCCGCGGCGCTGGCGCCGCTGTGGACCGCGCGCCGCGAAGAAGGGCACGTGCGCGAATGCCATGGCGACCTGCACCTTGACAACCTGGTGAGCCTGGATGGCCAAGTCGCCGCCTTCGACTGCATCGAGTTCGATGCGGCCTTGCGCTGCATCGACGTGCTGGACGACGTGGCCTTCACCGTCATGGACTTCGGCGCGCGTGGCCGACAGGACTTCGCCTTCCGCCTTCTGAACGGCTGGCTGGATCGCACCGGCGATCACGCCGCCCTGCCCGCGCTGCGGTTCTCGGTGGTGTATCGCGCCCTGGTGCGGACCCAGGTCGAACTCCTGCGCGGGGCGGGGCGTGAGGCGGCGGCACGCGGCTATCTGGAGACCGCCTTGTCATGGACCGGGCCGGGGCAACCACGCTTGTTCATCACCCATGGATTGCCGGGCTCGGGCAAGACTTTCCAGTCCCAGCGCCTGCTCGAACGCGAGGGCGCGATCCGCCTGCGTTCGGACGTGGAGCGCAAACGCCTGTTCGGGCTGGGGATGCTGGAAGACTCGCATGGCAAAGGCCTGGACCTGTACGGCGAAGACGCCACGGCGCGCACCTACGCGCACCTGTTCGCAACCGCGCGCACGGCGTTGCAGGCCGGCTACCCGGTCGTTCTCGATGCCGCGTTCCTGCGCCGCCCCGAACGCGCGCAGGCCGGCGCGCTGGCGCGCGATCTCGATGCGCGGTTCTCGATCGTCAACTGCGAAGCGCCACTTGCGGTGCTGCGTGACCGACTGCTTGCGCGCCGAGGCGATGCATCGGAGGCGGATGTCGCGGTGCTGGAGCGCCTGCGCGTAGCGGCGGAGCCGCTGGCGGCCGATGAGCTTGCCTACTGCGCCAGTTCGTAGGCAATGCGGCGCTGCAGCTCGGCGGGGCCAACGGCGGTGAGGTCCACGCCGTGCGTGCCGCCCAGCAGCCGCAGCGTGGCGGGGCCCAACCGGTCACTGAGTTCGCGCAGGAAGGGGTTTGGCGCGAAGATCGCTAGCGAACCAAAATTGCCAAGCTGCGCGTTGCGTTCCATGTGCTCGGCCAGCTCCTGTGCGAAGCGATGAGCTTCGTTGCCGCGGCCCGGAGAATGACTGAAGCCCTGGACGATCACCGGCGCACTGCCTTCGTTTTGCTGCAACAGGCGGGCGTACGCGGCGTTGGCGAGCAGGATCCAATGCGGTTTCATGGCCGTTCCTTGCGGTGGCTGATTTCACTCTAGGCCGGGGCTGCGCGGATTCCATGACGCAGATCAAGCTTGATCCGACCTCAGCGTAACCATGCGATACCGGCGATCGACGCGCTGCGCTCGATGCAGCAAGCAAGCTCGAGGGAAGCTGTAGGACAAGGCCGCTTCGTGCCAAGGCAGAGCCGGGCGATGAGCTGCCCCGCCGCCATAATCGGCTCTCGACTCCCCGCCCGACCAGGCCCTTGAGAACGACCCAAGCCTTGAGCCCCGCGCGCACCGAAGCCCTTCTGGAAGATCGTTTCCAGCTGCTGATCGACTCAGTGGTGGACTACGGCATCTTCATTCTCGACCCGCAGGGCCATGTGGTTTCATGGAACACCGGTGCCGAAAAACTGAAGGGCTACAGGCGCGAGGAAATCATCGGGCAGCACTTCTCGGTTTTCTATCCACCGGAGGCGATCGCGGCCGGTTGGCCGCAAGAGGAATTGCGCCGCGCACGCAAGTACGGCCGTTTCGAGGACGAAGGCTGGCGCCTGCGCAAGGACGGCACCCGGTTCTGGGCCAATGTCGTGATCACGGCAATCTACGACGGGTCGGGCAAGCTCGCCGGCTTCGCCAAGGTCACCCGCGACCTGACCGAGCGCCGGCAGCACGAGGAAGAACTGCGCGTCAGCGAGGAACGCTTCCGGCTGCTGGTGGAAAACGTGCGCGACTACGCCGTGTTCATGCTCGACGTGGACGGCACGGTGCGCAGCTGGAACTCCGGGGCGCAGGCGCTCAAGGGCTATACCGCCGGCGAAATCATCGGCCGCCATTTCAGCGCCTTCTACACGCCGGAGGACCAGGGGGAAGGCAAGCCGGCCGCCGAACTGAGGGCGGCGAAAGCCAACGGCCGGGTCGAAGACGAGGGCTGGCGGGTGCGCAAGGACGGCACGCTGTTCTGGGCCAATATTGTGATCACCGCCGTCTACGGCCGCGGCGGCGAACTGATCGGTTTCGCCAAGGTGACGCGCGACATGACCGACCGCCACCGCCTGGAAAGTCTCGAGCGTTCGAGCCGCAGGATGAGCGAGTTCCTGGCCATGCTGGCGCACGAGCTGCGCAATCCGCTCGCGCCGATCCGCAACGCGGTCACCGTGATGCAACTGGAGACGCTGCCCAGCCCGGCGCTGCGCAACTGCCGCGACATCATCGACCGCCAGCTCACCCACATGACGCGGCTGGTCGATGACCTGCTCGACGTCGGGCGCTTGACGACCGGAAAGGTCAAACTGCGCAAGGAAGTGTTGCGTACCGGCGAGATCATCGCCCGCAGCGTGGAGACGGCGCGTCCCGCGATCCAGGCACGGCGCCACACGTTGAAGGTCGAGCTGCCCGGCCAGCCCGTCTACGTGAACGGAGACTCGACACGCATGTCGCAGATCCTGCAGAACCTGCTGGTCAATGCAGCCAAGTACACGCCCGATGGCGGCCACATCACGGTCAAGGCCGAGGCGGTGGATGGCTATGCCAGGATCTCGGTCTCGGACAACGGCCGCGGTATCGCGACCGAGGATCTCGAGAACATCTTCAACCTCTTCACGCAGGGCGACAACGGCAGGCCCGATGAAAGCGGTCTGGGCATCGGGCTCACGGTCGCCCGCTCGCTGGCCGAACTGCACGGAGGCACGCTCGAGGCGAAAAGCGCGGGGCCGGACCAGGGCAGTACCTTCGTGTTGCGATTGCCGGCGGCGCAGGCTGCGCCGGCCGACAGCGCGGCGCAAAGCCGTCCGGGCCGCACCGACACGCGGCGAGTGATGGTGGTCGACGACAACCGCGACGCGGCCGACAGCGCCACTGCGATCCTGCGCCTGCTGGGCCATCAGGTCGAATGCGCCTACACCGGCGCGGCGGCGGTGGAATTGGCGCGGCACTTCATGCCCGACGTCATCCTGATGGATCTGGCCATGCCCGACATGAACGGCTTCGAAACGTTGCGCCAGATGCGCTCGCAACCAGGCATGGAACAAGTTTTCGCCATCGCGATGACGGGTTACGGCAGCGGCGACGACCGGCGGCGCACCCAGGCGGCCGGCTTCGACGCCCACCTGACCAAACCGGCGGACCTGAACGCGCTGGTGGCGCTGCTCAATCAAGCGGCGGCGCAGTCATCGCAATGAGTGCCGCAACCGCCCGGCCATGGGTCGCGGTGGCGCGCGCATGAAGGCAACCTCCTCGCGGCGCAAGCTCATCGTCATCATCCTGCTGGCCCTGGCGCTGGTCGGCGCGGGCATGCGTTCCTGGGCGCCCGATCCTTCCGTGCTGCGCGACATGGGCACGCTGCTGCTGGTGTTGTGGCTTCCGGTCATCGGCAATATCGTCGCGTTCGCGATCAACCGGATTCGAGCCAGCCGGGCCCGCTCCGGGTCCTTCGAGGCGGGCCTTGCATTTACGCCCCATCTGCTGGCGGAACTCACGCCCGCAGCCACGCGCGCCGCGGCCGCCCGCTCGCTGGCAGCCAACGAGCGGTGCTGCACGCTCGTGCTGGGTTCGGAGGGCTTTACCGCCCGCCTGGCCGTGCCGGTCGCCCATTGGCTGCAGTCGGACCAGCCCCAACCGATCGAGCTGGAGTTCCTGCGTCCGGCGCTGGCAGTGACCCGCTTTCCGGCCGGTGCCACCTTTCGGGTGGTGGCGGGCGACGCGGTCGCCGGCCAGGGCCGGGTGATCCGCCGGGTACCATAAGCCCGATTGTTCTAGCGGATCCAGGAGGACTACCGAATGCCGACGAATGTGAGCGCAGCGCAGGCGACCCAGGCAACGGACGGCGAACCGCAGCTGGAATACGTGGGTTTCTGGGCTCGCGTCCTGGCCGCGTTGGTCGACACCGTGATGCTGGTGATCCTGACGCTGCCCCTGACCTATTTCGTCTACGGCCAGTTGTCGGCGCCCGGCAGCGGCATGACGCAAGGGCCGATGGATGTCCTGATCAACTGGCTGCTGCCGGCCGTGATCATCGTGTGGCTGTGGATGCGGCTGCAGGCGACGCCCGGAAAGATGCTGCTGTCGGCCCGCATCGTCGACGCCGACACCGGCAACACGCCGACGCTGACCCAGTTCGTGATCCGCTATCTTGGCTACTTCGTCTCGACGATTCCATTCGGCCTGGGGCTGCTGTGGGTCGCGTTCGACCGGCGCAAGCAAGGCTGGCACGACAAGATCGCCCATACGGTCGTGGTCCGTCCGTCGAGGAAAAATACCGTGCACTTCGAGAAACGGGCGGGCAGCGGCGAACGCAACCCGACGCTTTAGATCGCTGTCCTCAGGGCCAGGGCGCCCAACAGCAAGCCGATTGCCGCCACCCAGGACCCGAGCACGCGCCGGCCGATCGGCAGGACGCGGGCGAGCCCGGGCAGCCGGCTCAAGTCGTCCAGTCCCGCCACGGCGCCGCCGATGACCAGCAACACGGTTCCGGCGACGCCGATGACGCCCTCCCAACTCGGCACGTCCAGGTCGGTGGCAATTCCAGCGGCCAGGCCCGCGATCAACGCCAGCATGGCGGCGACAACGCTGCCCGGCTGCAAGCCCAGCGACGCGCTCAGGCCGACCACCACGACAGCGGCCGGAGCGGCGAAAGGAGCGAAGTGCCCGGGCAGCGCCGCCGTCGCCGCCGCGCCCACCGCGGCAACTCCCGCGCAGCCCAGCGACAAGGTCTCGCCGATGCCCATCAGCGCAGCGATGAGCCCGCCCATTGCCGCCAGGGCCAGCGGAGAGGTCACCACGTGCAGTGCGCCGGTCAGCATCGACCGGTTGTTGCCGAAGACGTCATGAGCAGACGCCGGCCCGCACCCAAACAGGGCCGCGGCCAGCATGCTGGCAACGATCAGCGACTTACGCGACACCTGGCATGCCCGCGAAAATCCATACGCCCACGATCGCGATGACCCCACCGCCGGCGCGCAGCACCTGCCGTCCGTGCGGCAGCCGATCCAGCATGCCGATCGCGATGCCGGTCAGGTGGAGCAAGCCGGTGGACAGCACGAAGCCGGCGGAATAGGCCGCCGGAGCGGCACTGGCCGGCAATTCCGCGCCGTGAGCGTAGCCATGGAAGACCCCGAAGGCACCGACGATCGCAATGGCCACCACGATGGGGGCCCGCCACGCTGCCAATATCGCAAGGCCCAGAACCACGACCGAAACCGCGATCCCGGACTCCACGAACGGCAGCGGCACCTGCGCGATGCCCAGCACACCGCCGATGACCATCAGCAGCGGAAAAGCCACCGGCAGGGCCCAGATCAGCGGCAGTCCCAGCGCGGCGCCCCAGATGCCCACGGCGATCATCGCCAGCAAGTGATCGAGCCCCGACAGCGGATGCATGAAGCCCGAGAAGAAGCCGCCGGCGACGAGTCCTTCGGTATGCGCCTGGGCGCCGGCGGCC
>DATNBX010000316.1:0-8035 GCA_035571795.1 Ramlibacter sp.
GCCAGCTCCTTCAGGTGCGCCGCGTCGAGCTCGAGGTCCGACCTGGCCCCGTACTTGCGCTTGACCACCGCCATCCGCTCGTCGAAGTGCTCGTCCGGCACGCCCAGGGCGATCTTGCCGAACAGCTGGATGAAGCGGCGATAGGCGTCGTAGGCGAAGCGCTCGTTGGCGGTCTGGCGGATCAGCCCCTGCAGCGCGGCCTCGTTCAAGCCGAGGTTGAGGACGGTGTCCATCATGCCCGGCATCGACATCGCCGAACCCGAACGCACCGAAATCAGCAGCGGGTTCGCACTGCCGCCGAATTCCTTGCCGGTCTTCTTCTCCAGCGTCTTCATGTGGGCGCGGATGTCGTCCATCAGGCCCGCGGGCAGCTGGTGCTTCTCGAGATACGCGACGCAGGCTTCGGCACTGATGACGAACCCGGGCGGGACGTTCAGGCCGATCTGCGTCATCTCGCACAGGTTCGCCCCCTTCCCCCCGAGCAGCATCTTGTTCTTGCCGTCGCCGTCTTCAAACGTGTAGATGTACTTCCTGCGGTCCATTCAGAGCCTCCTCAAGCAAAGTTTTCTGCAAACCAAAGTTCGCAGGCGCCAGGTTGACCGCGAATGCGAAGGTTTTCCGGCAGGATCGTAGACGATTCTCGGGGGCCGGCTGCTTCGCCGATGTCTGACAATGTTTCGGCGGGACAGGATCAGCGCCGCGCCGCCGATAGCGCTGCTTCCGCCTCCGCGACCAGGCTGCGCATGATCTCGGCCACCGGCAGCACTGCCTTGATGCCCCCGGCAGTCTGGCCGGCCGTCAGCAGCGTTTCATGCGGCCGGCCGGCCTGGTGCGAAGCCACGATCAGGCTGCGCAAGCGGTCGGCGTTCTGGCGCGCCTCCTCGGGCCTGGCGCTCCATTCATCCAGGAAAGCGGTGTGCAGCGAGCGCAGCACCGTGTTGTAGCCGGCCGTACCGGGCAGCGGGCTGATGTCGTTGAGCACTTCGGCTTTCATCGTGTCTTCGGAGCGGGCGGCGATGATCGCCTGCTTCCACTCGAACGGAATCGGCGCCTCCTCGCTGGTGAGGAAACGGGTGCCCAGATTCACGCCGGCGGCGCCCAGCACCAGTGCGGCCGCCAAGCCGCGGCCATCGAAGATGCCGCCGGCCGCGACCACCGGAACCGGCGCAACGGCGTCGACCACCTGCGGCACCAGCACCATGGTGCCGACGTTGCCGCCAAAGCCGCCCGCTTCGCCGCCCTGCGCGATGATCACGTCGGCGCCGCCCTCGGCCGCCTGAACCGCCTGCGCCACGGTCGTGACCTGCACCATCACCAGGGCGCCCGCATCGTGCGCCTGCTGGACGAGGTTGCCGGGATCGCCCAGCGCGAACGAGATCACGCGCGGCCGCGCGGCCAGCGTGTGGGCAAACGCCTGCGCATCGAGCAGTTGCGGTACGTGATTGACCGCGTACGGACGGTCGGTGAGATCTCGCACCCTGTCGATATCGCGCTTGACCGCCTCGGTGGTGCGGAACAGCGAACCGATGCTGCCCAGGCCGCCCTGGTTGGACACGGCCGCCGCGAATTCGGCGGACGTGGCGGAGCCCATCGGCGCGAGGACGATGGGGACTTCGATGCCCAGAAGATCACAAAGCGCTGTTCTTGGCATGGGGACTCCCGCCGGGTTTGGGCTGCGCGTTCAGCGCGTGCCTGATCGCGAACGCCGCGGCCTCGGTGCGATTGGTCGAGTGGGTCTTGCTCAGGATGCTGCGGACGTGGTTGGCGATGGTGTTCGGGCTGACGAACAGTTCATTGGCGATCTGCCGGTTGCTCTTGCCGGCGGCGACGAAGCTCAAGACCTGGGCCTCGCGTTCGCTCAACCCCGCCGGATAACGCGCCGCCGCGGCAGCGGACAGCATCGGAGCGCGGCACGCATCGATGCGCGCCGCCAGCGCGCGCATGCCCAGCGCGGCTGCGTCCTGCGCCGCGGCTTCGAGCAGGACCTGGGCCGTTTGCCGGTCGGCGGCGTCATGGCGCGCCAGCAGCATCAAGGCGTAGTGATAGCGCGTGTGGGCCAGGGCCGGCCGCGCGCCTTGCCGTTCGTTCATCGCGAGGGCAGCGACGAAATGTTGCTCGCCCTGCGTCCACCGCTTCATCGCCGCGCATAGCGAGCCGAGCAGTGCGTCGGCGGCGCCGAAGCAGGCGATCGAGGTGCCCGCCAGCAGGTTGCGGCCCGAATAAGGTTGCAGCATCGAATACAGGATGGCGGCTCGCTCGGCGTCGCCCAGCGCGCTGCAGACCTGGGCCAGGTACGTGATGCTGGCGACCCAGGCGCCGTCGCGCGAAAGCGTGCGAAAGCCGTCGGCCGCCAGCGCTTCGAACTGGGTGCGTGCCTCGTCCAGCTGCCCCAGCTCGGTGTAGATCAGCGCGAGGCCCGGGCGCCAGAGGTTCGATTCGGGCTGGCTCTGCACGAAGTGCCGCACCACCGGGCCGACCTCGCCCAGGCGCCCCTGCTCGCGGCGCAAGGTGAACAGCTGCACGCCGTAGACGCCGGCGGCGTCCAGCCCCGGCATGCGGTCGCCGATCTCCAGCGTGCGCTGCGCCAGCCGTTCGGCGTCGGCGAACCGTCCCTCGAACAGCGCATGCATGGTGCGCGACGAGGCGGCGACATAGCGCAGGAACGGTTCACGCAGTTCCTCGGCGCCCTGCTCGTATTCGGCGATGTGCTCGAGCCAGCCGGCCATGTCGCCCAGTTCGAAGCAGTCGAACATGCGCCATGAAGCGGCCTCGAACATCAGCGACCGGTTGCCCGCCGCAGCCGCGAGCTGAAACGCCTCCGCCGCGTTGGCCATTCGTTCCGACGCGCGTTCATGCTGCCAGCGTGCCGTCAATGTCGCCACCAGCGTGGACGCGATGATCAGCGGATCGCCCGAACGGCGCGCGATCGAAAGCGCCTGTTCGTGGACTTTCATCGCCTGCTGTTCCTCGCCGCTGAAGATCAGGGCCCGCGCCAGGGCGCTGAGCAGGCGCGCCATTATCGGCAGGTCGCCGGTGCCCACCGCGTTGAGCGCCTCGCGCAGCAGGCGGGCCGCCATCACGCCGGGCATCCCCGGGCACCAGCTGGCGGTCTCGAAGCCCAGCGCCGCGCGGGCCAGTTCCGGCTCGCAACCGGCCTCCAGCGCGAGGCGCACCGCCTGCTCGAAAGCCTCTTGCGCATGCAGGTATTCGCCCGCGCGCGTCTCGGCTTCGCCCAGCGCGTTGAGCAGCCGGCAGCGCAGCACCGTATCCGTGTGCGAGCAGGCCTCCATCGCCTGCAACGCAAGCCGGTAGTAGCGCGCGGCTTCCTCGTGCGCGAACAGCGCTCCGGCCTGTTCACCGGCGCGCCGCGCGTAGTCGACCGCGCGGGCGGCGTCGCCTCCCGGCAAGGCCGCCCAGCAGTGGTAAGCCAGCGCCGCCAGCCGGCGCGCCGGATCGCCGCCTTGCCGTTCTTCCAGCGCCTGCGCCACACGCAGGTGCAACCGGCTGCGCCGCGGCGGCGCGATCTCCTCGTACAAGGTCTCGCGAAACAGCGCGTGCACGAAGTGATAGCTGCCCGGCTGCGGCAGGCACTCGATGACGCGGGCTTGCAGGGCTTCCTCGAGCGCGACAGTGCAGGCGTCCTCGTCCCGGTCTTCCATCAGGCGCACCAGCACGGCGGCGTCGAACTCGCGGCCGATCATGGCGGCGCACGCGAGCACCTGGTTGGCCCGCGCGGAAAGCCGGTTGAGCCGCCGGCCTATCACTTCTTTCAGGCCCTCGGGAATGCGGTGCGAGCCGCCAGGTGCCGGCGCGGCCGCGCGCTGCGACGAGCCCAGCACGCCCTCCTGGATCAGCAGCCGGGTCATCTCCGCCACGAACAGCGGGTTGCCCTCGGTCTGGCTGTGGATCGCATCGACCAGCGCCGGCGGCACTGCGGCGCCGCCGGCCAGGCCCATCATCGAAGCGGTTTCGTCGCGGCTGAGGCCCGTCAGGCGCAGGCGCTCGAAGCCATGCTGGCGCGACAGTTCGCCCAGCGTGCCCGACAGCGGGTGCTGGCGCGACAGCTCGATGTCCTGGTAGGTGATGACCACCAGCATCGGACTCGACAGCAGGTCCGGCGCCAGGAACTCGAGCAGGCGCAGCGACGACGCATCGGCCCAATGCAGGTTGTCCAGGATGAGCAATATCGGCTGCTCGGCCGCGGCGCGCTTCCAGAAGCCGCTCATCGCCTCGAACAGGCGAAAGCGCGCCTGCAGCGGGTCGACCGTAGGCGCCAGCGGTTCGCAGCCGGGCACGCGCTGCGCGATGTCGGGCAGGATCTCGGCCAGCGGCGCGGCCCCTCGGGCCAGCACCTGCCGCACCACCTCATCCTCATGCGATTTCAGCCAGTGGCCGATGAGCTGAAGCCAGGGCCAGTAGGGCGGCGCTCCAGGCTCTTCGTTGCAGCGTCCCCAGAACACCTGCATGCCGCGCGTTGCGGCCCACTGCGCGATCACCTGGGCCGTGTGCGACTTGCCGATGCCCGGCTCGCCGGCAATCGCCACCGTGGCGCCGCTCCCGGCAAGGGCGCGCGCCAACAGCTTGCCGATGGCGAGCAGCTCGCGCTCGCGGCCGATGAACGCATCGTCGTCCGGCCTGGCACTGTCGCCCGCGCGCTCTGCCGTATCGGCGCTGGGCTGCTGGAGTGCGGCGCCGCAGCCGTCGCAAAAGCGCGCATCTGCCTGGTTCCTGCGGCCGCAGTGATGGCAGTGCGCGGGCATCGGACGAGCTCGTCCAGGAGAATTGGTTGAGTTATGCGGCCGTCGCCGCCGCGCCGCTTCGCAGCATGGCTTCGGGGTCGAGACGGCTGACCTCGATCACGACGTCGGCGGGAACATGGGCCAGCCGCGCGGCCTCGCGAATCGCGTCGGCGCTGGGCGCCTCGTACAGGCAATAGGTTTTCTTGCGGTCGGCCGAGAGAAACGAGAACAGCCAGTTCACGCCGGCGTCGGCGTTGATTGCCTTGATGGCGGCGACACCGCCGGCGTCGAGCTGCAGAGCCTCGGCAAATTGGCGTTCGATCAGGAAGAGGGGCATCGATTTCCTTCCAGGCGAAAGTGCGCCTGTGCGTCATGAGGCGGCGATTTTCCTGCCGCCACTCTTAGCGGTCAATTAGCTGATAGTCAATTCTGACCATCAGCTCATGCTCAGCCGATGACAAAAAAATGATCAATCCTGTGGATTGCCGCATGGCACCGCGCCTTGCAGACTGCGGCCTTCAGTTAGTCGGCCAACACCAAGGAGTTGATATGTGGAATGAAGCCAGTCTGCAGGCATACCGCGCGCAAATCCGGGGCACCCTGCTCAAGCGCGGCGACCCCGGGTTCGAAGAGGCGCGCAAGGTCTACAACGCGATGATCGACAAGCGGCCGCGACTGATCGCGCGCTGCGCCGACGTCGCCGACGTCATCGCGTCGGTGAATTTCGCGCGCAGCAACCAGCTGCTGCTCGCGGTGCGCGGCGGCGGCCACAACGGCGGCGGCCTGGGCGTATGCGATGAAGGGATGGTGATCGACCTGGCCGGCATGCGCGGCATCCGCGTCGATCCGAAGGCGCATACGGTGCGTGTCGATGGCGGCTGCCGCTGGGGCGATGTGGACCACGCGACGCATGCCTTCGGCATGGCGACGCCGGCCGGCATCATCTCGACTACCGGAGTGGGCGGGCTCACGCTGGGCGGCGGCATCGGGCACCTGTCGCGGCGGTACGGGCTGACCATCGACAACATGCTGGCGGTCGATGTCGTGCTGGCCGACGGCCGCTTCGTGACGGCCAGTGCGAAAGAGAACGAGGACCTGTTCTGGGCGGTGCGCGGCGGCGGCGGCAACTTCGGCATCGTCACCTCGTTCGAATTCCGGACCCATCCCGTCAGCACGGTCGTCGCCGGACCGACGCTGTGGCCGCTGGAGCGCGCGACGGAGATGATGAAGTGGTACCGCGACTTCATCGGCAAGGCGCCGCCGGAGCTCAATGGCTTCTTCGCGTTCCTGACCGTGCCGCCCGGCCCGCCGTTCCCCGAGCACCTGCACCTGAAGAAGATGTGCGGCGTGGTCTGGTGCTACGCGGGCGATCCGGCCCAGGCCGACAAGGCGTACGAACCGGTGCGCGCGACCGAACCCGCGCTGTATGGCGTCGGGCCGATGCCCTACCCGATGCTGCAAAGCGCTTTCGATGCGCTCTATCCGCCGGGCCATCAGTGGTATTGGCGCGCCGATTTCGTCAACGACCTGCCGGACGAAGCGATCGCGCAGCACGTCAAGCACGGTTCGCAGATGCCCACCATGCAGTCTTCGATGCACCTGTACCCGATCGACGGCGCGGTCCATCGCGTTGGACGCAAGGACACGCCGTTCAGCTACCGCGACGCCAAGTGGGCCTCGGTGATCGTCGGCGTCGACCCCGATCCGGGCAACGCACCACTCATCACCTCCTGGTGCAAGGACTACTGGGAAGCGATTCACCCGTATTCCGCAGGCGGGGCTTACGTGAACTTCATGATGGACGAGGGCCAGGACCGCGTGCAGGCGACTTATCGCGACCACTACGGCAAGCTCGCCACGATCAAGCAGAAGTACGACCCGGGCAACCTGTTCAGCGTGAACCAGAACATCAAGCCGGCGGGGGCGAAAGCCTGACACCCGCGCAGCAGAAGCGCGCGTTGCCTTTCAGGCGGCCACCGCGCGAAGGTCCGGCGGTGGCCCGAGGTTCTTGCGATCGTGGCGTTTCAGGCGGCCACCTCGCGAAGGCGGCCGGTGGAACTTGCGTTCTCCGGCGCACGCTCGCGGGCGTCTGCCCGGGTGCGCCAGCATCTCGGCGTCAACTTGGTTGTTGGCACGCTCGCTCCGTAGCAACCGCGAATGGGCCTGCGCCCGCAAGTACGCACCGCCCGCCTTAACGAATGAGTGAGCACGTGGAGGGAATTTCCCTTCGCGCGCAGCGATGCCTCGTAGGGTCGGTGGTTTGGGTGTCCGGGCGCAGGCCCATTCGCGGTTGCTACAGAGTTGATCAGCCAACCACGGGGTTGATACCAGCCAACTTCGAGCGCTGCAATGGTCGCCCGCGAGCGTGCGCCGGAGAACGGACACCCGGACCACCGGCCTTGCCCACATGCAGGCGTGTCTTCGGCGAGCGAAAGCACACCCGGACCGCCGGCCCTGCCCAGATGGAGGCATGCTTTGCCGGCCTGCCCACGTGCAGGCAAGGTGGCTTCTACATCCTGGAAGGCAGCCACAGCGCGATCACGGGGAAGCTGATCAGGATCACCAGCCGCAGGATGTCCGTGGCCACGAAGGGCAGCACGCCCTTGAAAATCGTGGTGAAGCTCACGTCGGGCACGACGCTCTTGATGACGAACACGTTCATGCCCACCGGCGGATGGATCAGGCCGAGCTCGACGGTCATGACGATGATGATGCCGAACCATACCGGATCGAAGCCCAGCTGCGTGATCACCGGGAAGATGATCGGCACCGTGAGGATGATCATCGCCATGGCGTCCATCAGGCAGCCCAGCACCAGGTACATGAGCATGATGAGCGCCAGCACGCCGTAGCGCCCGACCCCCAGGCCGGTGAGGAACGCCGTGAGCTTTTGCGGGCTCTGCGTGATGGTGAGAAAATAGCCGAACAGCAGCGCGCCGATCAGCACCGTGAACACGGCCGCCGCGGTGCGCGTGGCGGACAGCAGCGCGTCGCGAATCTTGTAGCGATCGAGCTTGCCCCGCGCGATGCCGAGGAGAAAGGCGCCGCTGGCGCCCACTCCGCCGGCCTCGGTCGGCGTGAAGAAGCCACCGTACAGCCCGCCGATGACGAACAGGAACAGCACCAGCGGGGCCCACACATCCTTCAGGTCGGCCACCCGCTCGCTCCACGGCTTGAGCTCTCCGCGCGGCAGCCAGCCGGGGCGCACCCGCACGATGATCATGATGGTCAGCACGTACATGAGCATCGCCAGCAGTCCCGGGACGATGCCGGCCATGAACAGCTTGCCGATGTCC
>DATNBX010000317.1:0-8010 GCA_035571795.1 Ramlibacter sp.
ACGGTGACGCGGTACTGCAGGCGAGCCAGTTCCTTGCACAGATGCCCGCCGACAAACCCTGTGCCACCCAAGACAAGAATCCGTTTCATTGCACCTCCCGTCATGGACGACAACGCGGCCGCAGCCGCGGTCAAAGGCGTAGTATCTGCGCAGGAGCCGACGCTGTCGCTTCAGCAAACTAAAGGAGCGAATTCATGACCATACTCGTAGCTTATGTTGCCCGTCCCGAAGGCCAGGCGGCCCTGGACAAGGGAATTGAAATTGCCAAACGCCGCAATGAACGCCTGGTGGTGGTCAACGCCAGCCCCGGCGGGACCAAGGAAGACCCGTCGATGATCGATGCCGAGGAAGTCGAGCGGGTGGAAAACCTGCTGCGCGACGCGCGCCTGAACAATGCAGAGTTCAAGCAGTTCGTTCGCGGCAAGAGTGCCGTCGAGGAAATCGAAGGCATGGTCGATGCGCTGCAGGTTTCCGTTCTCATCATCGGTATCAGAAAACGCTCGGCTGTCGGCAAACTCATCCTGGGCAGCGTCGCCCAGGAACTGCTGCTTTCGGTTTCGTGTCCGGTGTTGGCGGTCAAGGCCAGGTAGGTCCCGGCCCCGACGCCGGCCGTTTTCAGAGGATCCAGACCCAGGCGACCGCCATGAAGACGGCAAAGTAGATCAGCCCAAAGATGGCACCAAGCCGCCAGTAGTCCCTGGAGGGGATGTAACCGCTGCCGAAATACACCGGGCTCGGGCCGGTTGCGTACGGCGTCAGGATCCCCATGATGCCGAGCGTCAGCGACAGCATCAGCGCAAACGTCCGGATATCGATGCCCGGGATACCCATGCCCACCGCCAGCATCACCGGCAGCATGGCGGTCGCGTGCGCCGTGATGCTCGCGAACAGGTAGTGCGTGAAGAAGAACACCGCCACCAGCACGACCACGACGGCGCCGGGCGAGAAACCCGCCACCTGCGCGCCGACGCTGTCGGCGAACCATTTGACGAAGCCCACCTTGTTCAGGCCGTCGGCCAACGCCACCAGGGTGGCGAACCAGACCAGCGTGTTCCATGCGGACTTGTTGGCCACGACGTCGTCCCACTTCACCACGCCGGTCATCACCATGAGGGCGATGACGACGATGGCCACCGTCGTGGCATTGATGAAGTCACCGGCGGCGATCCACAGCCCCAGAGCCAGCAGCACCAGCGCGGCAAGCGTGATCTCTCTGCCGCTCAGGCCGCCCATTCGGTCGAGTTCGGCGCGGGCCCAGTTCGGCACCTCGTCGCCGGCCTGTACTTGCGGCCTGTAGAAGACGTAGGTCAATAGCGGCACGGCCACCAGCAGGATGATGCCCACCGGCGCGAACGCCTTGAACCAGTCCATCCAGGTGAAACTGATCTTGGCTGTCTTGCTGATCAGTTCTATTGCCAGCAAGTTGGGCGCCAGTCCGGTGAGGAACATCGAGCTCGTCACGCAGGTCGCGGCGATGGCCACCCACATCAGGTAGCCGCCGATGCGGCGCGAGGACGGGTCGTTGGGCAGGCTGTCGTACAGGGCCGGCAGGTTGCGGATCACCGGGAACACGGTGCCGCCACTGCGCGCGGTGTTGGAAGGCGTGAACGGGGCCAGCACGGTGTCGGCGATCGTGACCGCGTAGCCCAGCGTCAGCGTGCGCCGGCCCATCACCTTCACCAGCCACAGGGCGATGCGTTTGCCCAGGCCGGTCTTCTCGTAGCCCAGGGCGAACATGAAGGCCGCGAAAATCAGCCACACCGTGGTGTTGGCGAAACCCGAAAGTGCCCAGGCCAGCGATGCGTTGGCCGGCTTGAACCCCGGCTTGGCCAGTTCCGCGGCGCTGAACAGCACCCAGGGTGACAGGACCGTGACCAGCGCGACACCGATCAGCCCGATCGCGGCGCCCGGCAGCGGCTCGACCATCAGGGCGACGATCACCCCGGCGAAGATGGCGAAGAAATTCCACGCATGGGGCGCCAGCCCGGGAGGCGGCGGCATCAGCGCCAACCCCGCGGCGACGGCCAGGGGCAGGATGAATTTCCAGGATGGCATTCCCGTCGCCGGCAGCGCGGGGACGGGCAGTTGTTGTTGCGCGGTGAGCATGACTTTCCCTTCCGGATGTCGTCTTGTCTCCGTGGCTGTTCTTTTGTCTATTTCAGACTAGTCCGCATGCCGGCGTTTGCCAGCATCGAACGGGCAAAAGGTGACGTAGATCAAACTGGCACGGCGGCCTGCAGGGAAATCACGATTTGACGTCGCTCATGAAAAGCGTGCGCCCCCACAAACAGCGGGTACGTGCCGGCCCTGTAAGTTCCGCCGCCCACCGGCGACCAAGGTGTTGCGATCGCATGGCCGGTCGCAGGACGACCACCTCACTTCACTGGAAAGGCATCAACATGAAGACGAAAGCAGCCGGTTTGGCGGCGAGCGCGATGCTCGCCTTGGCGGGTTGGATGGGCAGCGGGCTTGCTCCCGCCGTCGCGGGCGAAGAGCGAACCCTGTTCATCGCCAGCGCCGTCGAACATGCCGATGACACGGCCACCTTTCCGCTTTACCGCGGCACGCGCGCGGGCCAGAACGTGTGGTACATCATCCTCGACAGCTCGGACGACCATGAGGCTCAGCGGCTGGGCATCAACCACTCGCAAAAGCTGGCCAACCTGCGCGGCACCGCGGCCGTGCAGAAGGTCGGCGTCGACGCCAACGGGGTGATCAGTTTTCCGGCCAGCGTGGACTTCTCGCTCACGCGCAGGGTCGTCCCGGGGCCGGCCGGATTTCCGCCGTCCACCGCCGAGCCCGGCGCGATCGGCGAGCCCGGCTACAGCCCGATGATCGAACTGCCCAATGGCGTCATCCTCAACGCGCCGCACGTCGCCAACGCCACGGGGCGGGCGCTAAAGGTCCGCATGATCGACACTGGCTCGTCGACCGTACAGATGGAGCAGACACGTGGCTTCCAGGGCGGCCGCGCCGTGAAGTACCTGTCCACCGATGCCTCCAATCCCGTGGTCGCCGCGCTCGAAAACGCCACCTACGCGGCGGCGCTGCAGTTGGCGCCGCGTCCGGGTGGGGACGGCACTGACTCGGCCCGCGCCAGCCTGGCCGCGTTCGTCAATGGCCAGACCGGCGCCAACAATCCGCAGCGTCAGGGCCTTAATTCCGCTTTGCTGGATGGGCTGTCGCCGCTGAACGTGTTGGCCTGGAATCCATCGCAGGGCCGCTACAGCCCGCTGTGGGACGTGTTCCCCGCCGAATGGAGCGCCCTGGCAGTGGCCTCGGGCCGCAACGTGAGGCAGACCGACTTCGGCCAGGTCGAGAACCTCGCATCCCACCACGTGCTCACCGGTCCCGGCGGAGCACCCTTTGGCCCGGCCGACTTCGTGGTGGTCTGCCCGATCGTGAGCCGCGACTGACGCTGCGCGGGTGAGGACGAAGGTGACGCCTGCTACTTCGGCCGGCGCACAGCCCTCACCTTGCCGCTGTTTCCACCGCCGCAAAAGAACTGATCCGCGCCGTCCGACTCGAGTCCCGAGATGCCCACCCCGGCCGGCATCTCCAGCGCCTGGAGCACCTCTCCCGTGCGCGGATCGATCCGCCGCAGTTCGCTCTCGTCGCCTTCCCAGGTGGCGTGCCACAGTTCGCCGTCGACCCAGCTGACGCCGGTGACGAACCGGTTGCTTTCGATGGTGCGCAGCAGCGCACCCGTGAGTGGATCGATCTGGTGGATCTTGCGGTTGCGGTATTCGCCCACCCACAACGCCCCCTCCGCCCACGCGAGTCCCGAGTCGCCGCCACCGCCGGGCGCAGGGATGGTGGCGAGCACGCGGCCGCTGGCCGGGTCGATCTTCTGGATGCGGTCCTCCGCGATCTGGAACAGATGCTGGCCATCGAAAGCCGTGCCCGCGTGCGCGGCCACGTCGATCGAGCGCACCGTCTTGCCGCTGGCCGGATCGAGCGCGTTCAGCTTGTCCCCGGAGGCAAACCAGACCTGCCGGCCGTCGTACGTGACGCCGGCGACTTTTTCCACGCCCGGAAAGGGCCCGTACTCACGCACGATCTCGGCGGCTTCTCGTTTCATGCTGCCATCCTAGTCGCCCGGAAGCGCTGCGGGGAGTAACAGCGCTGTCGTGAATCCGGGCGCGGACAGCGCCGTCATCCAGCGGCGCGCCCGTGCGTGGCCCAGCCACTGCAC
Organism: Ramlibacter sp.; assembly: GCA_035571795.1. Taxonomy (GTDB): domain Bacteria; phylum Pseudomonadota; class Gammaproteobacteria; order Burkholderiales; family Burkholderiaceae_C; genus Ramlibacter. Next base: position 4,196 of record DATNBX010000317.1, read on the forward strand.
CTTCCCCGCTTCGGCCAGGGATTCCAGCGCGCGCTGCACCGTGCGCTGGCTGGCGCCCAAGGCCAAGGCCAGGGCCGAGCTCGACCACGATTCGCCATCGGCCAGGAAGGCGAGCACCTCCCCGTGCTCCTCTTCCGTGGGACGTGCCAGCACGACCACTTCGGCTGCGTCGTGCGGCTCGAGCACGAAGCCCTGCTTCGTCGCGCTGACGCCGGCCAGCGGCGCGAGCAGCGTGCGAAGCCGGCCCATCTCCACCCGCAACCGGGCGCGGTACGACTCGTCCGCCTGCTTGCCGCGGAAGGCCCGCGCGACCAGCGCGTCACGCGCCAAGTCCGCGGGCCACGCTTCGGCCAGCGCGCGGGCCAGCGTGAACAACACCGGCCGGCTTGCCAGCCGCACCGACGCCCCCGCGTGGCGCACGGCATAGCGGAACGCGTCCACGACGAAAGCGCGGGATGCGAATAGCGCCTCCACTTCTGCCAATGTCTGGGCTCGCTCCTCGCCACGCGCGACGAGGCGCGCGGCAGGCGCGCCAAGGGCGACCGATGCGCTCTCCACTTCCGCCGCCAGCGCGGGGATGCCTGCGTCGCGTGCGGCGCGCCCGGCCTCGGCCAGCGCAGCGCGTGCCGCCTGCGTGCGCAGGCGCCGCACGGCCAGGCCCGCCACCACCAGCGCATGGGCCGCCTTCGAAGCGGGCGGCAAGGGCGCGGGGTCGAGCCCAGCCAGCGCCTGCTCGGCGTCGTCGAGTTGCCCGATCAGCAGGAGCCGCCGCGCCTGCAGGTGCCTCGCATGGGCTGCGTTGGCCCGGTCGCCATGCGCTGCCAGCGTTGCGCCTGCAATCTCCAGCTGCCTGGCGGGCCAGTTCAGGTCGCGCGAGACCAGCGCAATCTCGGCCTCGGCCACCACGCACCGTGCGCGTGCCACGGCTTCCCTGGTGCCGAAGGCGCGTGCGGCACTCTTGAGGAGGGTCCTCGCGCGAACGAAATCGCCGAGCCGTGCCATCGCGATCCCCCTCAGCGCGAGCGCCGGCGCGTCGTCACGCAGGGCGACGCGGTTGAGCGCTCCGAGCACGTCACCGGCCGCGAGCGCGCGCGCCGCCGCCGTGATCAGCGAATCCACCGCAATCCCGCCACACTTGTCACTCTCACCTTTCGCATGATCGTTCCTACTATAAGACCGCGCTCGATCAACAACCGACCGAAAGGAGTGAGCGATGACTGAACACACAACCGGAACACGTGATCAATGGTTGGCCGCGCGGCTCGAACTGCTGGCAGCGGAGAAGGAGCTGACGCGCCGCAGCGACGAGCTGGCGCGGCAACGCCGGCAACTGCCGTGGGTGCGCGTCGACAAGGACTACCGCTTCGACACCGATGCGGGCCGCGCCTCGCTCGATCAGCTCTTCCAGGGGCGATCGCAGCTGCTGGTCTACCACTTCATGTTCGGGCCCGACTACACGGCGGGCTGTCCCTCCTGCTCGATGATCGCGGACGGCTTCAACGGCTTCGCGGTGCACCTGGCCAACCACGACGTGACCCTGTGTGCGGTTTCGCGGGCGCCGCTCGCGAAGCTGCAGGCGTACCGCAAGCGGATGGGCTGGACCTTTCCCTGGGCGTCGTCGCTCGGTGGGGACTTCAATTACGACTTCAACGTCTCGCTCACCGAGCAGCAGCAGCGCGACGGGACCGTCGAATACAACTACCGGCGCGAGCCAGCGTGGACGCTGCGCGGGGTGGGCGATTCGCTGACGAAAGGCGGCGAGGGGCCCGTCGCCGAGATCGCGGCCACGACCGGCACCGACGTGGCCACGTACACGCGCGAGCGCCCGGGCATGAGCGCGTTCGTGCGGGAGGACGGCGCCATCTACCACACGTATTCCACCTATTCCCGCGGACTGGACGGCCTCTGGGGGTCTTACCAATGGCTCGACCGGGCCCCGAAAGGACGCAACGAGACGGGCATCTGGTGGCGCCGCCACGACGAGTACGAGGCGCAGGCGCGCACCGCCGGCGCGGCGTGCTGTGCCTGAGGCGCTTCGCCGGCACGCCTTCCTGGGCGTGTCGGCCCTGCTGTTTGCCGCCAGCACGGCTGCGACAGTTGCCTGGGGCCGGTCCATGTCGGGCATGGGCGAGATCGCCATGCCCGGCGGCTGGACGCTGTCGATGGCATGGATGCCGGTGTGCGGCCAGACCTGGACCGGTGCCGCCGCTTCCTTCGTCGGCATGTGGGCCGTGATGACGATGGCCATGATGCTGCCGTCGCTCGCGCCCGTGCTGTGGCGCTATCGGCTGGCACTGGACCCGAGGGGCGTTGCGCGGCCGGGCCGGCTCACGGCACTGGCGGGCGCGGGCTACTTCTTCGTGTGGACCGTGCTCGGCGCGATCGTCTTCGCGCTGGGCGCGGCGCTCGCGGCCATGGCCCTGCGGATGCCGGCGCTGGCGCGCGCCGTTCCCATGTCGCTGGCGATGGTCGTGCTGCTGGCCGGCGCGTTCCAGTTCACGGCGTGGAAGGCGCATCACCTGGCGTACTGCCGGCCTTCAACGGCGCCGGACCGAACGTTGGCTGCGGACGCCGGCGCGGCATGGCGATACGGCGTGTGGCTGGGGCTGCGGTGCAGCCGCGCCTGTGCCGGCCTGACCGCCATCCTCCTGGTCGTCGGGGTCATGGAGCTGCGCGCGATGGCGGCCGTCGCGGCGGCCATCACCGCCGAACGCCTGGCACCGGCCGATGAGCGCGTCGCGTGGGCGGTCGGGGCCGTGGCTGTCGCGGCAGGAATCTACCTGATGGGGCGGGCAGCCTGAGAGCGACGCGTGGGCCGATCAACGACTGGCGATGAACGCCGCCAGGTTCGTCTTGTCGGTGGCAGACAGCGCCGCCTGGAAGCCGGTCATCGGTGGAAGCGCAAAAGCTGCCGTCAGCCCTGCCACAGTACTGCCGTTGGTCTTGACGTTCAAGATGTTGGTGGCCGGATCGGCGCCGTGACAGCCGGAACAGTTTGCGGCGTAAATGGGCGCCCCCAAGGCGGCTGGAGACGGTGCCGGGGCTGGCGCAGGTGCTGGAGCAGGCGCAGGTGCCGGCGCAGGTGCCGGAGCTGGTGCAGGCGCCGGGGCTGGGGCTGGGGCAGGTGCTGGAGCAGGCGCAGGTGCCGGTGCAGGCGCTGGAGCCGGAGCTGGCGCAGGGGCCGGGGCCGGAGCTGGCGCGGGTGCTGGAGCTTGGCTGGTAAGCGTGCCGCTGTCGCTCCCACCGCCGCAACCAAACAGCACAGCGGCGGTCAGCCCGATCGCCGCTGACCGGAAGTACGAATTCAAAAGAAGTTGTTTGCGCACAGCTGTCTCCGGTTGATTGTGCGGAGAGTACAACTTCTCATCGCCATAGTGCGATCCCCTGTTGTCAGCGTAGTCAAGTCAAGCAACCTGGGGCTGGTCAGTGGCGGTAATGTCGGGTAGCGCGACATGAGGGTCCTCGCGAAGGGGCAGCCGCCCACGCAAAGCACGTCTGGCAGCTAGCCGCGTTGCGGACAAGCTGGCATGCTAACTGCTTTTCGTTCTTGTCAAGGCCTGAGGTGGGAGCCATAAGGATGAAAGAGTGATGCAGCGATTGGCCAGCGTGGTGGTCCTGGCTTGTGTCGTCATGGCTTTGCCGGCGGCGGCGCAAACCGCGCCCGATCCCGAACCGCAGCAGCGGCTGGCCGAGCAGAAGCTCAGGCTGGTCGAAACGCTGCTCAACGCACCGGCCGCCCAAGGCGCGGCCGCCAGAGGTGGCGACGCAGGCGCCTTGATCGAGCGCAGCCGCGGCTTGCTCAAGGAGGCCCGCGA
>DATNBX010000318.1:0-3376 GCA_035571795.1 Ramlibacter sp.
AGACGCTGCCGGCGCAGCGCGAACTGTACAAGGCGGTGCTGGCGTCGCCGGCGAAGGACATCGTCATTCTCGATCGGGGAGCGCCCGCCGCGCCCGGCGCGCGATCCATGTCGGCAGCGTACCTGCGGCCTTATCAGCTGCACGCCTCGATCGGACCGTCCTGCGCCGTGGCCCAACTGGTGGACGGCAGCTACACCGTGTGGACCCATTCGCAGGGCGTCTTTCCGCTGCGCAAGGCACTGGCTGAACTGCTCGGCCAAGGCGAGCAGCAGGTGCGCTGCATCCACGTCGAAGGCTCGGGCTGCTACGGACACAACGCCGCGGACGACGTAGCCGCGGACGCCGCGCTGCTCGCGCGCGCGCTGCCCGGCCGGCCGGTGCGGGTGCAATGGATGCGCGAAGACGAGCACATGTGGGAGCCGTACGGCCCGCCCATGGCCACCGGCGTGAGTGCCACGCTCGATGCCGCGGGCGCCATCGCGAGCTGGCAGTACGAGGTGTGGAGCAGCACCCACAGCACCCGCCCGGGCGCGGCCGGCGACCTGCTGGCGGCGCGGCATCTGGCCCAGCCCTTCAAGCCATCGCCGCCGCAGCCCGGCAGCCAGCCCGAGGGCTTTGGCGACCGCAATTCCATTCCGCTCTACACGCTGCCCAACGCCCGCGTCGTGTACCACTTCCTGCCCGACATGCCGCTGCGCGTCTCGGCGCTGCGCTCGCTGGGCGCGTACATGAACGTGTTCTCGATCGAAAGCTTCATGGACGAACTGGCGCACGCCGCCGGCGCCGATCCGGTCGCATTCCGGCTCAAGCACATGGCCGACAGCCGGGCCCAGGACGTCATCAAGCTGGCCGCGGAGAAGTTCGGGTGGAACGGCTACCAGCGGCGCGCCGGCCGGGGCCGCGGCTTCGCCTTCGCGCGCTACAAGAACCTGGCCGGTTACGCGGCCATGGCGTGCGAGGTGGAAGTGCGCCGCGACACCGGCGAAGTTCGGCTGCTGCGCGTGGCCGCCGCGGTGGACAGCGGCGACGTGGTGAATCCCGACGGCATCCACAACCAGATCGAGGGCGGCATCGTGCAGTCGGCCAGCTGGACGCTGAGCGAAGAGGTCACGTTCGACCGCACGCGCATCACCAGCCGCGACTGGGGCGGCTATCCGATCCTGCGCTTTCCGCAGATGCCCCAGCGCATCGACATCTTCATCATTCCGCGTCCCGGCCAGCCGTTCCTGGGTACCGGCGAAGTCGCGCAGGGTCCAACGGCGGCGATGATCGCCAATGCCGTGGCCGACGCCACCGGTGCGCGGCTTCGCCAGCTTCCGTTGTCGCGCGAACGCGTGCGGGCGGCGACCGCCTGACGGGGCTGGCTGATCGGCGCGCACGGGGCAAGGCAGGACTGCGCGGGCTACGGATGAGTGCGCTAGGATATGCGTTGGGCTCGGCGTTCTTTGCCGTCTTCGATAAATCCCATGAAACATTCCGACTTCGCAACCAGCCGCCGCTGGACAGTGTCTGCTGATCGACGGATAAGGTTACCGGTGCTGGGAACGCTATTGGTTGCTGCGCTCACCGCACCGGTTTGTGCTTTTGCCTCCGAAGGGAAATACCACTGGCGTCAGGGCTGGCGCGAAGCCACGGTGGACAAGATCGAGGATGCAGCGCCGCGCGGGCGCTATTTCTTCGATTGCCGTCGCAGGGCAGAGACAGGGAAGCTTGCGTCCGGCCCATTCGTCGTGCTCACTTACGAGCACATGGGCCGCACGCACCATAGAGTAGTCCCGCTGCGCAAGGGCGAGACGTATCGCCTCGGCGATCTCGTCTACGTGAACGTGAGAAGTTGCGATACACCGCTTGTGCTCAGGACACATACGGTCGAGAAATAGCGGCGCGCCCGGCGCATCAATTCGATCCCGGTTCGGTGATGAAGCCGATCTTGCGGAGGCCCGCCTGCTGGGCCGCCGCCATCGCCTGGGCCACCTTTTCGTAGCGCACGGCCTTGTCGCCGCGGATGTGCAGCTCGGGCTGCGGGCTCTTGGCGGCTTCGGACTTGAGCAGCGCGCCAACGTCCTGGTCGGCCACGCGGCGCTCGTTCCAGTAATAGGCCCCCTGGGCATCCACGGCGAGGCGGATGGTCTGCGGCCTGGCGTCGGGCGGCTGGCTGGTGGCACGCGGCAGGTCGATGTTCACCGCGTGCTTCATCACCGGCACCGTGATGATGAAGATGATCAGCAGCACCAGCATGACGTCCACCAGCGGCGTCATGTTGATCTCGTTCATCACTTCGTCGGTTTCCTCTTGCGTTCCGAATGCCATCGCGATCTCCTTCAGGCCTGCTTCAGCGGCACGACCTTGCGGTCGCTGGCGCCGACCCGCGCGCCGGTCACGAAGTAGGCATGCAGGTCATGGGCGAAGCGATTGAGCTTGCCCAGCACACCTTTGTTGCCGCGCACCAGCGCGTTGTAGCCCAGCACCGCCGGAATGGCCACGGCCAGCCCCAACGCCGTCATGATCAGCGCCTCGCCGATCGGTCCGGCGACCTTGTCGATGGTGGCCTGGCCCGCGACGCCGATCGACATCAGCGCGTGGTAGATGCCCCAGACCGTGCCGAACAGGCCGACGAAGGGCGCGGTGGATCCTACCGACGCCAGGATGGCCAGGCCCGACTGCAGCCTGGCGGTGGATTCGTCGATGCTGCTGCGGAGGCTCCGCGTGACCCAGTCGCTGGCGTCCATGCCGTCGTGCAGGCGGGAGCGGCCTTCGTCCTTGCGCGCGATATGGGCGCAGGCGTCCCGGCCTTCGAGCGCCAGCATCCGGAACGGGTTGCCCGGATCGGACCCGAGCTCGGCCAGTCCCGTGGCAATGTCCGGCGAACGCCAGTAGCTTTCGGTGGCCCTGGACTGGGCGCTGAAGCGGCGCAGGTCCAGCGCCTTGACGAGGATGACGATCCACGAGGCCAGCGACATTGCCAGCAGCAGCAGGAACACGCCCCGGGTCACGATGTCGCCCTGGGTCCAGACGTTGAGAAGGCCGAATTGAGAGTTCATGGTGTGGGCCTGTGAACACTGTTCTTGGCAGTGCGAACGTGGTTAAAACCGCGCCAATCTAGGCACGGGACGACGCCAAGGCTGGACGCCTTGGCTAGGAGCGTAGCAACGAGTGGCGCGGTTCTAACCACGTTCCCTCCGGGTTGCGGCCAAAAAGGCCAATTGCGTTGTTGCGGCGGCTGGCCGCACGTCGACCTTGGCTAGGAGCGTAACAACGAGTGGCGCGGTTCTAACCACGTTCCCTCCGGGTTGCGGCCAAAAAGGCCAATTGCGTTGTTGCGGCGGCTGGCCGCACGTCGAGTGCGGCTGCACCGCCGCGCCTAGCACTTGACCTT
>DATNBX010000319.1:0-32125 GCA_035571795.1 Ramlibacter sp.
ACACCTGCAGCCCCAGGCTGCGGATCTGCTGCTTCTCGGCGGCGTCGACGCTGCGGATGCCGATGAAATCGATATCCTCGGGCGACAGCGCGGCCGGCTTGCCGCTCCAGCCGACCAGCGCCTTGGGTCCCTGTCCCAGCAGGCAGGAAACCGGCATGCCGTGCAGATTGCCCGACGGGCTGATCGACTCGTTGTTCACGTCGGTATGCGCGTCCAGCCAGAGCACGCGGAGGTGCTTGTGGGCGTAGCGGCAGTGGCGCGCTATGGCGCTGATCGAGCCAATCGCCAGGCAGTGGTCGCCGCCCATGAGCAACGGCGTCTGCCCCGCCGCCAGGACAGCGGCGACCCGGTCGAATACCGAACGGTTCCAGGCAACCACCTCTTCCAGGTGCCGCACACCCCCGCTGGGCGCAGTCCAGGGCGTCGCGGGACCGGCCAGATTGCCGTGGTCGATCACGTTCAGTCCATGCAGCCGCAGCGCCTCGAACAGACCAGCCACGCGCAGCGCGTCGGGGCCCATGCCGGCGCCGCGCACGCTCGCTCCCACGTCGGTGGGGGCGCCGATCAGGGACACGGTTTTCATGCCGGTGATTTTGGAGTGACGCAAACGGTTGCGGGTCCGCAAGGATGCTACAGGATGCGACCAGCCCTGATAGCGTTTTGTTTTACGGGTTGGTAGATTTGATTTAGTTCACCAGTTGGTTAAAATTTTCCGGCTGCCCCCTCGAACTCCGCCATGAACCTGCCGCCTCGATTCGACGATGTCGCCCAACTCGAGGACGTGATGAGCCGGCCCTCGGACGCGCTGGTGGACGAGCTGCAGCGGGCGCCTGGCGACATCATGGTGCTGGGCGTGGGCGGCAAGATGGGCCCGACGCTGGCGCGCATGGCCAAACGCGCCGACCCGGCGCGGCGCGTGATCGGCGTGGCCCGGTTCTCGCAGCCGGGCCTGCGCGGCGAACTGGAGCACCACGGGGTCGAATGCATCGAGGCCGACCTGCTGTCGCGCGAGGCACTGGCGCGGCTGCCGGACGCGGCCAACATCGTCTTCATGGCCGGGCGCAAGTTCGGCTCGACCGGCAGCGAATGGCTGACGTGGGCAATGAATGCCCATGTGCCGGCGCTGGTGGCTGAGCGTTTCGCGGGCTCGCCCATCGTCGCGTTCTCCACGGCCTGCGTCTATCCGTTCGTGAGCACCGCGGGCAACGGCGCGGCCGAGGATGTGCCGCCGACGGCGCCGTCGGGCGAATACGCCAACTCGTGCGTGGCGCGCGAGCGCATGTTCGAGCATTTCTCGCATCAGTGCCGCACGCCCGGGCGGCTGCTGCGCCTGTCGTATGCGATCGACATGCGCTACGGCGTGTTGCACGATGTCGCGCGCAAAGTGCTGCAGCGCGAACCGATCGACCTCGCGATGGGCCACGCCAACATCATCTGGCAGGGCGAAGCCAACGAGTGGGCGCTGCGCTCGCTGGCACACTGCGAGACCCCTGCGTCGCCCCTGAACCTGAGCGGCCCCAAGATCAGTATCCGCGAGGTGGCGAAGGCATTGGGGCGGCGGCTCGGCGTGGAACCGGTGCTCAAGGGCGAGGAAGCCGCGACCGCGTGGCTGGTCGACTGCAGCGAAGCGTTTCGCCTGTTCGGCCCGCCGCAAGTCGGCCTCGAGACGATGCTGGACTGGACCGCCGACTGGGTCCGGCGCGGCGGCGCGACGCTGGGCAAGCCGACGCACTACGAAGCGCGCGACGGCAAATACTAAAGAGGAAGGCTGCATGCATTGGTCCGACATTCCCGCCGACTCGCTGGCCGTGCTGCGCCGCGGCTCGGTCATCCCGGCGCACCTGCTGGCGCTGGACGAGAACCGCAAACTCGATGAGCGGCGCCAGCGCGCCATGACGCGCTACTACCTGGACGCCGGCGCCGGCGGCGTTGCCGTGGGCGTTCATTCGACCCAATTCGCAATCCGCGAAGCGGGCTTGTACGAGCCGGTACTGGCGCTGGCAATGCGAACTGCGCGCGAATGGGAGCCGTTGGGCGGGCGCCGGCCGCTGTTCATGATCGGCGGCTTGGCCGGCCGCACGCAGCAGGCGGTGCGCGAAGCGGACATCGCGCGCGGACTCGGCTATCACGCGGGAATGCTCAGCCTGGCTGCGATGCAAGGCGCGAGCGAACATGAGCTCGTGACGCACTGCCGGGCCGTGGCCGAGGTCTTGCCGCTGGTCGGCTTCTACCTGCAGCCGGCCGTGGGCGGCATCCATCTGCCAACCGGCTTCTGGCGGCGCTTCGCGAAGATCGACAACGTCGTCGCGATCAAGATGGCGCCGTTCAACCGGTACCGCACGCTGGATGTGGTGCGCGGGCTGGTTGCGGCCGGCGCCGAGGAGCGCGTGACGCTCTACACCGGCAATGACGACCACATCGTGCTGGACCTGCTGGCGCCGTTCACGCTGGTGCGCGACGGCCAGCCGGTGACGGTGCGCATCAAGGGCGGCCTGCTGGGCCACTGGAGCGTGTGGACCCAACGGGCGGTCGAACTGCTGGAGCGCATTCATGCGGCCGTTGCCAGCGGGGCCGTCCCGCCCGAATTGCTCGCGCTGGATTCGCAGGTCACCGATTGCAATAGCGCCCTGTTCGACGTGGCGCATGATTTCCACGGCTGCATCGCCGGCTGCCATGAAGTGCTGCGCCGCCAGGGCCTGCTCGAAGGCATCTGGTGTCTCGACCGTGGCGAGGGACTGAGCCCCGGCCAGGCCATCGAACTCGATCGCGTGCGCGCCGACTACCCGCACCTGATCGACGATGACTTCGTGGCGCAGCATCGGGAGCGCTGGCTGGCTTGACAGCAGTGGAGCCAGCCTCTAGCATGCTTAATTAACCGATTAGGGAATTAAACCCGGGAGAACCGATGAACAAGCGCTTCTTTCTCAAGTCCGTTTGCCTTGCCACGATGGCGCTGGGTATTGCCCTGCCGGCCGCGGCGCAATGGAAGCCCACCCACCCGATCAACCTGATCGTGCCGTGGGCGGCAGGCGGCTCGACCGACCAGGTCACGCGCGTCACGGCAGCGGAACTGGAGAAGGCGCTGGGCCAGACCATCGTGGTGATCAACCAGCCGGGCGCTTCGGGCTCGATCGGCACCAAGAGCGCGCTGGACGCGCCCAAGGACGGCTACACCTGGACCGCGGGCGCGGCACAGGACCTTGGCACTTATGAAACTCTGGGCTCGCTCAAGACCAACATCAAGGACTGGCACCTGTTCCTGAACGTCGCGAACATCCAGGTGATCGGCGTCAACCCCAAGACGCCGTACAACAATGCCAAGGAGCTGCTCGACGGGATGAAGGCCAAGCCCGGCCAGATCAGCGTTGCCACGGCCGGCGTCACCTCGGCCGGCCACAACGCCATGGAGCTGATCTCCAAGGTGACCGGCGTGAAGTACCGCCACGTGACCTACGACGGCGGCAATCCGGCGGTGGTCGCGACCGTTTCCGGCGAAGCCGACGTGACGACCCAGCTGGCGGTCGAACAGGCCGACATGATCCGCGGCAAACGGCTGCGGCCGCTGGCCACCGTCAGCGACAAGCCGCTCGAACTGGAAGGCTACGGCACCATTCCGCCGCTCGCGCAGGTGCTGCCGGGCTTCAGTGCGCCGGCCAACTATTTCGGCATCTTCCTGCCCAAGGGCGTGCCGGACGAAGTTGTGAAGACCCTGGAGAAGATCTGGGCCGAGCAAATTTCCAAGAGCGAGGCGCTGAAGAAATACGCCAACAGCCGCGGCGCCCTGTTCGCGCCGCTGTCCGGCGAGGCAGCGCAGAAGGCCGTGTTCCCGGCCGTACAGGCCAACGCCTGGCTGCTCTATAACGGCGGCAAGGCCAAGGTATCGCCCGACACGGTGGGGATCGCCAAACCCTAAAGGCCGCCACACGTTGCGAGCATGAGCCAGGCTTCCGACTCGCCATCCGACGCCAGCATCGCCCCCGAGGGTGAGGCGCCGATCCACCCGCGCAACGACCTGCTGGACGGCCTGGGCTGGATCGCATTCGGCATCGCGATCCTGATCGGCTCGATCAACATGGACCGGCTCGAACAGCAGCACATCAATCCGTACACGGTCCCCGGGCTGTTGCCGGGCCTGCTCGGGATCATGATGATCCTGTTGGGCGGGGTCCTCGCGCTGCGCAGCTGGCGGCGCGGCGCGCTGCGCATGCCGGTGCCGCCCGCCACCGCGGACCAACGCGAGGCGCGCCGCCGCATCTGGATCGTAATCGCGCTGTGCATGGGGTACGCGGTCGTCCTGGTCGGGCACGGAATTCCGTTCTGGCTCGCCTCGGCGATCTACGTGAGCGGCTCCATCCTGCTGCTGCAGCGCCTCAGCCGCGATGAAGACGAGCGGCGCTACACCGTGCGCGGTTTCATCAAGGCCGTGGTCATCGGCCTGGGCTCCGGCGTGATCACTTCGGTCGTCTTCCAGGAGCTGTTCCTGGTGCGCATGCCCTGATTCCCAAGACCGAAAGCATCTCATGCTGCAAGGACTGTCCGACCTGGGCCACGCCTATATCGGCTTTCTGAATTTCACCACCCTGGCCTATGGCCTGGGCGGCGCTTTCGTCGGCATCGTCATGGGCATCCTGCCCGGCCTGTCGGCGACGCTGGCCATCGCGCTGCTCACCACGCTGACGATCAAGCTGCAGGCCAATGACGCGATCCTGGTGCTGATCTGCTCCTATGTCGGCGCCCTCTACGGCGGCTCGCGCACCGCGATCCTGCTGAACATTCCCGGCACCGCGGCCAATGCCGCCTCGTGCGCCGATGGCTACGCGCTGGCGTTGAAAGGCCAAGCCGGCCGGGCGATCGGCATCGCCACTTCCGGTGCGTTCGTGAGCACCCTGTTCGGCGTGCTGTGCCTGGCCACTTTCACCCCGACACTGGCCGAGGTCGCGCTGTCCTTCGGCGCGTTCGAGTTCTTCTGGCTCTCGCTGTTCGGCGTCACCATGTCCGGCAGCATCGTCGGCAGCGACCCGCTCAAGGGCTGGCTGATGGGGTTGCTGGGCCTGTTCGTCGCGCAGATCGGCCAGGAGGGGCTGTACGCCTACGACCGCTTCACTTTCGGCTGGGACGACCTGGCCGGCGGCATCGCGCTGATCCCGGCGCTGGTGGGCGCGTTCGGCCTGGCCGAGGTGCTGTCGACGCTGGCGCACCCGGTGGAGCGCAAGATCGTCGACATGCGCGACTCGGTGCTGCCGCGTTTTCGCGAAATCGTGGAGCACTGGCGCACCGTGCTGCGTTCGGGCGTGATCGGCGTGCTCACGGGCCTGCTGCCGGGCGTCGGCGAGGACGCCGGTGCCTGGATGTCCTATGCCGCGGCCAAGGCCGCCAGCAAGGAAAAGGAGATGTTCGGCAAGGGCTCCATCGATGGCCTGATGGCGGCTGAAACGGGCGACATGGCTTCGATCCCGGGCCACATGATCCCGACGCTGGCGCTGGGCATCCCGGGGTCGGCGCCGTCGGCGGTGCTGATGGCGGCGATGATCATCCACGGCATCCAGCCGGGCCCGATGATGCTGATCGAGCATCCGCATTTCGTGTATGAGGTGGTCGCGATGACTTCGCTCGCCTCAGTCACGATCCTGCTGTTCGGGCTGTTCGGGGTGCGGCCGCTGCTGCTGGTGCTGAAGGTGCGGCGCTCGGTGCTGATGCCGATCGTGTTCCTGCTGTGCGTGGTGGGCGCGTTCGCCAGCGCCTCGCGGCTGTTCGATATCTACGCCATGATGGCCATCGGCATCGGTGCATTCTTCCTGCGCCGGCGTGGCTATGAAATGGCGCCGCTGGTACTGGGGCTGGTGCTGGGACACCTGCTGGACAAGAGCCTGCGCCGCGGGCTGGTGCTGTCGGACGGCAGCCTCACGCCGTTCTTCACGCGGCCGATCTGCATCGCCTTCGCCACCGTGACCATCTTCACCATACTGCTGTATGTGCCGCCGTTCAAGGCCGCGGTCAAACGCGTCACCGGGGCGGCCGGCGGTGCGTTCAGATCCCTGTTCGCGCGGCGCACCTGAAGCATCGAAGCCGCCGTCATGAAGTTCGCGCTGTGCAATGAAGTACTGCAGCCGCTGGCGTTTGGGCAGCAGTGCAGTGTCGCCGCGGCGCTGGGCTACGACGGGCTGGAGGTCGCCCCGTTCACGCTCGCGGAAAACCCGCTGGACATCACCGACGCCCAGGCCGGCGTGTTCCGACGCATCGCCGAGGACCAGGGCCTCGCGATCACCGGGCTGCACTGGCTGCTGGTGGCGCCGGCCGGCCTGTCGATCGTGAGCGAAGATGTTGGTGTCCGCGACGAGACCGTGCTTGTCATGCGACGGCTGGTGGAGCTGTGCGCGCTGATGGGCGGGCGTTACCTGGTACATGGTTCGCCCAAACAGCGCACGGTGCCGCCCGGTTCGACCCGCGAGGCGGCCCTGGAGCGAGCGCGCGACTGCTTCGCCCGCGTCGCGGGCCCCGCGCGCGACTGCGGCCTGGTGTACTGCATCGAGCCGCTGTCCACGCGCGAGACCGACCTGATCAACACGGTGGCCGAGGCGGCGCGGCTGGTCGACGAGATCGGCTCGCCGGGTTTCAAGACGATGATCGACTGCAGCGCCGCCGGCCAGACCGAAGCGGAAACGGTCGAGGCGCTGATGGCGCACTGGATTCCGACCGGCCGCATCGCCCATGTACAGGTGAACGATCCGAACCGGCGCGGACCCGGCCAGGGCGAGATGCGATTCGGGCCGATCCTGCGCACGCTGCTGCGGCTGCAGGCAAGCGGCCACTACAGCGGCATCGTCGCGGTCGAGCCGTTCGACTATGTGCCGGATGGACCGGGCTGCGCGGCCCGCTCGATCGGCTATCTCAAAGGCATTGTGGAAGGACTGTCGCAATGACTGAAGCTGCGCGATTCAAGGTGCGCGAGGTCGAGCTGTACGAGCGGCCGGTGGTGCTGCGCCTGCCATTCCGGTTCGGCGTGGTGACGCTCACGCACAGCCCGCAGGCGTTCGTGCGGGCGCGGATCGAATTTCCGGATGGCGCCAGCGCCTGGGGCGCGGCGGCGGAAATGATGGCGCCCAAATGGTTCGACAAGAACCTGCAGCTGACCAACGAGGACAACTTCGATCAGCTGCGCGGCGTGCTCCTGATGGCGCGGGAAGCCTACCTGAGCGACGGCCACAGCGCGAGCGCGTTCGGCCATTTCGCGCGGCACTACGACAGCCATCTCGCCGCCGCGCAAGCCAAGGGCTACAACCCGCTGCTGGCCAACTACGGCCCGGCGCTGCTGGACCGCGCCGTGCTCGATGCGCTGTGCCGCCATCGCGGCGTCTCGTTCTACGACGCGATGCAATCGAATCTGCCCGGCATCGGCGGTGACCAGCCCGAGTTCGCGGACTTCGATTTCGCACGGTTCCTGAAGCGGCTGCAGCCCGAAGCCGACATCGAGGCACGGCACACGGTCGGCATGCTCGACGCGATCACGGCGGCCGACCTGAAGCAGCGCGTGAACGACGGCTTGCCCGAAACCTTGGAGGAAGTGGTGCAGGCGTACGGCCACCGTTTCTTCAAGCTCAAGGTCGGTGGCAATGTCGCTTCCGATGTTCCCCGGCTGGAGGCGATCGCCGCGGTGCTGGACCGGCGCAAGGCGCATTACCACGTTTCGCTCGACGGTAACGAACAGTACGAGGACGCGCAGGGCCTGGCCGAGCTGATCGCCGCCATCCGAAGCCGCCCATCGCTGCGGCGCTTGTGGCGTTCCGTGCTATTCATCGAACAGCCGATCGCCCGCAAGCTGGCGCTGGACATCGACCTGCGCGCCGCGGGCGTGGAGCGGCCGGTGATCATCGACGAATCGGACGGCGAACTGGACAGCTTCGTGCGCGCCCGCGAGCGCGGCTATGCCGGCGTCTCCTCCAAGACCTGCAAGGGCATCTACAAGTCGGTCCTGAACGCGGCGCGCTGCCTCGCCTGGAGCGACGAGGAAGGCGATGCGAACTACTTCATGTCGGCGGAGGACCTGACGACGCAAGCCGGACTGTCGGTGCAGCACGACCTGGCGCTGGTCAACCTGCTGGGAATCCGCCACGTCGAGCGCAACGGCCATCACTACGTCAACGGCATGGCAGCCCAGTCCGAAGCGGAGCAGGACGCGTTCCTGGCGGCGCATCCCGACGTCTATGAGCGCTCGCACGGCGCGGTGCGGCTGAAAATCGGCGAGGGCCGCATCGCCCTCGGTTCGCTGGCCTGCGCCGGCTACGCCAGCGCAGCGATGCCGGATTTCGCGGCGATGACCGCCTTGTCAGCCAAATAGACAATCAGGCGGCGGCAAGCTTGAACGCCGGTCGGCGCTCGCCCACCTGGGTGCCGCGCAGGTTCGCGATGGCTTCGGCGCGCCAGGGACGCAGCTCCTCGCGCTGGCGGCCATCCAGCCAGCCGAGCTGATCCAGTACCGCCACGGTAGCGGCATGCAGCGCTACCTTGTTGCCATCGGCGATCTTGACCACGAATGCCTGCGCCCGGCTCTTGCTGGCCAGCGCCTGCACGCCGTCGGCGCCCGCCTTGGCCACCCAGTCACCGCGGCCGGCCCGCGTGAAAGCCAGGTCGTTGCGGCCGGTGCCAGAGACCAGCTCAGGAAAGGCCGTCATCGCGTCGACCAGTTGCGCGAAGCTCTGGCCGAATTCGGAGTCGGCCGCGCCGCTGGCCAGGCGCGCATAGCCGCGTGCCAGATTCACCAGCGGCATCGCATAGTTGGGCGCGGAGCAGCCGTCGACGCCGAGCTTCAGCACCTCGGGCGCGAGGCCGACCGCGCGCGCGACGTCGCGGCGAATCGCCTGCTGCAGCGGATGGCCGGGCGCCAGGTAGTTGATCACCGGCCAGCCGTGCTGCACACAGCAAGCCAGGAAGCCCGAGTGTTTGCCGCTGCAATTGTTGTGGCGCTCGTCGTAGCTGCCCGGGGCGGGCGCGGGCGCGACCCCGAGGTCAGCGAACAGCGGCACATGGCAGCCGCATTGCAGCGCCTTGTACGTCAGGCGCGCCTTGACCAGCATGTCGTCGATCTGCGCGACATGCATGGGCTCGCCGCTGTGGCTCGCACACATCATGGCGAGGTTCTCGCGCGAAAAGCCGAACGCCTGCGGCCCGCCACCCTGCACGAACGGCAGCGCCTGCAACGCCTTCAGCGTCGAGCGCGAAAAGCTGACCCATTGCCCATCGCCGGCGCTCGCGACCAGCTTGCCCCGCGCGTCGGCCACCGCCACCGCGCCGAAGTGCACGCATTCGAGCGTGCCGCCGCGCAGCAGTTCGACCATTGGGACCAGCGAAGCCATTGCGCCATTGTCCCCCGGTTGACCGGACGCACGCCATCGCCTGATCCACAATCGCCGGATGTCAGAACTGCGCGCTCCGCTTCAGGCTCAGCTGGTGCAATGGCTGGTCGGCCCCGGCGATACCGTGCGCGCCGGCGACGTGGTGGCGATCCTGGAAGCCATGAAGATGGAGCACGAGCTGCGCGCCGCCGCGGCCGGCCAGGTGCATCAACTGCTCTTCGCCGCCGGCGAAACGGTCGACAAGGGCGACGTGCTGATGGTGACGCAACCGGCCGCGGCGCAAGCGGCCGCTTCTGCATCACCGGAAGCCGGGAACCCCACCGGCGGCGTCAACCCGCCAGCCGGCACATCGCACCGCCCCGACCTGCAGCGCACGCTCGATCGCCATGCGCTGGTGCTCGACGCCGCGCGCCCGGACGCCGTCGCGCGCCGCCACCAGCTCGGGCAGCGCACGGCACGCGAGAACATCGCCGACCTTTGCGACGCCGGCTCGTTCATCGAATACGGCGCCTTGGCCGTGGCGGCGCAGCGCAGCCGCCGCAGCGCCGAGGACCTGATGCGCAACACGCCGGCGGACGGCATGGTCACCGGCATCGGCAGCATCAACGGCGAGCTGTTCGGGCCGCAGCGTTCGCGCGCCGTCGTGATGGCCTACGACGCCACGGTGCTGGCCGGCACCCAGGGCATGCGCAAC
Organism: Ramlibacter sp.; assembly: GCA_035571795.1. GTDB lineage: Bacteria > Pseudomonadota > Gammaproteobacteria > Burkholderiales > Burkholderiaceae_C > Ramlibacter. The sequence goes on from DATNBX010000319.1 coordinate 10,045, forward strand.
CACCAGAAGACCGACCGCATGCTCGGCATCGCGCTGGAGAACCGGCTGCCGGTCGTGCTGTTCGCCGAAGGCGGCGGCGGGCGGCCCGGCGACACCGACATGCCCATCGTGGCGGGCCTGCACGTCACCACGTTCGCCAGCTATGCCCGCATGAACGGGGTGGCGCCGGTGATCGGCATCGTGGCGGGCCGCTGCTTCGCCGGCAATGCGGCGCTGCTGGGCTGCAGCGACGCGATCATCGCAACCCGGGCCAGCAACATCGGCATGGGCGGACCGGCCATGGTCGAAGGCGGCGGCCTGGGCGTCTTCAAGCCCGAGCAGATCGGGCCAGCCGACGTGCAGCATCGCAACGGCGTGATCGACCTGCTGGTGGACGACGAGGCGGCAGCCGTGGCCGCGGCCCGGCACTACCTGTCGTTCTTCCAGGGAGCGGTGACGACGTTCACGGCGCCGCCGCAAGCGAGCCTGTGCGACGTTGTGCCGGAAAACCGGCTGCGCGTCTATGACACTCGCGCCGCCATGCAGGGCCTGGCCGACACCGGCTCGCTGCTCGAGTTGCGCGCCGGCTTCGGCGTGGGAATCCACACCGCGCTGGCGCGCATCGAAGGCCGGCCGGTGGGACTGCTGGCCAGCAACCCGCTGCACCTGGGCGGCGCGATCGACGCCGATGCGGCCGACAAGGCGGCGCGCTTCATGCAGCTTTGCAACGTACACGGCCTGCCGCTGGTGAGCCTGATCGACACGCCGGGCTTCATGGTCGGGCCCGACATCGAGCAGCAGGCGCAGGTTCGCCACGTCAGCCGCATGTTCGTCGCGGCGGCCCACCTGCGCGTGCCATTCTTCGCCGTCGTGCTGCGCAAGGGCTATGGCCTGGGCGCGATGGCGATGGCGGCGGGCGGTTTTCATGCGCCGGATTTCATGGTGTCCTGGCCCACCGGCGAGTTCGGCGCGATGGGCCTGGAAGGCGCCGTCAAGCTGGGCTATCGCCGGGAGCTGGAGGCGCTGCCGCAAGGCCAGCAGCGCGACGCGCTCTACCAGACGCTGGTGGCCAGGCAATACGAGAACGGCCAGGCCTTGAACATGGCCGCGACGCTGGAGATCGATGCCGTGATCGACCCGGCCCAGACCCGCGACTGGCTGATTCGCGGCCTGGCCTCCGCTACCCACAGGCAGCCGGCGGGCGCGATGTACGTCGACACCTGGTAGTGTCCTGTCTCATGAAGACAGTACGCATGCCTTCGGGCGAGCTGGTGCCGGCGCTGGGCCAGGGCACCTGGCGCATGGGCGAGGACCCGGCCGTGCGAGGCGAGGAGATCGCCAGCTTGCGCGCGGGACTGGACCTGGGACTGCGCCTGGTGGATACCGCCGAAATGTACGGCGAAGGCCGCACCGAGTCCCTGGTGGGCGAAGCAATCGCCGGGCGGCGCAACGAGGTGTTCCTGGTCAGCAAGGTCTATCCGCACAACGCCTCCCGCAAGGCCATGCGCAAGGCCTGCACCGGCAGCCTGCGCCGGCTGAAGACCGACCGCATCGACCTGTACCTGCTGCACTGGGCCGGCAGCGTGCCGCTGGAAGAAACGCTGGACGCGTTCGAACGGCTGCAGCGCGACGGCCACATCCGCAGCTGGGGCGTGAGCAATCTGGGCAGCGCTGAAATGGAGCAGCTGTGGGCGCTGCCCGGCGGGCGAGCAGTGCAGGCCGACCAGGTGCTCTACAACCTCGGCCGCCGCGGCATCGAATGGGACCTGCTGCCCTGGCTACGCGAGCGCGGAGTTCCGCTGATGGCGTACTCGCCGATCGAGCAGGGCCGGCTGGCGCGCCACCGCGCCCTGGCGGGTTTCGCCCAGGCCCGCGGCATGACGCCGGCGCAAGCCGCACTGTCCTGGCTGCTGTGCCAGGACAACGTCATCGCGATTCCGAAGACCTCCAGCGCGCAGCGGCTGGCAGAGAACGCGGCCGCACTGGCGCATCCGCTGGATGCGGCCGCACTGGCGGAGCTCGACCGCCTGTTTCCACCGCCGAAGCGGCCAGGGCCGCTTGAAATGATCTGAGGCGCCGCGCGGCGATCAGGCGCGAGCGACCGGCCGCAAGCGAGCGAGCAGTACGCGCACGGGCTCGAGAGGCTGCAGCCATCGAAAGCACCCATAGAGTGTCGAGCCGACGCCCACGGCGTCGCGCACACCGAGCGCCGGCAACCCCTGGACCCAGGCAAAGGCGACCCACAGGAGCGAAGAGAGCAGCCACCACAGCGAAGCGTATTTCGCCGATCGCCCATTGTGGGCCCAGAGCAGACTGCCGACGGCGCCAAAGACAAGCGCTATCCAGTCCAGATGATTTGCCAGGGAATCCATGTGCAGGTACTACAGGTGAGAACGCATTGTTGCGGCTCTCACACAGGGCGGCTTAACCTAGCTCAACCGTACTTGCAAACCGTCACGTCGGCGGGGAAATTCCCCAACACCGATGGGTTGGTGTGGGCGTAACGCCACAACCCTGGGGGCTATTGGGCCTCAGGATCGGGGGAAATTGGGGAAGTGGCATCGATATCCGACGCCAGCATATGCCCTTGCAGGCTCGACAAGGGAAAGGGTTTGCACAGGATGTGGCCGATGCCGCGCCGCTGCGCGTCGGCCAGCATCGTGTCTATGGGATGGCCCGTCATCAGGACGCAGCCGCAGCATTCGTGCGACGCGCGAATCGCATCGAGCACCTGGAAACCGTTCATGTCCGGCAGGTGAAAATCGAGCAGGATCAGCTCGGGCAGGAATTCATCGGCGGCAATGAGGGCCAGCTTGCCGTTGCAGGCGATCCGCGCATCCCAGCCGCAACGCTGGAAGTGGGTCTGCAGGTTCTCCGCGAGGATTTCTTCATCCTCGATGATGAGGACCTTCCTGGCTTGGGACACGGCTGTTCCTTGATTGTGATGAAAAGCAGACTGCAAGCACGGATGCTGCCAGCCCCGGGCCGGTCCCACCGATGCTGCATGCAGCCTTCTTCCCAGCACGTTGCGTGCCACATGGGGGATTGAATGAAACCTGCCGGTCACAACGGGCCGGCAGGCGAACCGGATCAGGGCCTTTTTTCGACCGCCAGGAGTTCAACCTCGAACGTGAGGGTGGCATTGGGCGGGATCACGCCCCCTGCTCCGCGCGAGCCATAGGCGGTGGCCGGCGGGCAAGTCAGCGTCGCCGCCCCGCCGACCTTGAGTTTCTGCAGCCCTTGGGTCCAGCACGGGATGACCCCGTTGAGCGGGAAACTGGTGGGCTTGCCGCGCTTGTAAGAGCTGTCGAACTCGGTGCCGTCCACCAACTTGCCACGGTAGTGGACCTGGACGACGTCCGCCGCCTGCGGGCTGGCACCGGTGCCGGTCTTCGTGTGCTGCACCACGATGCCGCCTGGCAAGGTTTCAGTGGCGTCCGGCTTCGAGCTCGCGGCGCCGGCCGCTGGCACGGGGGTTGCTGAGAATGCGGCGCCTGCAGCCACCAATAGCGAGATCGGGAGCAAGGCTGAAAAAAACTTCTTCATGAAAAACATCCGGATTGATCGATGGGTTGGATCAGCATGATACCGAAGCCAATGAGGCGCCGGGCAAGGCCCAAACACAGTCATCGCGCTGCCATCAGGGAGCATCGGCCGCGCTTTTTTTACATCGGCGCTTGACCGGCTTCAGCGGGAAAACGCGAATAAGAAAGTTGAAATTGATCGACTCCAACGCCACTGGATTCATCGGCCGGCACTACGATGTCTTCTACCAGGAACTTGTGGGGCCGCTTCAGCCGCTGGCCCAATTCGATGCCAGAACGGGGCTGAACTGGGCATCGGGTCTTGGCTGCACCTCGTTCATCAGGAAGGACGACTGCCGACGGCACTGCAAGGTGCTCGATTGCGCGCTGCGCCGGCCCGGCAGCAAGCTGATCGTCGAGCTTGGCTGTGGATTGGGCGGCTACGGCGTGCATCTGGCCAGGAGGTTCGACGCCGACTTGCTGGGCATCGACGTCTCCACGGTGGCGGTCAGGCTGGCCCAGGACGAGGCCGCGAAATCCGACATCGCCGAGCGCCTGCGCTTCAAGAAAGCAAACATCGAACGCACCGGCCTTCCGAGCGGATGCGCCGCCGCCATCGTGGCCATCGATTCGATCTATCTGCTCCGCAACCGTCCGGCCGTCGCTTCGGAGATCACCAGGCTGCTGCGCCCGGGCGGCATCCTGATCGCCACGATGTTCGAGACCATGCCGGTTCCGGGTCGCAAGCCGACCTGGGAGGATGCATTCTCGCGGCACGGCTTCAAAGTGGCCGCACGGCGCGACGTGACCCGGTCCTGGCGGACTTACATGCTGGGAAAGCACACCCTGCGCTGGCAATCGCGGGAACTGCTGCGGGAACAATGCGGACCCGACGTCGAGCCTCACCTGGACCTGAGCCGCTCGATCGTCGAGTCCGCCGGGGAATGCCTGGCGCACCTGAAACGCTGGGAGCTTTGCTTGCAAAGGCCGGCTGGCAATCCGGTGGGCAACGGCCGTCCCGGCCGATCGAATTCCAGTCCGCCTCGACGCCCTCCACGAACGCCGGCTCCGCCACCATCGTCTTCCGGCGGCGGGTGCGGATGATTCGCACCGGCGCCACTCCGGGGAACCGTGCCGGCCCTGCCGGCCCAAACAATCAGGTCATTCAATCCCGCTCCGGCAGCGAAAGCTGCGCTGCCGGAACAGGTTTGCATAACCTTTTAGTATTGGAGCATGTCAGACGCGAAAAAGAGGCCGCCGGGCCAGGACCTTCAGCGCAGTAACGTGCATGCCGAGGGCCGCGCCGCCATGAAGCTGGACCGCTCGCAAATCGGAGCCAAGACCGCGCCCAAACTCATGAAACCTGCGAAGCCCCTGGACGCGCGGCTGACCGAGCAGCGCAACCCGCTGAGCACCCGAATCGATCAGCTCTCCACGATGGAGATCGTCGATCTCATCAACGCCGAGGACCGCATGGTCGCCGCCGCCGTCGGCGAGGAGCGCCAGCAGATCGCGCGCGCCATCGACTTGGTGGTGCAATGCCTGCGCCAGGGTGGTCGCCTGATCTACATCGGTGCCGGGACATCGGGCCGGCTCGGCGTGCTCGATGCCTCGGAAATGCCGCCGACCTACAGCATCGATGCGGAAGCGGTGCAGGGCATCATCGCGGGCGGCACCAAGGCGCTGCGGCGCTCGCAGGAAGGCGCGGAAGACCATGCCGAAGAAGGCGCGGCGGCGATCGACGGGAAGAACGTCGGCGCCAACGATTTCGTCCTGGGCATCAGCGCATCGGGCACCACGCCGTTCGTGCACGGCGCGCTCAAGCGCGCGCGCGAGCGCGGGGCGCGCACCGGCTTCCTGCTATGTACCTACCCGTCCGAGCAGCTCATCAGGTTGCACGACGTCGTGATCGCTCCACTGGTCGGTCCGGAAGTCATCACCGGGTCGACGCGGATGAAAGCCGGCACGGCAACGAAGATCATCCTGAACACCATCAGCACCGCGGCCATGGTCAAGACCGGCAAGGTCTACGGCAACCTGATGGTCGATCTCCAGGTCACCTGCCAGAAGCTGCAGGACCGCGGCGAGCGCATCCTGATGGAGACGCTGGGCGTCAGTCGCCGGCAAGCCAGCCGGCTGCTGGACGAATCGGGCGGGCATGTGAAGATCGCGATCGTGATGTCCAAGCTCTCGCTGGGCGCCGAGGAAGCCCGCCGCCGCCTCGAGGACGTGGGCGGCTCGATCGCCGACGTGGTCGGCAATTTGCGCAGCGGATGAGTCGCGGGGGATGCCGGGCGCGCGCGCACCGGCGGCGTTAAGATGTGCCGCCTCGAATGAGGGTCGGGCCGGCGCGGTCCGCAGTCGAACGCAACTTTCGGATCAACGCCATGGCAACAATCGCTTTTCTGGGCACCGGACTTCTCGGCAGCGCATTCGCCGAGGCTGCCGCCAAACGCGGCGATACGGTCACCGCCTGGAATCGTTCGCGAGGCAAGCTCGAGGGTCTCGCCCAGTTCGGCGTGAAGGCTGCGGCAACGCCCGCGGAGGCGGTTCGCGGCGCATCGCGGGTGCATCTCGTGCTCAAGGACGATGCCGTGGTGGAGGAAGTGATCGCTGCCGCGCGCCCGGCACTTTCCGCGGACGCGGTGCTGATCGACCACACCACCACCTTGCCGGCACTTACCGCCGCGCGCTCGGACCGGCTGAATCGTGAAGGGCTGAAGTATCTGCACTGCCCCGTCTTCATGGGGCCGCCGGCCGCGCGAAAGGCCGTGGGCTCGATGATGGTTGCCGGCCCGCGCGTGCTGTTCGACAGCGTGCAGGCCGACCTCGGGAAGATGACCGGGCGCCTGGAATACATGGGCGAGCGCCCCGACCTCGCCGCCGTCCACAAGCTGTTCGGAAACGCGATGATCATCGGCATGTCGGCTGTGATGGCCGACATCCTCACCATCGCCCAGGCGAGCGGCGTCGAGGCCCAGGACGCGATCAAGCTGCTCGGATTGCTCGATCTGAACGCGATCGTGGCGGGCCGGGGAATGAATATGGCCAAGGGCGATTTCACGCCGACTTTCGAGCTCGCAATGGCGCGTAAGGACGTGCGCCTGATGCTTGAAACCGCCGGCGAGCGTCCGATGGCGGCTCTGCCGGCCATCGCCGCGCGGATGGATCAGCTCATCGCCGCGGGTCACGGCGCCGAAGATCCCAGCGTGCTGGCGATCGACGCCGTGCGGCGGGCTTGAACGGGCAGACCGGCGTCGCACTCCACCAGCCGGAGATACAGCATGAAGTGGCTTGCCGGGCTGGTCCTCGTTCTGGCGCTGCCGTGCGCCGCCGCTCCGCCTCACTTGAACCTGGAGGTGAGCCTTGATCCCGCCACCAGGAAATTCGAGGCCAAGGCGGATCTGACCACGACCGGGCGGCTGGACCTGTCGCTCGATCCGCTATTCAAGGTGTCCCGCCTCACGGTGAACGGCGTGGATGTGCCGGTCGCACGGGAGGTGCCATCGCTGCCCCCGGCTGCGGCTGGCGCTTCTCAAAACCTCAGGATGGAATATTCGGGCACGCTGCCCGCGCTGCCGGAAGGCCAGCAACGCAATTCGCCCAATCCGGCGGCGCTGTTTGCCTCGCCGGAAGGCAGCTATCTGTCGGCCGGCGCCGGCTGGTATCCGGACCCCGGCGTTCCATTCACTTATCGAGTAAGACTGTCGCTGCCCGCCGGCCAGAAAGCGCTCACGCCGGGCAGGCAGATCCGCCAGCAGGAAAGCGCGGCCAGGTTCGTCGCCGAGTACGAGTTCGCGCATCCCGCCGAAGGCATCTGGGTCATGGCCGGCCCTTACCAGGTGACGCAGGAATCGCTGGCATTGGACGGCGGCAAGCGAGTGACGGTGCGAGCCTGGTTCCACCCCGAGCTTGGCGGCCTGGCCGCCGATTACGTGCAGGACAGCATCCGCTACATCCAGCGGTTCAGCCGCCAGATCGGCGACTACCCGTTCGACGATTTCAGCATCGTCTCCAGTCCCCTGTCGCATGGCCTGGGCATCCCCAGCCTGACCTACCTGGGCCGCGATGTCCTGCGCCTGCCGTTCATCCGCGCGACTTCGCTGGGCCACGAGGTGCTGCATAACTGGTGGGGCAATGGCGTCTACCCCGAATGGTCGGCCGGCAACTGGTCCGAGGGACTGACCACCTTCATGGCCGACTACGGGTTCCGGGAGGACGAGTCGGTGCAAGCCGCGCGCGAGATGCGCCTGAACTGGCTGCGCGACCTGACCGGCATCGCACCTGCCAACGAGACCTCCCTGCTGGATTTCAAGTCGCGCCATCACGGCATCTCCTCCGTGATCGGCTACGGCAAGGCGGCGATGGTGTTCCTGATGCTGCGCGACGAAATCGGAGATCCCGCATTCGATCGAGGCATCCGGCTGTTCTGGCAGCGCTACCAGTTCAAGCCGGCCGGCTGGAAGGACCTCGAAAAGGTTTTCGCCGACGCCGCCGGCCGCGACCTGGCGGCCTTCTTCACGCAATGGACGGCCCGGGCTTCTTCTCCGGAACTGGCCATCGCCGCTGCGCCCAGAGGCAGTTTGCGGCTGGTCCAGCGCGGCCCCGTTTTCGACCTGCTGGTGCCGCTGCGCATCCGCACCGCTTCCGGTGAAATCCGCGAACTGCAGGTGCGCGTGCGGGACCGGGAAACGCTGGTCGCCGATTCGGCGTTGACGTCCGTTCCGCCCGAAGCCAAGGAAGTGGAGCTCGACCCCGAGGCACGGCTATGGCGCCGGCTCGACCCCAAGACCGTCCCGCCCATCCTGCGCGAAGTCTTCATTTCGCCGCGCTCGGATGTGTTCGTGGCGAACCGCAGCCCCGAGTGGACCGCGCCCGCCATGGAACTGGCCGGCCGCCTGCTCGATGCCGGCGCGCGCCAAGTCTCCGAGGCTGAATTGCTGGCGTCGCCGGCTGTGCCCGCGCTCGTCCTCGGCGACCGTGACAGCGTCACGCCGGTGCTGGCAAGCCTGCGCCTGGGCGGCTTGCCCGACATCCTGTTCGAACCCGACCCGGCCAGGCCGGTCGCCCAGCGACCGCTCAAGGGCTCGGCGCAGGCCTGGACCGCGCGGGCGCCGAACGGAAAGACCCTCGTCTTCGTGATGGCCGACAACCCTGCGACCCTGGGCGCCTTGCAGCGCTCGATGCCGCATTACGGCCGGCAAAGCTGGCTGCTGTTCCAGGACGCGCGGGTCGTCGGGCAGGGCGCGTGGCCGGTGACGGTGCAGAGCTTGTCGATCAAGTGACCGCGGCGTCGGAGGAAAAACTTTCAAGCCGCCTGCGCAAGCTCTATCGAGACTCCTTCGACGAACACGTCCAACAGTCGCAGGTCGCGGTCCAGCACCACCATGTCGGCCCAGGCGCGGGGCGCCAGACGCCCCCGGTCGGCCAGGTCCAGGTAGTCGGCGGCGTGGGTGGACAGGCGCATCGAGGCTTCGGCCAAGCCGAGGCCCAGGCCATCGACCAGGTTGCGCAACGCCTGGTCCATCGTCAGAGTCGAGCCGGCCAACGTGCCGTCGGCCAGCCGCACGCCGCCAAGGCATTTGGTCACCGTCTGCCGGCCGAGCCGGTACTGGCCATCGGGCATGGTGGCCGCGGCGGTCGAGTCGGTAACGCAGTACAGGCAAGGGATCGAGCGCAGGGCCACGCGCAACGCCCCGGCGTGCACGTGCAGCAGGTCCGGAATGATCTCGGCATAGCGCGCGTGCGCCAGCGCGGCGCCGACCATGCCGGGCGCGCGCTGGTGCAACGGCGTCATGGCGTTGAACAGGTGGGTGAAACCACGGGCACCGCGGGCCAGCGCTTCCACGGCGTCTTCGTAGCTGCCCAGCGTATGGCCCAGCTGCACCAGGAAGCCCGCGTCGCTCAGCGCCTGGACCTGCTCCATGTTGCCTGCGACTTCCGGCGCCAGCGTGATGAGGCGGATCGGCGCGATCGCATGCAGGCGCGCCAGTTCTTCCAGCGACACCGGCCGCGTGAAGTCGGCTTGCGCGCCCAGCTTGCCGGCATTGATGTAGGGCCCTTCCAGGTGCACTCCCAGCACCCGCGCGCCATGCGCCGCGCGCTCGGCGCTGGCGGTGTGCAACCCTTCGAACGCGGCCTCCAGATCCGCGGCCGGAGCCGTCATCGTGGTGGCCAGCAGCGCCGTCGTGCCGTGGCTCGCGTGGCATTGCGCGACCCGCGCCGCCGCGTCGGCGCCTTCCATGATGTCGCGCCCGCCGCCGCCGTGCACGTGCAGGTCGATGAAGCCGGGCAGCACCAGCGGCTGGTTCGAGTCACGCACTGCGCTTTCCGTCACCGGCTCGCCCGTCACGCGCAGGATGCGGCCGGCGCGGTCGAACTCGATCGCACCGGCGACGAATCCCTGCGGGCCGAGGATATGGCCGCTCAAGGTGTTCATTGAATGCGCCGCCTGTCCATCACGAAAGCTGTTGCTGCATTTTGGAGTCATCTGCGCGCGGGATGTTGCAGCGCCTCGCCTGCCCGGCCGTAGGACAAGCGCCACGACTTGCGGGGGTTCAGGAGTCAGCGCAGCAGCGCCACCGCCCCCGAGAAAGTAACGAAGGCCGCCGCCGTCGTCAGCAGGATGATCCGCGCGATCCGTCCCGTGTCGGCGCCGAAGCGCTCGGCCAGCAGCGCCACGTTACTGGCCGAAGGCAGCGCCGCGACCAGCACCATCACCGTCAAGGGAAAACGGCCGAGCGGCAGGCCGAGCGCGATGGCGAGGCGGCCCGCGCCCCACAGCAGCACCGGATGCACCAGCAGCTTGATCAGCGCCACCGGCACGAAGTCGCCCCACGGCATCGGCTCGTGTTCCTCCTGCGCCGCGACGAACTGCGAGCGCGCCAGCACCGCGCCGATCGTGAACAAGGCCACCGGCGAAGCCGAATCGGCCAGCAGGCCGATGGTTTGCGCGACCGGCGGCAGCGGCACCAGTTGCAGCGCCGAGGCGGCGCCGCCCAGCACGATCGCCCATGGCATCGGGTTGAGCGCCATGCCCCGCATCGCGTTCTTCGCGGCTTTTTGCACGCCATGTTCGTCGGCGCCGTCCAGGCGCGACAACGCGATGCACAGCGAGCTGGTGATGAGCAAGTCGATCATGATGGTGAGGATGGCCGGCCCGGCGGCCGGCGCGCCCAGCAGCGCCACCAGCAGCGGCACGCCCATGAAGCCGGTGTTCGGGAATGCCGCCACCAGGGCACCGAACGAGGCGTCGTTCCAGCCGATGCGCGCATTGCGGCTGGACCAGACGACGAAGGCCACCAGCACCAGCGCGCACACCAGGTACACGAAGATCGCGGCGGCATCCAGCAGCTGGGCGACCGGGGTGCCCGCGCCGAAGCGATACAGCATGGACGGCAGGGCGAAGTAGAGCACGAAGGTGTTGAGCCCCGAAATCGCGTCGAATGGCAGCATGCGCCGGCGCGCCGCGATGTAGCCGCACAGCACCAGCGCGAAGAAGGGGAAGGTAACCAGCAGGATGTCAAGCACCGGCGTATTCTCCGCGCAACTGTCGCGCCGCGAATTTGAGTCTCGCGCTTCACCGGCCGGTATGATTCGCCGCTTCCTTCGCAGTACTTCCCCACTTCTTTTCGTCCATGTCGGCCGGCCTCAACCTCGCCCAGCAGGAAGCTGTCAACTACATGCAGGGGCCGTGCCTCGTGCTGGCCGGCGCCGGCTCCGGCAAAACCCGCGTGATCACGCACAAGATCGCGCGCCTGATCCAGGCGGGACTGGAACCCGGGCGCATCGCCGCCATCACCTTCACCAACAAGGCGGCGGCCGAGATGCGCGAGCGCGCCAAGAGCCTGATCGGCCGCGCCGCGCAGGAAGCGCTGATCTGCACCTTCCATTCGCTGGGCGTGCGCATGCTGCGCCAGGACGGCGCGGTCCTGGGGATGAAGCCGAATTTTTCGATTCTGGACAGCGATGACGTGACCGGCCTCCTCAAAGACGCCGGCGGCAGCACCGACGCCGCCACGGCGCGCCAGTGGCAATGGGCGATCAGCCGCTGGAAGAACCTGGGCCTGACCGCGGCGCAGGCCGAAGCGCAGGCGAAAGACGACAACGAAAAAGTGACGGCGCGCATCATGGCCCGCTACGAGGAGCGGCTCGCGGCCTACCAGAGCGTCGACTTCGACGACCTGATCGGCCTGCCCCTGAAGTTGCTGCAGCAGCACCCCGAAGTGCGCGGCAAGTGGCAGGCGCAATTGGGCCACGTGCTGGTCGACGAATACCAGGACACCAACACCACCCAGTACGAGCTGCTCAAGCTGCTGGTGGGCGAGCGCGGGCGTTTCACCGCGGTCGGCGACGACGACCAGTCGATCTACGGCTGGCGCGGCGCGACGCTGGACAACCTGAAGCGCCTGCCGCTGGACTTCGCCAATCTCAAGGTCGTCAAGCTGGAGCAGAACTATCGCTCCACCGGCGCGATCCTGCGCGCGGCCAACAACGTCATCGCCCCCAACCCCAAGCTGTTTCCCAAGACCTTGTTTTCGGAGCTGGGCGAAGGCGAGCCGGTGCGCATCGTCGATGCCGACAACGAGGCGCACGAAGCCGAGCGCGTGGTGGCGCGCATCCAGTCGATCCGGGCCAACGGCCTGGGCCAGGAGTGGAAGGATTTCGCGGTGCTGTACCGCGCCAACCACCAGGCCAAGGTGTTCGAGCAGGCGCTGCGCAAGGTGCAGATTCCGTACAAGGTGTCGGGCGGGCAGAGCTTCTTCGACCGGGCCGAGATCAAGGATCTGTGCGCCTGGCTGCGCCTGGTCGTCAACAACGACGACGATCCGGCGTTCCTGCGCGCGGTGACCGCGCCCAGGCGCGGCATCGGCCACCAGACACTTCAGACGCTGGGCGTATTCGCCGGCAAATACCGGCTCAGCCTGTTCGAGGCGTTGTTCTCCTCCTCGCTCGGATCGGTGCTGGCCGGCCGTGCCGTGGCGGGATTGCACGAGTTCGGCCGCTACGTGAACGACCTGGAGTTTCGCGCCCGCCGCACCACCGGCGCCGAGGACGCGCGCGCGTTCCTGGCGGACTGGGTCCGCGACATCGGCTACGAAAAGCACCTCTACGATGGCGAGGATAACGACAAGCTGGCGGCGGCGCGCTGGACCAATGTGCTGGAGTTCTGCGACTGGATGGCGCAGCGCTGCGGCGGTCAGGCGGGCGACGCGGCCGGCGCCGCGATCGCCAGCGAGCGCAAGACGCTGCTGGAAGTCGCGCAGACGATTTCGCTGCTGTCCACGATCAGCGAACGCGAACAGGACCAGAACGTGGTCACGCTGTCCACCCTGCATGCGGCCAAGGGCCTGGAGTGGCCGCACGTGATGCTGGTGGGCGTCACCGAAGGGCTGCTGCCCTTCAAGCCGGGCGACGACGAGGGACCGGCCGCGAAGGCCGACGGGCCGATGTCCGAGGGCGTCCTGCAGCGGCTGCAGGAAGAGCGGCGCCTGATGTACGTGGGCATTACCCGGGCCCAGCGCTCGCTCGCCGTCAGCTGGACCCGCAAGCGCAAGAAGGGGCGCGAAATGATCGCCGCGCAGCCGAGCCGCTTCATCGCCGAGATGGCGCTGGAACAGTCCACGAGCCGCGAAGACCCGCGCGAAAAGCTCAAGGCGCTGCGCGCCGAGTTCGCGAAGAAGGCGCTGGACAGCGCCGCGGCGGCGGCAGCGACAGCACCCGCTCGGTGAGACTCGCGGGCGGCGATACTGCGCTGGCGACCATCCCCGCGGGCCTCAATACGCCTTGGTGAATCCGCCGTCGTGAAGGATGTTGACTCCCGTCATGTGGTCGGTGAAATCCGATAGCAGGCCTTCCACGGCCGCGGCGACCTCATCAGGTGCACCGTATTTTCCGAGCGGAATGTTCGACGTTTCTTCCGCCAACCGCTGGTCGAAAGTCACTCCGGCCCCCACGGCGCGCTTGCCAAGGGACGCCGCATAGTCTGGCGTTAGGGTTCCCCCAAGCGACAACGTGTTGACGTGAATGCCGCGATGCCCGAGTGCAAACGCCAGCGTCTTGGCTTCAGCCAGCCACGCACAACGGATCACATTGCTCGAAGCGTAGTGCCCCAGGACTTGCACCGACGACATGCCCGAGATGATGACTATCTTGCACCGCTTGCCCTTCGCGGGATCGGGCCGCATCAGCGCAATGGCCTCCTTCAGCAATGAGAGCGGACCGACAAAACTGTTCTGAAGGATCTCCCGCCATTTCTGGCTTCCTGGCATCGGGTCGTTGGTGGGCGGATCCTGCGGCGGCATCAGAACGGCCCCGTCGAGGACCATATCCCTGGCGCGCAACGCCTCGGCGAATTTTCCGACTGAATCATCACGCGTCATATCCACCGAGATCCAGGAATGATTGCGGGGATAGGTATTCGAGAGCTCGGTACACAGGCTTTCGAGTTTCCCGGCCTCCCTGGCTGCAAGCACAAGGGAATATCCGGCTTTCGCCAATCGCAGGGAAACGGACCGCCCGATGCCGCCGGTGGCGCCCGTCACGAGGATTGTCTTGGTTGCGGCCATGGCGGCTCTCGCAAAGAAAGGATGCTAGTGCATGGACGCGGCGATCAGCATCTGTTACATGGGTCGGCGGCGCTCGAACAGTCACACCTTCATCTCGTACTCCACCGTGATCGGCGCGTGATCCGAGAACTTTTCCTGCTTGTAGATCGATTCCCTGCGCGCCAGCTGCGCGAGGGCTGGAGTCGCGAGGTGGTAATCCAGCCGCCAGCCGACGTTCTTGGCGTAGGCCTGGCCGCGGTTGCTCCACCAGGTGTAGGCGGCCTCGGTTGCATCCGGTTGTAAGCGGCGGTACACGTCGACCAAGCCGGTTTCGTCTAACAACTTTGTCATCCAGGCCCGCTCCTCGGGCAAGAAGCCGCTGTTCTTGCGGTTGCCGCGCCAGTTCTTCAGATCCTGCTCCTTGTGCGCGATGTTGACGTCGCCGCACAGGATAAAGTCGCGTTGCGTCTTCAGGCGCGCCAGGTGCGGGTCGAATTCATCCAGGAACCGGAACTTGGCCTGCTGGCGTTCTTCGCCGGAGGAGCCGCTCGGAAAATAGCAGCTGATAACGGACAGCTTGCGCCCGGGCGTGTCGAATCGCAGCTCCACATAGCGGCCTTCGGCGTCGAATTCGCTCGAACCGTAGCCGACGATCACATCGCTGGGAGCGTGCCGGGTGTAAATGGCCACCCCCGAATAGCCTTTTCTCTCCGCGAAGTGAAAATGGCCCTTCAGGCCCGCCATTTCCTCCAAACGGCCCTGGACGTCCGCTGCCTGGGCCTTGACCTCCTGCAGGCAAATACAATCCGGCTTGGTTTTTGCAAGCCACGCCTCTATGCCTTTGCTGGCAGCCGAGCGGATGCCGTTCAAGTTGAGGCTGGTCAGTTTGAAGAAGGACTTTCTCATGGTCACCGCTGGCGGGCAGGATCGCCTGGCCCAGGATTTCGTGCAATTCTCGGTCGATTCCGGGGTGCTGCGCTTCGGCCAGTTCAAGACCAAGGCCGGGCGGCTGTCCCCGTATTTCTTCAATGCCGGCCTGTTCGACGACGGCGCCAAACTGGGCCGGCTCGGGCAATTCTATGCAAGGGCAATCCTGGATTCGGGCATCGAGTTCGACATGTTGTTCGGCCCGGCCTACAAGGGCATCGCCCTGGCCGCGGCGGTGGCGATCGAGCTGGCACGCCTGGGGCGCAACGTGCCCTACGCCTACAACCGCAAGGAAGCGAAGGACCACGGCGAGGGCGGAACCCTGGTGGGCGCTGCGGTCAAGGGCAAGGTGCTGATCGTGGACGATGTCATGTCGGCCGGAACCGCGGCGCGCGAATCGATCGCCATCATCCAGGCTGCCGGCGCCACGCCGCACGGGGTGGCGATCGCACTGGACCGCCAGGAAAAAGCGACCGAGAACGGGGTTGACGTGAATCACAGCGCGGTGCAGTACGTGCGCGAACAGCTGGGTCTGAAGGTTTGCGCGATTGCGCGGCTTGCCGACTTGCTTCAGTATCTGTCGGAGCATAGTGGCGATGCCGTTGGTGCGTACCATGAGCAGGTACTGGCTTACCGGCGGCGCTACGGAGTGGAATAAGGGAAACGCAAACGTGCCGGATCTGACAGGGCGTGCCATTGCAGGGAGCTTGTTGTTGGCGGGCTTGTTCGGACAGGCCCGCGCCGACGACATCTACAGCTGCGTCGATGCGCACGGCCGGCACCTCACGGCCGACCGCCCGATCGCCGAGTGCATCGACCGCGAGCAGAAGCAGCTCAACCCCAGTGGCACGGTCAAGCGCAAGATCGGCCCCAGCCTGACGGCCGAGGAACGCGCGGCCGAAGAGGAAAAAGTCCGCCAGGCGATCGAAGAACGCAACCGCTTGGCGGAGGAAAAGAAGCGCGAACGCGCGCTGCTCGTACGCTATCCGGACCGGGGCGCCCACGACAAGGAGCGCACTGCCGCCATCCTGCTGATCGACGAAGCGATCGTGGCGGCCAGCAAGAGCATCGACGAGCTGCTGGCGGCGCGCAAGCGGCTGGACACCGAACTCGAGTTCTACGGAAAAGATGCTTCCAAGGTGCCGGCCAAGCTCAAACGCCAGATCGAGGAGAACGAGCAGCACATCGCGGCCCAGCGGCGCTTCATCGCGAACCAGGACAACGAGAAGAAGCGCATCAACACCCAGTTCGACGAGGAACTGGTCAAGCTCAAGCAGCTGTGGGCCCGGCGCGCCGCTCCCGTCACGCCAACCGCCGCGACCCCCGCGTCCGCGGTTAGGCCGGCGACGGCTAAGAAATAGTTCGCTCGAGGCAATGGATGCCGGGTCAAGCCCGGCATGCCAATTACCGCTCGCCTAACTTCCGGCGCAGCAGCTCGTTGACCTGGGTCGGATTGGCCTTGCCCTTGCTGGCTTTCATGGCCTGGCCGACCAGCGCGTTGAACGCCTTGTCCTTGCCGGCCTTGAACTGGGCCACATTGTCGGGGTTGCCGGCGATCACCTCGTCGATGATTTTTTCCAGCGCGCCGCTGTCGTTCATCTGTTTCAGTCCCTTGGCCTCGATGACGGCATCGACGTCGCCGGCTTGCCTGCTCCACAACACGTCGAACACCTGGCGCGCGGCGCTGTTGGAGATCGTGCCGTCCGCAATGCGCGTGATCAGGGCGGCCAGCAGCGCAGCGGTCACCGGCGCCTGCTCGATCGTGCCCTCGCCGGCATTGATGCGCCGCGACAGCTCCCCCATGATCCAGTTGCTCGCCAGCTTGGGCTGGCCGCTGGCCTTGGCCGCCGCCTCGAAATAGCCGGCCATGGCCTTGCTCTGGGTCAGCGTGGTGGCGTCGTACTCCGGCAAGCCGTAGTCCTTCACGAAGCGCGCGGCCATGACGCGCGGCAGCTCCGCCATTTGCGAGCGCACCCGCTCCACCCAGTCCGGCGCGATCACCAGCGGCGGCAGGTCCGGATCGGGGAAGTAGCGGTAATCGGCGGCATCCTCCTTGGTGCGCATCGCGCGGGTCTCGCCGGTGTCGGGGTCGAACAGCACCGTGGCCTGCTCGATCGCGCGTCCGTCCTCGATCTCCTCGATCTGCCAGCGGATCTCGTAGTCGATCGCCTGCTGCATGAACTTGAAGCTGTTCAGGTTCTTGATCTCGCGCCGCGTACCCAGCGGCGCGCCCGGCTTGCGCACCGAAACGTTGGCATCGCAGCGGAAACTGCCTTCCTGCATGTTGCCGTCGCAAATGCCGATCCAGGTCACGATCTTGTGCAGTTCCTTGGCGTACGCCACGGCCTCGTCGGACGAGCGCATGTCCGGCTCGGTGACGATCTCCAGCAGCGGCGTGCCGGCGCGGTTCAGGTCGATGCCGGACTGGCCGACGAAGTCTTCGTGCAGCGACTTGCCCGCATCCTCTTCCAGATGCGCGCGCACCAGGCGCACGCTCTTCTTTTCGTCGCCCAGGTAGAACTCCACGGTGCCGCCCTGCACCACCGGGATTTCGTACTGGCTGATCTGGTAACCCTTGGGCAGGTCCGGGTAGAAGTAGTTCTTGCGCGCGAAGATGCTGCGCGGCGCGATATGGCCGTTGACGGCCAGGCCGAATTCGATGGCGCGCTCGACCGCGCCCTTGTTCATCACCGGCAGGGTGCCGGGCAGGGCGAGGTCGACCGCGCAGGCCTGGGTGTTGGGGTCGGCACCGAAGGCGGTGGAAGCGCGGCTGAAAATCTTCGATTGGGTGGACAGCTGGGCGTGCGTCTCGAAGCCGATGACGACTTCCCAGCCCTGGATCAGCTTGCTCATGTCAAACGCCCTCCGGACGGCGGAGGTGGAAATCGGTCGCCTGCTGGAACCGGTGGGCCGCATTGAGCAGCTTCGCCTCACCGAAGTAGTTGCCGATCAATTGCAACCCGACCGGCATGTGGCCTTCACCGAAACCGCACGGCACGCTCATGCCGGGCAGGCCCGCCAGCGACGCGGGCAAGGTGAAGATGTCGGCCAGATAGTCGGCCAGCGGATCGTTGCCGTGTTCGCCGATTTTCCATGCCACCGTCGGCGCCACCGGCCCGGCGATCACGTCGCAACTCCTGAACGCCTGCTGGAAGTCGTCGGCGATCATGCGGCGGATTTTCTGCGCCTGCAGGTAATAGGCATCGTAATAGCCGTGCGAAAGCACGTAGGTACCGATCATGATGCGGCGCTTGACCTCGTCGCCGAAACCCTCGGCCCGGGTCTTCTTGTACATGTCGAGCAAGTCGCCATAGTGGCTGGCGCGATGGCCGAATTTCACGCCGTCGAACCGGCTCAGGTTGCTCGACGCTTCGGCCGGCGCAATGATGTAGTAGACGGGAATCGACAGCTCGGTGCGCGGCAGCGAAATCTCCACCAGCCTGGCGCCGAGCTTGCGGTATTCCGCCAGTGCGGCATCGATGGCGGCGCGCACGCCGCTCGCCAGGCCCTCACCGAAGAATTCCCGGGGCACTCCGATGCGCAGGCCTTCAAGCGAATCGCCAAGCGAACGGGTGAAATCTTCGGCCGGCATATCGAGGGAAGTGGAATCGCGTTCGGGGTCGGCACCGCACATCGCCGACAGCAGCAGCGCGCAGTCCTGCGCCGTATGCGCCAGGGGCCCGGCCTGGTCCAGGCTGGAGGCGAAGGCGATCATGCCGTAGCGGGAAGCCCGGCCATACGTGGGTTTGATGCCGGTGATTCCGCAAAAGGAAGCGGGCTGGCGGATCGAACCGCCCGTGTCGGTGCCGGTCGCGGCCGGTGCCAGCCGCGCGGCCACCGCCACGGCGCTGCCGCCCGACGAGCCGCCCGGAATGCGCGACGTATCCCATGGGTTTCTGGCCGGACGGTACGCCGAGTTCTCGTTGGACGAGCCCATCGCGAACTCATCGCAATTGAGCTTGCCCAAGGTTACCGCGCCGGCCCCCGGGCCTTGCCCCGGCGCACCGTGGCCGAGTCTGGCGACTACCGAGGCGTCGAACGGCGAGCGATAGTCCTGGAGCATCCTGGAGCCGGCCGTGCTCGGAAAATCGCGCGTGACGAAGATGTCTTTGTGCGCGATCGGGACGCCGAGTAGAGGGGCGCTTTCGCCGGCGCTGATGCGCCGGTCGGCGGCGCGAGCCTGCGCCAGCGTCACTTCGGCATCGATCGCCAGATAGGCTCCGAGCTTTTCGTGCATCGCGCCGCGTGCCAGAAAGTATTGCGCGGTCTCGAGTGCCGACACTTCTTTCTGCCGCAGCTTCGTCGCCAGTTGGGCGACGGTCAGGTCGTGCAAAGTCATTTATTCAATCACCTTCGGCACCAGGAACAGGCCTCGTTCGACGGCCGGGGCGCTGCGCTGGTTGGCCTCGCGCTGGTCCGGCTCGCAGGCCACGTCATCGCGCAGCCGCAGCGCCACGTCCTGAAACGCCGCCACCGGATGCGAAAGCGGCAGGATGCCGGTGGTGTCGATAGCGCGCATCTGCTCAACGATGTTGAAGAAGCCATTGATTTGGGTCAGCATGCGCTCGCTTTCGGAAGCGCTTAATTCCAATCTGGCGAGATTGGCGATTCGAGCAATATCTTGGGAAGTTAGGGCCATGGTGAAAAAGGGGCGGCGATACAGATGTAAACAGGACATTTCGGCCCGCCGCGGACCGGTTATTCACAGGGGATCGGGTATTATCCCGCCTTTGACGCAACACCCGCGAAACCGCCGGTATTTGCAGGAAAAAGCGGGTTTCGGCCTAAATAACATTCATACGGCGAGACCAGGTTGGCATGCCTGGCCTGCCCGCGAGAGGACTTCCTGATGTTCGGAGCTTTCCGTCGGTACTTCTCTACCGACCTGGCCATTGACCTGGGCACTGCCAATACCCTGATCTTTGTGCGTGACAAGGGCATCGTCCTGGACGAGCCGTCGGTAGTGGCGATCCGCCACGAGGGTGGCCCGCAGGGCAAGAAAACCATCCAGGCCGTCGGCCGCGAAGCCAAGGCCATGCTCGGCAAGGTGCCCGGCAACATCGAAGCCATCCGGCCGATGAAGGACGGCGTGATCGCCGACTTCACGGTGACCGAGCAGATGCTCAAGCAGTTCATCAAGATGGTGCATCCGCGCGGCATCTTCAAGCCCAGCCCGCGCATCATCATCTGCGTGCCTTGCGGCTCGACCCAGGTCGAGCGCCGCGCCATCCGCGAGTCGGCGCTGGGCGCGGGCGCGAGCGAGGTCTACCTGATCGAGGAGCCGATGGCGGCGGCGATCGGCGCCGGCTTGCCGGTGTCCGAAGCGTCCGGCTCGATGGTCGTCGACATCGGCGGCGGCACCACCGAAGTGGGCGTGATCTCGCTGGGCGGCATGGTCTACAAGGGCAGCGTGCGCGTGGGCGGCGACAAGTTCGACGATGCCATCATCAGTTATATCCGCCGCAATTACGGCATGCTGATCGGCGAGCCCACCGCCGAAGCGATCAAGAAGAACATCGGCTCGGCTTTTCCGGGCAGCGAAGTCAAGGAAATGGAAGTCAAGGGCCGCAACCTGTCCGAAGGCGTGCCGCGTTCGTTCACCATCTCCTCCAACGAGATTCTGGAGGCGCTCACCGACCCGCTGAACAACATCGTCTCGGCCGTGAAGAATGCGCTGGAAAGCACGCCGCCCGAACTGGGCGCCGACATCGCCGAGCGCGGCATGATGCTCACCGGCGGCGGTGCCCTGCTGCGCGACCTGGACCGCCTGCTGGCCGAGGAAACCGGCCTGCCGGTGCTGGTGGCCGAAGATCCCTTGACCTGCGTGGTGCGCGGCTGTGGCATCGCGCTGGAGCGCATGGAACGCCTGGGAAGCATCTTCACGAGCGAGTGATCAGTAGTACCTCCCCATCTCGTGGCAGGGAGGAAAATGTGCCATGCCGTTAGGTACCCTCGATAGAACGCCGCCGCCCTTCTTCAGGCAGGGCGCTTCGGCCCTGTCCAAGCTCATGGTGTGCGGGGCGCTGGCGCTGTTCCTCATGGTGGCGGACCTGCGTTTTCGCGTCGCCCAACCGGTGCGCGCCATCGTCGCCACGGTGCTGTATCCGGCGCAGTGGCTGGCCCTGAGGCCAGTGCTGCTGGTGCGCTACGGGGCCGAGTATTTCGAATCGCTCAAGAGCGCCCAGGCGGGGGAAGACGCGGCACGGCGCAAGCTGACGCAGCAATCCCAGCGCGCCAACCAGGTCGAGCAGCTCGCCGTGGAAAACGAGCGGCTGCGCAAGCTCCTGGAACTGCGCCAGCGCGTCACCGCCCCGGGCCAGGCGGCCGAGGTGCTGTATGACACGGCCGACCCCTACACGCGCAGGGTCGTCATCGACAAAGGCATGGCCCAGGGTATCGAAGCCGGCTCGCCGGTCCTGGACGAGTCAGGCGTGCTGGGCCAGGTCACGCGGGTCTATCCGCTGGTCAGCGAGGTGACGCTGCTGACGGACCGCGAGCAGGCCATCCCGGTGCTCAATGCGCGCACCGGCGCGCGCAGCGTGGCCTACGGCGATCCGTCGTCGCGCGGCGGCTCCCTGGAACTGCGTTTCATGGCCGGCAATTCGGACGTGAAGCCGGGCGACATTCTCACCACCAGCGGCGTGGACGGCGTTTACCCGCCGGGCCTGCCAGTGGCGCGCATCGAGAAAGTGGAGCGGCGCGCCGACTCCGGATTCGCGCGCATCACGTGCTCGCCTCAGGCGCTGGTGGACGGCGCCCGGCACGTGATGGTGCTCAGCCCGATTGCGGCGCGGATCCCGCCCCGGCCTGCCCCGGAAGACGCGGCCGCGTCGGCGAAGAAAGGAGCGCGCAAATGATCATGCGCCCCGGCCAGCAGCTGCTGCTGCCGGCCAATCCCGTTTTCATCTGGGGCAGCCTGCTGCTGGCGCTGCTGGTGAACATGCTGCCGCTGGGCCGCACGGCCTGGCTGCCCGACTTCCTGGCGCTGGCGCTGGTGTTCTGGAGCGTGCACCAGCCGCTGCGCGTGGGAATCGGTGCGGCGTTCATTTTCGGCCTCGCCATGGACGTGCACCAGGCGGCGCTGCTGGGCCAGCACGCGCTGGC
>DATNBX010000320.1:0-48817 GCA_035571795.1 Ramlibacter sp.
GGAGGAGGATGGATTCGAACCATCGTAGGCGTAAGCCAACAGATTTACAGTCTGCCCCCTTTAGCCACTCGGGCACCCCTCCGGCGAACCTCGAAATATAGCACGTTTCGCCCCCCGGGGTCACTTGCAGCCACCCCTGGCAGCCGCGCATTGCCGGGGGCGCCTGCAACGGAAACCACGACCCTCGAACCGCCTCATGCCGAACCGAATCACCAGCATGGAGTTGCGTTCCCTTCAAGCCGACTTTTCACGCTGGCCCTGCATGGCAGCGGATCACAAGGCGCACCCATGGCTCGCCGGCCGACGTAGCGGCCTGATCTGATTGGGTCATGCCGGCCAAGATGTGCATACGTGTTTAGGACGCACCCATTTGAGCTGGCTGCCAGTTAAGTTAGCGCCAACTAACATTGAGGCTGCAGGCGGCTGAACTCTAGAACACGTCCGGGTGGCCCCGCGCGGCCAGCCATTCGCGCGCCAGCGCGAAGTGGCCGCAGCCCAGAAACGGCACCGGTGGGCGGCCAGCCGACAAGGGCGATGGATGGTTGGCCTGCAAGACCAGCGCTTCGCGACCATGGCTCGCGGCGGTTTCCTCGATCAGGCCAGCCTTCGCCTGCGCGTGGACACCCCACAGCATGTATACACAGGGCGACGCGCGCGCCGCAACTTCGGCCAGCAGCGCATCGGTCAGTACCTCCCAGCCCTTTTTCGCATGGCTTGCCGGCTGGCCGTCTTCGACCGTCAGGCTGGCGTTGAGCAGCAGCACGCCACGCCGCGCCCAATCCACCAGGGAGCCGGTCGGGGGCTGCGGCCCGTCGGACGCGCAGTTCAATTCCTTGAAGATATTGCGCAGGGACGGCGGCAGCCTGACCCCGGCCCGCACCGAGAACGCCAGGCCTTCGGCCTGGCCCGCTCCGTGGTAGGGATCCTGGCCCAGGATCACGGCCCGGACGCCGTGCAAGGGCGTCAATTCCAGCGCACGAAACGGTCTGGGCGGATAGATCGTGGCGCCGGCGGCCAGTCGCTCGCGAATGAACGAACCCAGCCGCAGGCCCGTGCTGCTCGACAGGAACGCGTCGACGACGCGATGCCATCCCTCGGCCAGGGGCCACTGTGCGGGGTCCCAGCGCAGCAGCCGATCCGGTTCGCCCGTCTCCAGCGCCAGGGTCGATTGCGACGCCATGCGGGCCCCTAGTCGCCGAACAGCGCAGCCAGCGCCTCGCCCGGATCATCCGCGCGCATGAACGCTTCGCCGACCAGGAAGGCGTGAACCCCGGCATTGCGCAGCTTCTTCACGTCGGCGTTGTTGGTGATGCCGGACTCGGCGACTGGCAGACGGTCGGCCGGTAAATCCTTGACAAGCTCCACGGTAGTGTCCAGCGACACCTCGAAAGTGCGCAGGTTCCGGTTGTTGATGCCTACCAGCGGCGTCTTGAGCTTGAGTGCGCGCTCGAGCTCGGCGCGGTCGTGCACCTCGACCAGCACGGCCATGTACAGGCTGCGGGCAATGCCTTCCAGTTCGGCCAGCAGCGCATCGTCCAGGCAGGCGGCGATCAGCAGCACGCAATCGGCGCCCATCGCCCTGGACTCGTAGACCTGATAGGCGTCGACGATGAAATCCTTGCGCAGCACCGGCAAGTCACAGGAGGCCCGCGCCTGCTTCAGGTAATCGACCTGCCCCTGGAAAAACTGCCGATCCGTCAGCACCGACAGGCAGGCCGCGCCGGATTCCGCATAGCTTTGGGCGATATCGGCCGCAATGAAGTCGGCTCGCAACAGACCCTTGCTCGGGCTGGCCTTCTTGATTTCCGCGATCACCGCGCTCTTGCCGGCCGCGATCTTGCGGCGCAAGGCACCTTCGAAATCGCGCGTCAGCACGCGGCTTTCCGCGTCCGCGCGCATGGCCGCCAACGGCACCTTCTTCTGAGCCGCGGCAATCTCCTCGCGCTTGACGGCGACGATCTGGCTCAGGATATCCGGCATGGCCTCAGGCCGCGAGCGAGCGCGACAGCGCCACCAGCTGTTCGAGCTTGGACTTGGCCGCGCCGGATTCGATCGCCACGCGCGCCTTGTCGATGCCGGCTTGGATCGTGTCCGCGACATTGGCTGCATAGAGCGCGGCGCCGGCGTTGAAGATCACGATGTCGCGCGCGGCGCCGGCCTCGTTGCCGAGCACGCTCATCAGCATCTGCCGCGACTGCTCGGGCGTCTCGACCTTCAGCGTGCGGTTGCTGGCCATCGGCAAGCCGAAATCCTCCGGATGGATTTCGTATTCGGAGATTTCGCCGTTCTTGAGCTCACCGACCATGGTCGCGGCGCCCAGGCTTACCTCGTCCATGCCGTCGCGGCCATAGACGACCACGGCATGATCCGTCCCCAGCCGTTGCAACGCCCGCACCTGGATGCCCACGAGGTCCGGGTGGAACACGCCCATCAGGATGTTGGGGGCGCCGGCCGGATTGGTGAGCGGGCCGAGGATGTTGAAAATGGTGCGCACCCCCAGTTCCTTGCGCACCGGCGCGACGTTCTTCATCGCCGGATGGTGGTTGGGCGCGAACATGAAACCGATGCCGACCTGCTCGATGCATTTGGCGATGGCGGCCGGCGCCAGATTGATGTTCATACCCAGGCTTTCCAGCACGTCGGCGCTGCCGCTCTTGCTGGAGACGCTACGCCCGCCGTGCTTGCTGACCTTGGCACCGGCGGCGGCCGCCACGAACATCGAGCAGGTGGAGATGTTGAAAGTGTGCGAGCCGTCGCCGCCGGTGCCCACGATATCGACCAGGTGGGCCTTGTCGTCCACGTTCACCTTGGTCGAGAACTCGCGCATCACCTGCGCCGCGGCGGTGATCTCGCCGATCGTTTCTTTCTTCACGCGCAGCCCGGTGATCAGGGCCGCCATCATGACCGGCGACAGCTCGCCGCTCATGATCATGCGCACCACCTTGAGCATCTCGTCGTGAAAGATCTCGCGGTGTTCAATCGTGCGCTGCAGCGCTTCCTGGGGTGTGATGGGCATGGCGGCCTCCTGTCCTGTGGGTCTGCGGTCCTGGCGTGAGGGATTGGATTGTCGGTCAAAGCCGGCATCGGCAAGGCCCGATCAGCTCCCGAAGAATTGACGGATCGCGGCGACGGCCCGATCGACGCCGGCGGCGTCCATGTCGAGGTGGGTCGCGAACCGCAGCCGATACAGGCCCGTGGCCAATACGCCATGGCTTGCCAGGTGTTTCAGCAATGCCTTGGATTCGTCGCGCGCCGGGCCGAGCAGATCGACGAAGACGATATTGGTTTGAGGCGCTTCGACCTGCAGGTACTTCAGCCCCGCCAGCCCCTGCGCCAGCCGCTGCGCCAGCGCGTGGTCCTCGGCCAGCCGGTCCACATGATGATCCAGCGCGTAGCTCGCCGCGGCGGCCAGGATGCCGGCCTGCCGCATGGCGCCGCCGGCCATTTTTCGAACCCGGCGGGCGCGGGCGATCAGTTCGCGCGAACCGCAAAGGGCCGAGCCGACCGGCGCCCCCAGTCCTTTGCTGAAGCACACCGAGACGGTATCGAAACACTGGGCAATACGCTGCGCCTCGGCGCGCACGTTCCCGCCGGTTTGAGCGGCCTGCGCAGTGGCAGCGTTGAAAAGGCGAGCTCCATCGAGGTGCCGCGCCAGGCCTTTGCGCTGCGCCAGCTCGGTGGCCTGCTCAACATAGGCGAACGGCAACAGCTTGCCGCCCAGCGTGTTCTCCAGCGCCAGCAGCCGGGTGCGGGCGAAATGCGGATCGTCGGGCTTGATCGCCGCCTCGATATCGGACAGTGCCAGGCTGCCATCGCTCTGGTGCTCCAGGGGCTGCGGCTGCACGCTGCCGAACACCGCGCCGCCGCCGGCTTCCCAGCGGTAGCAGTGCTGCATCTGTCCCACGATATATTCCTCGCCGCGCTGGCAGTGCGACAGGATCGCGCACAAGTTGCTTTGGGTGCCGGTCGGCACGAACAGGGCCGCTTCGAAACCGAGCATGCCAGCGATCTTTTCCTGCAGCGCGTTCACACTGGGGTCGTCGCCGAACACGTCGTCGCCGAGCGGCGCTGCCATCATCGCCGCACGCATCCCGGCCGTCGGTTGCGTCACCGTGTCGCTGCGCAGGTCCACGACTGTTGCCATCATTTCAGCTCCAGGAAGTTCTTGAGCATGGCGTGGCCATGTTCCGTGAGGATCGATTCTGGATGGAACTGAACGCCCTGGATGGCCAGCTCCCTGTGGCGCACGCCCATGATTTCGCCGTCATCGGTCCAGGCCGTCGTTACCAGCTCGGCCGGGCACGAGGACCTCTCGATGGCCAGCGAGTGGTAGCGGTTGACGGTGAACTTTTCGGGTAGCCCGGCAAAGATGCCTTCACACGTCGTCGTGATGACGCTGGTCTTGCCATGCATGAGCTGTTGTGCACGCACGATCTTGCCGCCGAACGCCGCCCCGATGGCCTGGTGCCCGAGACAAACGCCCAGGATCGGCAGCTTGCCCGCGAAGTGGCCGATCGCCTGGACCGAAATGCCCGCCTCGGCCGGCGAGCACGGGCCCGGCGAGACCACCAGGCAATCGGGCTTGCGCTGGGCGATACCTTCGACGGTGATCTCGTCATTGCGAAATACCTCGACCTGCGCGCCCAGTTCGCCGAAGTACTGCACCAGGTTGTAGGTGAAGCTGTCGTAGTTGTCGATCATGAGGAGCTTCATGGCGCGTTGCTCCCCGATCGCCGGCATGCCGCGTCCGTCGGGTTCATTCCAAGCCCTCCTCGACCAGTTCGGAGGCGCGCAACAGGGCCCGGGCCTTGGCCTCGGTTTCTTTCCACTCCATTTCCGGCACGGAGTCCGCCACCACCCCGGCCGCCGCCTGCACATAAAGCGTCTGGTCCTTCACGATGCCGGTGCGGATCGCAATAGCCACATCCATGTCGCCAGCGTAGCTGAGGTAGCCGCAGGCACCGCCGTACAGGCCGCGCTTGGTGGGCTCGAGCTGGTCGATCAGTTCCATCGCGTGGATCTTGGGCGCGCCGGTCAGGGTGCCGGCGGGAAAGGTCGCCTTCAGAACGTCGATGCTGGTCATGCCCTCGTTGAGGATGCCCTCCACGTTGCTGACGATGTGCATCACGTGGCTGTAGCGCTCCACCGCGAAAGCTTCCGTCACCTTGACGGTGCCGGTCTTGGCAATGCGGCCGATGTCGTTGCGCGCCAGATCGATCAGCATCACGTGCTCGGCACGCTCCTTCGGATCGTTGATCAATTCCTGCTCGATCGACTTGTCCGCTTCCAGCGTGGCCCCGCGCGGGCGGGTGCCGGCCAGCGGGCGGATCGTGACCTTCTGGCCCTGCGGCGTCTGCTCCTGCCGCACCAGGATTTCAGGCGAAGCCCCCACCACATGGAAATCGCCGAAGTGGTAGTAGTACATGTACGGACTGGGGTTGAGCGACCGCAGCGCGCGATACAGCGACAGCGGCGACTCGGTGTAGCGCTTCTTGATCCGCTGGCCGACCTGGACCTGCATGAAGTCGCCGGCGGCGATCAGTTCCTTGGCGCGCTGCACCGCGTGCAGATAGTCGGCTTGGGCGAAATCGCGCTCGGCGGGAAAAGTCTGCGTTTGCCGGATCACCGGAGCGCTGACCGAGTACTTGAGCTGTTCCCTCAATTCGCGCAGCCGCTTCTTGCCCGTGGCGTAAGCCTCGCCCTGGCCCGGATCGGCATAGACGATGAGGTAGAGCTTGCCCGAGAGATTGTCGATGACCGCCAGCTCCTCGCAGTGCAGCAGCAGGATGTCCGGGCAGCCCAGCGTGTCCGGAGGACAACTTTTCTCCAGCTTCTTTTCGATGTGGCGCACCGTGTCATAGCCGAAGTAGCCGGCCAGGCCACCGCAGAAACGCGGCAGCCCGGGACGCAACGCCACCTTGAAGCGCTTCTGGTACTCGGCGATGAAATCCAGTGGATTGCCAGGGGCTGTTTCCACTACTTTGCCGTCGTGGACCACCTGCGTGGCCGCGTCGGCGCCAAAGCCGCTGCAGCGCAGCAGCGTTCGGGCCGGCAGTCCGATGAAGCTGTAGCGCCCGAAGCGCTCGCCGCCCACCACCGACTCCAGCAGGAAGCTGTGTCGGCCGCCGCCTTTCGCGTGGGCCAGCTTGAGATACAGGGACAGCGGCGTTTCGAGGTCCGCGAATGCCTCGGCGATCAGCGGGATGCGGTTGTAGCCCTGCTGGCCAAGACTTTTGAATTCGAGTTCGGTGATCAAAGCGTGAGCCTCCACAAGCTCGGCGGCCGCTGGACCGCGCTCATTTCAACACGGAGCCTGCGTCGCTCGGGATCGCCCTGGGGCCTTCGCCAGTCGGGTGATCCGGCGCTCGCGAGGCGCGGGGCACGGTTTGTCCCGTGCAGTCAGGAACGCACCAGTCGAGGCTTGCGCCAGGGCCAGGCTCCCCGGCCGGAGCAACCTGTGACGGTGGTGCGGTGGATGAACATGGCGGAAAGTGTAGCAAACCGGACGCGTTGCGCTGAGTGCCGACTCTAATTCAAGGCAACAGGCTAAAAACCCTATTGCAGCCCTTACTTCCGTACGCGAGAATTCAAAATCGAACGATCGTTCTTTTTTGAGGAGACAAGATGAATTCGATCAAACGCTGGCTGCTTGCGGCGGCCGCACTACTCCTGGCATCGGGCGCCTTCGCGCAGGTGACGGTGTCGGGCGTGAAGTACGACGATACAACCGAGCTGCGCGGCAACAAGCTGCAGCTCAATGGCGCAGGCGTCAGATACAAGGCGATTTTCAAGGTCTATGCGGCGGGTCTGTACCTGCCCAGGAAGGCCCAGACCACCGAAGAAATCCTCGCCATGCCCGGCGCCAAGCGCATGAGCATCACCATGCTGCGCGACATCGATTCGGCCGAACTGGGCAAGCTGTTCTCGCGCGGGATGGAAGACAACATGGACAAGCAGTCGTTTTCGAAACTGATCCCCGGCGTCATGCGCATGAGCCAGCTGTTCAGCGACTGCAAGAAACTGAACGCGGGCGATTCGTTCCTGATCGATTGGGTGCCCGGAACCGGCACGGTCATCTCGGTCAAGTGCAGCAACAACACCGAGCCGTTCAAGGAACCCGAATTCTTCAACGCATTGCTGCGGATCTGGCTGGGCCCCAATCCCGCCGACTGGAAACTCAAGGAGGCGCTGCTGGGAAAACCGGCCTGATCATCGCCGGGACATCGGCCAGCGAATCGGCAAATCCGTCCGCATCCATCGTGCGGACATCCTCGCCATGGTTGTAGCCGTAGGTCACCAGGATGACGGGGCAACCGGCGGCTCGCGCCGCAAACGCGTCGTTGCTTGAATCGCCGATCACCAGCGCGCGGGCCGGTGCCAAGCCAAGCGCTTCACAGGTCTTGAGCAGGGGCAACGGATCGGGTTTGTTGCGCTCGAACGCGTCTCCGCCGAACACCAGGTCGAAAAAGCCGGCAAGCCCCTTGGCCTCGAGCAGGGGTTTGGCGAAATCAGTGGGCTTGTTGGTCAGGCACGCCAGCTTCAGTCCGGCGCGCCTGAGCGCCTGCAGGCCTTCGATCACACCCGGGTACAGCGTCGAATGCCGGCCGTTGATGGCCAAGTAGTGCCTGCGATAGGACTGCCAGGCCTGCTCGTACAGCGAGGGCGCCGCGTGCACATGCGCCAGTACCGAGCGAATCAGATGGGGCGACCCCTTGCCCACCATGCGCTCGATTGCCGCGCGATCGATTCCGGGCAAGGACAATTCATCCAGCACGCGGTTCAAGGCCTCCTCGAAGTCGCCCAGGGTGTCGACCATGGTGCCATCGAGATCGACGATCGCAGCTTGCGAAACGATGGTCATGTTGATCGGGGTCCGCGCGTGGCCGAAGACGTGCATTCTGGCGCATCCGCCGTGGCTCGCGGCGGCTCCTCCCGCGCATAAAAAAAAGGGCGCACCTTGCGCCCCGTCAGCCGCACGCCGGATCAGCGCTTGACGCTCGAGCCGCCCTGATTGCCGCCAGCCTGGCTGCCGGCAGCGTGGCTGGCCTGCCCCCCCTTGCGGCCCGCTTCCCGAGCTTCCTCGGAATCGAACTCGTGGGCCGTGCCCTTTTCATGACTGGCCTGGCCGCCTTTGCGGCCCGCTTCGCGAGCCTCCTCGGAATCGAATTCGTGGGCCGTGCCCTTTTCGTGGGCGACCTGGCCGCCCTTGCTGCCCGCCTGGCGAGCTTCTTCCGGCGTGAACTCGTGAGCAGTTCCCTTCTGGTGGGCCGCCTTGCCCCCTTCGCTGGCAATTTCACGCTGACGGTTCGGATCCATCGAGGCAAAGCCGCGGTTGGACGAGCCGCCCTGGCGACCCTTGCCCTGGTTGCCCTGATTACTGGATGGCATCGTGAATCTCCTGTAGTGAGTACGCTGAATTCGCAGCCCGGAATACACCGGCCACGGGGGTATTTGGGGGCAGTCCGGCCAGCGGTGGAGTAAGCGCTTGTGTCCAGGGGGCGTAGGAAAGCTCTTTCGCCGCGCTGCGCCCGGGTCGCGCGCCGCTTTCAAGCCGGGATGGCTTCGATGTTCGGTCGCATCCAGTGGCGATGCTTCGCTATCGCGGCGATGAACTCCTGCGCCAGCTGCGCCCGGCCGGGCGGGTCGTTCTTGCCGATCAGGACTCCGGCCACGGCCGGGCCGGCCTCGACCGCTGCGACGCCGAGCGTGCGCAGCAGTTGCACGCCCTCCCCGATGACACACACTGTCTTGCAATGCTTGTAGGCCTCCAGGGCGTAATGCACCGCGTCGCCGTCGCGGACCAGTGATTCGGCACTGGCCGCGCCCCCGGGCACCAGCACCGCGTCGAACATGACGGAGGGCATGTTGGCAAAGGTGTGATCGACTGCCAGCTGCTGCCCCGATGAGGTCGCGACAAATCCAAGGTGCGCCGCGACGATCCGGCTGGTGGCCCCAGCCTCCTGCAGGGCCTGCTGTATCACCCTCAGGGCACCCACTTCGACCCCGGCGGCGACAAGCACCGCGACCTTGCGCGTCGCGACGCCGCCGCCGTTGCCGGCGCCTTCCATGCTCAGCGCCGCGGACACTTCCAACGGCAGTTTCGTGCGCACGTCGCGAAAGCCTGAACGCCCCGCCGCGGCTTTGGGATCGGGAACGGCAATGCCCAGCGGCTCAGCTACCTTGCGAGCCAGCTTGGCGTCGACGTGGGCCAGGCTGTCCACCAACCGCTGGCGAACCGCCAGGACCTCGACTTTCGAAAGCTCGAACTGGAAGGCGGCAATGATGTGTTCCTTTTCCGCCGGGCTCTGGCTGTTCCAGAACAGGCTGGCCTGGCTGAAGTGATCGTCGAAGCTAGGGCTGCGGCGGCGGATCTTGGGCGGTTCAACCGCCTCGGAATAACTCTGGAAGCCCTGCTGTCCGCCGTCGGCGCGCGACTCCGACCCGCTGGCGAGCGAATTCGGTTCATAGGCAACCTGCCCCTTGTTCACCAGCATGCGGTGCATGCCGTCGCGCTGGAAATTGTGGAGCGGGCAGACGCTGCGGTTGATCGGCAACTCGTGCACGTTGGCGCCGCCCAGCCGCGACAGCTGGCTGTCGGTGTACGAAAACAGCCGCCCCTGCAGCAGGGGATCGCTGCTGAAGTCGATGCCCGGCACGACATGGCCGGGATGGAACGCCACCTGTTCGGTTTCGGCATGGAAATTGTCGGGATTGCGGTTCAACACCAGTTTGCCCACCGTGAGCACCGGGACGATTTCCTCCGGGATCAGCTTGGTGGCATCCAGCAAATCAAAGCCCAGGCTCCCGGCCTTGCTTTCCTCGATCAGCTGCAGGCCAAGTTCCCATTCGGGAAAGCTGCCGTGCACGATCGCCTCCCACAGGTCGCGCCGGTGGAAGTCCGGATCCTTGCCGGCGATCTTCTGAGCCTCGTCCCACACCAGCGCGTGCTTGCCCAGCTTGGGCTTCCAATGGAACTTGACGAAGTGCGCAACACCCTTGGCATTGATGAAGCGGAAGGTATGGACGCCGAATCCCTCCATCATGCGGTAGCTGCGCGGGATGGCACGGTCCGACATGATCCACATCAGCATGTGCGTCGTCTCGGGCATGAGCGAGGCGAAATCCCAGAACGTGTCGTGCGCCGTGGCTGCCTGCGGCATTCCGTGATGCGGTTCGGGCTTGATCGCATGAATCAGGTCGGGGTACTTGATCGCGTCCTGGATGAAGAACACCGGCATGTTGTTGCCCACCAGGTCGTAGTTGCCCTCGCGGGTGTAGAACTTCACGGCGAAACCGCGTACATCGCGCACGGTGTCGGCCGAGCCCCGCGCTCCGGCCACCGTGGAGAAACGCACGAATACCGGCGTGCGTGCGCCGGGCTCCTGCAGGAAATCGGCCCGCGTGTATTCGACCAGCGACCGGGTCAGTTCGAAATAGCCGTGCGCGCCTGCGCCCCGCGCATACACCACGCGCTCGGGAATGCGCTCGTGGTCGAAGTGCGTGATCTTCTCGCGCAGGATGAAGTCTTCCAGCAGCGACGGCCCGCGCACGCCGGCCTTGAGCGAATTGTGGTTGTCGGGGATCACCACGCCCTGGTTGGTGGTGAGAAGGTTTTCCGGTCCCTGGCTGAACGACTCCAGCTGCCTTTGCTTGGCGGCCGCGCCGTCGCCGATCTTTGACTTGCGCTGGCCATCCTGCTTGGACTGTGGCATTGAAGAACTCCTGTGCCGATTTTCTTGTCAAGGACGCGAAAAAGGGTTCGCCACAGGCGCAGCGCACGCGCGGGGAATGCCTCAGCTCGCGTCCAGATCGAGTGCGGCGTCGAGAATGTTCGCCAGCGCCCCCAGCGCGATGGCGCCGGCCGCGCCGACGGCGCACCAGACCAACCATTCGGGCATTGCGGCCAGCAGCTCCATGTCATCTCCTTGCCAAGCGCGCTCAGGGCGCTGTCGGCGACCCCAGCATAGCTAGCTCATGCGCAACCGTTCGTAGTGATGCAGCGGGCGCGTTTGTCGGCGTACCCACCATTTGACAGTAGGACTGCTCCGACAGTCTGCCTCGCGCGCGGCCCGGTCCCGTCCTACAGACGTGGCGCGGCGCGTCCTACCGCAGCGGTGGCGGCGCAATCGCACCATCGTCTGCAAGACGGTACGAACGGATTTTCGAAAGGCGTTTCACATGCACAACCGAATGCCCAGCCGGCGACGCAAGGGCGTGACCAGGAAAGGACCGCCGACCCCGGGCGCGCCGGCCCAGGGGCAAGCCCAGCAGCGCACGCCGCAAGAGCGCGACGAGTCCACCGACAGCCAGGCCGCCAGCGAACCGGCCGGGCAGCGGATGGCGCAGGCCGCGCGCGAGGACGTCGAACGGGGCCTGGTCGACACCGACAAGGGGCCGGTGCTGGACGAGACTTACGACAAAGTGCGGGGCGAATCGGTCGATCCGGAAAAGAAGCTCAGCCCTTGAGCGCTGTGCGCATGGCGTCGATCACAGTCTTGTAGTCGGGCTGGCCGAAGATGGCGCTGCCGGCCACGAAGGTGTCGGCGCCGGCGGCCGCTACCCGGGCAACGTTATCCGTCTTGATGCCGCCATCCACTTCCAGCCGGATGTCCTTGCCGCAGGCGTCGATACGCCGACGGGCCGCGCCGATCTTGCGCAGCGCCGAATCGATGAAGGCCTGGCCGCCGAATCCGGGGTTCACGCTCATGATCAGGACGAGGTCGATATCCTCGATCATCCAGTCCAGCACATCCAGCGAAGCCGCGGGATTGAACACCAGTCCGGGCTTGCAGCCGCTGGCCCTGATCGCCTGGACGCTGCGGTGCACATGGGCTGACGCGCCGGGATGGAAGCTGATGTAGTCCGCCCCGGCCTGGGCGAAAGCCTGGGCCAGTGCGTCGACCGGCTGGACCATCAGGTGAACGTCGATGGGAACCGGCCGGCCTTCCGGGGTCACCGCGTACGGCTTCAAAGCCGAGCAGATCATCGGGCCGAATGTCAGATTGGGTACGTAGTGGTTGTCCATCACGTCGAAGTGAATCCAGTCGGCGCCTGCGACGATGACCTTGCGCACTTCCTCCCCGAGCCGGGCAAAGTCGGCCGAAAGGATGGAAGGGGCGATGCGATGGATGGTGCTCATCCCTGGATTCTCGCAAATCAACGAAGCGTTACGATCTCAGTATGTCGAAGTACCAGTTCCGCGTGGAAGTCGAGCCCCAGTACCTGCCCGAGCAATCCGAGCCGGGCCAGGACCTCTACAGCTTCGCCTACACGATCACGATCACGAATACCGGCGAGGTGGCGGCCCAACTGGTTTCGCGCCACTGGATCATCGCCAACGCGCTGGGCCAGATCGAAGAGGTCAAGGGCCTGGGCGTCGTTGGCCAGCAGCCGCTGCTCAAGCCGGGCGAGGCGTTCCAGTACACCAGCGGCTGCCGGCTGCGCACCGCCACCGGCAGCATGCAGGGAAGCTACTTCTGCGTCGCTGAGGACGGCGAACGGTTCGAGGTGGAGATCCCGGCTTTCGAGCTCGATGACGGCAGCACGCGCGTGCTGCATTAGGGCAGGCCCCAAGCGTGTGCGCTCGTCGGCGCCCAGTCCTACAGCGCTTGCGGCGCCGCCGGCGGTACAGTGCGCGCCGGGGGAATGCGCATGAATGAAATCATGGCCATCTGGGCCGAATGGCTCAAGCCCTCGGCCGGCCTGCCCACGGTGCAATGGTCGTTGCTGCTGGCGGCGGCGGCGGCGGTCGGCCACCTGCTGCAACGCCACACCGGTCTGCCCAAGGTGGTCGGCTATTCCCTGGCCGGCGCGTTGGCCGGGCTGGCGGGTTTTTCCGGGGCGGCGTGGCCGCTGCAGGGCACTGCGCTGTTCTTGCTGGAGCTGGCGGTGTCGGTGGTGCTGTTCGAGGCGGGCGGCCGCATCGCGCTGCGCTGGTTCCGGCACAACCCGATGGTTCTGCTGCAGAGTGTGCTGGAGTGCGTCCTCACAGCTCTGGTGGTCTATTACACGTTGCGCTGGATGGGAGTGCGGCCGACCGTGGCGGAAGCCCTGGCCCTGATTGCGATGGTGGCGTCGCCCGAAGTGCTGTCCCGGGTGGTGATGGACACGCAAGCCTCCGGACCGGTGACCGAGCGCGCGATGGTGCTTTCCACGCTGGGCGCGCTGTACTCGCTGACGCTGGTCAGCGCCCGCGCCGGCGTGATGCATCGGCCCACCACCACCTTGAGCGAAGCGCTGTTTCCGGTGGCGGTGGTCCTCGGGGTCTCGTTCGTCATCGGCGCATTGCTCGCGCTCGCGCTGCGTATGGCGTTGCGGGTGATGAGTCCTACCAGCGAAAACACGTCGATGCTGCTGATCGCGATGATTGCCGCCGGCACTGCACTGGCAGCCCATTTCGGCGGGTCGGCGCCGTTGGCGGCCCTGCTGGGGGGAATAATGCTCAAGCAGCTGAATCCCCGCCCCTGGGCCTGGCCGCGCCAATTGGGTACCGCGGCGTCGCTGCTGACGATGCTGATGTTCGTGCTGGTTTCGGTCGTCGCCGCGAAGGCGGAGTGGAATCCGGCAGTGGCCGGCCTGGTGGCCGCCTTCGTGCTGGCGCGCGGCGTCGCCAAGATGGTCGGCGTGGGCACCGCCAATTGGGGCAGTGGCACCAGCTGGCGGCAGGCATTCTGGACCGGCTGTGCGATGTCGCCCATGTCTGCGGTCGCCTTGGTGCTGGTCCAGCAGTTCGTGTCTTCCTCACTGACGCTGGGACCGCGCATCGCCAGCATTGCGCTGCCGGCCATCCTGCTGATGGAAGTGCTCGGCGCGATCATCGCCACCTTCGCCATCTACCGCGTGCGGGAAAGCTCCAGGCCGCTGCCTTCGGAAGGCACGTCCATCACGCAGCCGGGTGACCTGCGTGGATAAACCGGTGCGCACTGCCGGCGCGCAGCCGGAGCCCACACCCAAACTGGAGCCGTTCCAGCAATCGGCGGCACTGTCGCTGGGCGTCGAGCTGGAACTGCAGCTGGTCAATACGCACGACTACGACCTGGCCCCTTACTCGGACGAAATGCTGCGGCTGATGTCGCGCTATTCGCTGCCGGGTTCCGTGGTGCCGGAAATGACTTCCAGCATGATCGAGGTCTCCACCGGCATTTGCGAGTCGCCATCGCAGGTCATGGCGGAACTGTCGGAGATCCGCGATGCGCTGGTCAAATGCGCCGACAAGCTCAACATCGCCCTCGTGGGCGGGGGCACCCACCCGTTCCAGCAATGGCACGAGCGGCGCATCTACGACAAGCCGCGTTTTCGCGAACTGTCCGAGCTGTACGGCTACCTGTCGAAGCAATTCACCATCTTCGGGCAGCACGTGCACGTCGGCTGCCCCGACCCCGACAGCGCGCTCCTGATGCTGCACCGCATGTCGCGCTACATACCGCATTTCATCGCCCTGTCGGCCTCATCGCCATTCGTGCAGGGACAAGACACGCAGTTTGATTCGGCGCGTCTGAACTCGGTGTTCGCGTTCCCGATGTCGGGCCGCGCACCCTTCACCTTGAGTTGGCTCGACTTCGACAAGTTCTTCGCCAAGACGACGCGGACCGGCGTGGTCAAGAGCATGAAGGACTTCTACTGGGACATCCGGCCGAAGCCCGAATACGGCACGATCGAAATCCGCGTGTTCGATACACCCCTGACGGTGGAGCGCGCCACCGCACTGGCGGGATTCGTGCAGTCGCTGGCCTCGTGGTTCCTGCACGAGCAGCCGTTCATGCCGCAGGAAGACGATTACATGGTCTACACCTACAACCGCTTCCAGGCCTGCCGCTTCGGCCTCGAGGCGGTCTACGTGGACCCGCCCACCGGGCAGCACATGCCCCTGCGCGAACACATCGTGCAGACGCTGCGCCGCATCGGCGACCATGCCCGCAGGGTCGGCGCCAGCCACGGCATCCAGCTGCTCGGCGAAGACGCCGAACTGGGCACCAACGATGCGCGCTGGCTGCGCGACAAGCAGGCGCGCGAGCGCTTGCTGGCGGAAGTGGTGCGGCAAGGGGCGATGCGGTTTCGCGGCAACGCCTGAGGAGGAAAATCGAATCCCATGGGTGAGTTCGAGCTCATAGACCGCTACTTCAAACGCCCGGTTTCGCGCAATGTGCTGGGCGTCGGCGATGACTGCGCATTGCTGGCGCCGGCGCCCGGCATGCAGCTGGCCGTGTCCTGCGACATGCTGGTCGAAGGCCGGCACTTCCTGAGCACGGTCGATCCTTTCAAGCTGGGCCACAAGGCGCTGGCGGTGAACCTGAGCGACCTGGCCGCCTGCGGCGCCGCGCCGCTGGCCTTCACCCTCGCCTTGTCGCTGCCGCAGGCCGACGACGCCTGGCTGGAACCGTTCTCGCGCGGCCTGCTGGCGCTTGCCAGCGCGCATGGCTGCGAGCTGATCGGCGGCGACACGACCCGGGGACCGCTGAACATCTGCATCGCAGTCTTCGGCGAAGTCCCACCGGGCCAGGCGCTGCTGCGCTCGGGCGCGCGCGCGGGCGACGACATTTTCGTCAGCGGCACCTTGGGCGATGCGCGGTTGGCGCTGGAGGTGTTGCGCGGCAGGCACTCGGTACCGGCCGGCATTTTCGAGGCGGCACGCGCGCGCATGGAACAACCCACGCCGCGCGTGGCGCTCGGCCAGGCGCTGCGCGGTATCGCCACTTCCGCTATCGACGTCAGCGACGGTCTGCTGGGTGATTTGGGCCACATCCTGAGTCAGTCCGCAGTTGGCGCGCGCATAGAAACGCAGCAGGCCATCGGCCTGATGGCCGCTCGCGGCGTGCTCGATGACGCGGCTCGGCTCGAATATGTGCTGGCCGGAGGTGACGACTACGAGCTGGCGTTCACGGCGCCGACCGCGCGGCGCGAAGCGGTGCAGGCGGCGGCGCGCGAAGCGGACACCCCGATCACGCGCATCGGCGTGATCGAGCCGGAACCCGGGCTGCGCCTGGTGGACCCGCAGGGCCGCAACGTCCAGGGCCGCTACGGCTCGTTCGATCACTTTGCCTGAACAGCCCGAGTGCTGTGTCGGCGCCCCTTCAAGAGCGCGCGTTGTAAAGCGATGAGCCTGCGCCGCCGCTTCGCCGCCGCGAGTTTGTTGCTGGCCCTGGCAACTTGCGCCCAGGCCCGCAGCTTCGAAGGCGTGGTCACCCACGTCACGGACGGCGATTCCTTGTGGGTGCGGCCCGCCTCGGGCGGGGCGCCGCGCCAGATCCGGCTGCAGGGAATCGACGCTCCGGAAATCTGTCAGGCGTTCGGCGTGGCATCGCGCAACGCACTGGCGGCGCATGTACTGCACCGGCGTGTGGCGGTGGCCAGCCGCGCCCGCGACGGCTATCAGCGCGTGCTGGGCCGCGTCAGTGTGAACGGCGAAGACCTGGGCGCTTGGCTGGTCAGCCGCGGCCTGGCCTGGTCCGATCGCTACCGCCATCGCCCGGGCCCATATGAGCCACAGGAGGCGCGCGCCAGGGCCGCGCGGCTCGGCCTGTGGGCCGACGGCACGCCGCTGCTGCCACGCGAGTTCAGGAAGCGGCACGGCCGCTGCAAGTGATGGGGCGCGCCGCCGGCGTGGTTACCATTGCCCCATGACGGAGCCACTCAATCCTCCGCTGCATCCGGCCGTGGTGCGGCCCGGCGTGCGCTTCATGCTTTCGCATCCCGCGCATGCGATCGCGCTCGGTTTCGGCTCCGGGCTGTCGCCGGTGGCGCCGGGCACAGCCGGCACGCTGTGGGCCTGGCTGGCCTACATCGTGATGCAGCAATGGCTCGCCCCGGTTGCGATCGGGCTGGTCATCGCCGCAGCGCTGGCGATCGGCTGGTGGGCCTGCACCGTCACTGCGGCCCACATGCGGGTACTCGACCCCGGAAGCATCGTCTGGGATGAAGTGATCGCCTTCTGGATCGTGCTCTGGCTGGTCATGCCGGCGAGCTGGGCAGGCCAGTTCGCGGCGTTCGTCCTGTTCCGCCTGTTCGATGCCGCCAAGCCCGGCCCGGTCGCTTGGGCCGATGACCTGTTCCACGGATTCGGCTGGCGCGGCGGCTTCGGCATCATCTTCGACGACCTGGTGGCCGCGTTCTGCACGCTGCTGGTCATCGCTGGATGGAGGGCTTGGTGAGACAAGAGGCGATCAAGCAGCTCGCAGCGGTCCTGCAGGACAAGGGCTGGATGCTGGCCACCGCCGAGAGCTGCACCGGCGGGCTGATCGCGGCCGCCTGCACCGAGCTGGCGGGGTCCAGCAACTGGTTCGAGCGCGGCTTCGTCACCTACTCGGACGAGGCCAAGATCGAACTGCTGGGAGTGGATGCCGCGGCTATTGCGGCGCACGGCGCGGTGAGCGAAGCGGTGGTGCGCGCGATGGCGTGCGGCGCCGTGCGCCAGTCTCCGGCGCGAGTCAGCGTGGCGGTCACCGGCATCGCGGGCCCTGCCGGCGGCAGCAGGAAAAAGCCGGTAGGCACCGTGTGGTTCGGCTTCATGGTCGACGGGCGGCTGACCAGCGAGACGAAACGCTTCCTCGGTGACCGCGCCTTCGTGCGCGAGGCGACGGTGGAGCATGCACTGGCGGGGCTGCTGCTGCGGCTGCACAGCGCGCCCTGATTAGCTCTTGATGATTTGTGCCTCGAGCCCGCGCCGCGGTGCCGGGCCGATCGGTGGCGCGTGTCCCAGGCGCGTCCACATCTGCACCGTGAAGCGCGGCGGCGGCGCATCCAGCAGGGTATGGATCTGCGCGTAGGGGCCGGCCTGCTCGGGGTACTCCTGCAGGGCCTGCGACAGCGGCTGCATCGACAGGCCCTGGGCCGTCGCCGCCAGTTGCGCGCGGACATAGGCCCGCCCAGCATTGACCTGGGTCTTGCGGTCATTGCCCTCGGTCACCATCCAGAAGAACGCCGGTGTGGTGGCGATCTTGGCGTTGAAGTCCTCGAGCTGTGCTTTGGTGGCGGCGTCCCCGGGTGACGGCGGCTTGCTGCGATCGAACAATCCGAGCGCCGTCATGGCCCGCACCATCGGCGTGTTGATCGACAGGCCGTCACGGTGCTGCGCAATTTCGCGTGGGCCGACCCGCAGCACCTTGTACGACTCCATGATCGTGCGCGGCGTCACCAGTTCGATGCGCCAGGCGTCCATCGCGATGGCGCGGTGCCGCTGCAGTGCATCGGGCTGCGCCGCGCCGACGAAGCCGACGCGGATGGAATGAGGCGCGACGCTGTCGGCGATGGCCCGCAGCGCGGCGGCGTCAGGTTCGCGCGGCTGGTACGCCTCGCGGTTGGTGCGGCGCCTGAGAATCTGGTCGAACAGCGGGTCCGCCTTGAAGCCGGCATCGGGGGCGAGCCGGATCCGCGCCACCGGCCGCGTGTCCAGCTTGTCCGGTCCGAACTGCCCTTGCGGAAACAGCTCGATGGCGGCGCGCAGACCTTTGCGACGGGCCGCCAGGTCGAGCAGTTCGAGGAAGGTGCCGTGGCTCATCATGATCTGGCGCGACCAGGGATCGGTCTCGGGCAGCAGCCGTGTCAGGTCGCAATACAGCGTGATTTCGCCCGCCTCGCGCAGATCCACCATCCACGACTGCAGGTTGTGCGAGTGCGGCGCCAGGATCGCGTAGCTCAGGATCCAGCGGCGCACGTCCGCCTCTTCGCCGGGTCCTTGCCAGGCTTGCACCGATTCCGGAGGGTTGTCACTCGACAGCGAACAGCCGGGCAGGGTAAGCGCGCTGGCGGAAGCGATCACGCCGCCGCCGGCGACCCGAATGAAGTGGCGACGATTCATGGCAGCTCCAGGAAGTTGCGATGGGGCAATTGTGGACAGGGCGCCGCTATTCCACAA
Organism: Ramlibacter sp.; assembly: GCA_035571795.1. Classification (GTDB taxonomy): domain Bacteria; phylum Pseudomonadota; class Gammaproteobacteria; order Burkholderiales; family Burkholderiaceae_C; genus Ramlibacter. The sequence continues at coordinate 18,851 of DATNBX010000320.1, forward strand.
TCGCGACAAAGGACACGAATGCCATGCACCCGAACCAGCAGACGATCGAAATGTTCTACGGGGCTTTCGCGCGGCTCGACCCCGAGACGATGGCGCGCTGCTACGCCGATGACGCCGTGTTCGCGGACGAGGTGTTCTCGCTGCAAGGCAAGCGGCAAGTGGCCGGCATGTGGCGGATGCTGTGCGAAGCGACCCAGGCCAAGGGCGCCGACGTGTGGAAATTGAAGTTTCGCGACGTGCAGGCCGACGCCGGCAGCGGCCGTGCCCATTGGGATGCGCACTACCGGTTCAGCGCGACCGGGCGCCTCGTCGACAACAGCATCGACGCGCAGTTCGAGTTCAACCCGGCCGGCCAGATCGTGCGGCACAACGACCGCTTCGACTTCTGGCGCTGGGCCCGGCAGGCGCTGGGCCCGCCCGGCTGGTTGCTGGGCTGGACGCCGCTGCTGCGCGGCAAAGTCCGCCGCCAGGCGGAGGCCAACTTGCAGCGGTTTCTGCAGGGCAAGGCGTGAAGCGGCTGGGATCAGGCCGGCGGCATCGCGGCGACTGCGTCGACCTGCAGTGCCGCCAGTTTTTTCCCAAGCGCCAGCACTGCGGCGTCCTTGCTCAGCAAAAGGCATTGATGGCGGACCGCCAGATCGATGAACTTCTGGTCGTCGGGGTCGCTGCAGCTGACCGGTGCCCTGGCCGGCGCTTCGACGATGCGAGCCTGGCGGTCGAAGCGCAGCAACACCTCGCTGGCTGCCAAGCCACTCGATGCGAGCCGGGGCGCGATGTGCGGATAGTCCAGCACGCGCAGGAGCTCGTCGCGCATGGCAGGAGTTGCCAGCCAGTCCAGTTGGCCCGAGGCCAGCGCCGCTTGCAGCGGCTGGGTCGCCGGATCGCCGAAGACCAACAGGTCCAGCACGACGTTGGTGTCCAGGACCAGCAGTTGCGGCCGGGTGCGTTCAGGTATCAACTTCGCAGTCCCGATCGGGGTCCGCGGTTTTCCGGGCGGATCCCTTCACCATGTCGAACCTGAACAGGCGGCACTCGATCGGGCCGTTCCACATCGGCACCCGGCGCGATTCCTTCAGGCGCATGCGTGAAGGCAGCCTGAAGTCAGGCGTCAGCACCCAGGCAGTCCAGCCGGCATAGTTCTTCTTCCAGTGCGCGGCGAGCTGGTTGAAGAAGTCGCCCCCCTCGTCGCCCTGCGCGCGTTCGCGCCCGCCCTGGCTGCGGCCGGCCATGCCAGCGGTTTCGATCCGCTCGCCGTAGGGCGGGTTGACCAGCATCGCACCCGGCTCGCCGGTCGGCGGCATGCGCTGCAAGGCGTCGCCGCCGCGCAATTGCACGGCTTCGGCCACACCGGCCCGGCCCGCGTTGCGAACCGCGAAATCGACCATCCGGAAGGCCACATCGCTGCCAAACACCGGCGCGCTGGGGGCCCGCTGCTGCGCCTTGGCTTCCTCCCATAGCGCGCGCCACTCACGGACCTCGTAGGGCAGCAGCCGCTCGAAGCCGAAGCGGCGCAGCTGGCCCGGCGCGACCCGGCATGCCACTTGCGCCGCTTCGATCGCAATCGTCCCGCTGCCACAGCAGGGGTCATACAAAGGCGTCGTCGCGTCCCAGCCGCTGGCCGCGATCATGGCGGCGGCCAGCGTTTCCTTCAGCGGCGCCTCGCCCTTGTCCTCGCGCCAGCCGCGCTTGAACAGCGGCTCGCCCGAGGTGTCGACATAAAGCGTGGCACTGTCGCTGGTGAGGTGGCAATAGATGCGCACGTCGGGCCGCTGGGTGTCCACATCGGGCCGCTGGCCGCCCTGGTGGCGAAAGCGGTCGGCGACGGCGTCCTTGATTTTCAAGCCCGCGAAGTTGAGGCTCTTGAGCGGGCTGTGCTGCGCCGTGACCTCGATCTTGAAGCTTTCGCGCGGCGTGAACCAGGCCTCCCAGGCAACTGCGTTGGCCGCCTCGTACAGGTCGTTCTCGCTGCGGTAAGGCGTGTGCGACAACTGCACCAGCACACGCTGGGCCAGCCGGCTGTGCAGGTTCAGCAGCATCGCGTCGCGCCAGGATGCCCGCAGCGCCACGCCGCCGCGGCCGGTCAGCAGGTCGTCGCCGGCCAGGCCGGTGAGCCGGTGCACTTCGTCGGCCAGGAATCCCTCCACGCCGGCCGCGCAGGGCAGGAACAATCGCAGCCGGTTCACCGCAGGATTTCCTGAGCTGCTCGCGCGCCGGGGGTCAAAGCGCTTTTCTCAGGTTCGCCGGTGCGATGCGCAGCGCCTCGCGGTACTTGGCAACCGTGCGGCGAGCGCATTCGATGCCCTGCTCCTTGAGCATGTCCGACAGCTGGCTGTCCGATAGCGGCTTGTTCAGGTTCTCGGCGGCCACGAACTGCTTGATCAGCGCCCGCACCGCGGTGCTGGAAGCGTTGCCGCCGGTCTCCGTGCCGAGTGCCGAACCGAAGAAATATTTGAGCTCGAACGTGCCGTAGGGCGTCGCCATGTATTTCGCCGTGGTCACCCGGCTGATGGTGGATTCGTGCAGGTTGAGCTCGTCGGCGATTTCGCGCAGCACCAACGGCCGCATCGCAAGCTCCCCGTGCACGAAGAAGTTCTTCTGCCGCTCGACGATGGCGTTGGAAACGCGCAGGATGGTGTCGAAGCGCTGCTGGATGTTCTTGATGAACCAGCGCGCCTCCTGCAGCCGCTGCTGCAGCGCCTGGTGGCCCTCGCCCTTGTGCGCCTTGATTGCGCCGGCATATACGTCGTGCACTCGCAGCCGCGGCATCACATCGGGGTTCAGCTGGACGCGAAAGCGCGCCTGCCCGCCGCGGCCGACGCGGGTCACCAGCACGTCCGGGATGACGACGTTGCGCTCGACGTCGACGAAGCGCCGGCCCGGCTTGGGTTCCAGCCGCGTGATCAGCCCGATCGCCGAGCGCACCTGCGCTTCGCTGTCGCCGCACAGCTGCGTCAGGCGCTTCACGTCGCGGCGCGCCAGCAGCTCCATCGGCTGGGCGCAGATACGCAGCGCCGTGTCGCAAGCCGGCGGTGGGTCGTCGGCGGCCTGCATCGCCTTCAGCTGCAGCGACAGGCATTCGGCCAGCGACCGGGCGCCGACGCCCACCGGCTCCAGGTGCTGCAACAGGCCAAGCGCCATCGTGAACCGGTGCACCAGCTCTTCCTGCTGCTCCTCGTCATGGGGAGCCAGCCCGGCCGCCAGCGACTCGAGCGACTCGTCCAGGTAACCGTCGTCGTTGAGCGACTCGATCAGGAATTTCAGCGCACAGCTGTCTTCTTCCGACAGGCGCAGGCTCAGCGCCTGTCGGTGCAGGTGCGCCTGCAGCGATTCGTTGCCGCGCGCCAGCTCGGTCGCATCCATCTCTTCGTCGCCGGCCAGATTGTTCTTGCGCGCCGGTGCATCGCCGCCCCATTCGCCATCGTCCGGAATCACCTCGGTGCTGCCGTCGCCTTCCCAGTTGGGCGCTTCCGCATCGGCTGACGCCGCCGGTTCGGATTCGACGGCAACGGTGCGCGTCTCATTCAGCCCGGCCGATGTGAAATCGGCCAGCTCTGTCTCATGATCGTCCTCGGGTACCGGTGCATCGGCCCGCTCCAGGCCGAATTCCTCGCGCGGCACCTCGTCCTGGGTCAGCTCCAGGAACGGGTTGTCGTCGAGCATTTGCTCGACCTCCTGCGACAGCTCGAGAGTAGACAGCTGCAGCAGCCGGATCGACTGCTGCAGCTGGGGCGTGAGCGCCAGATGCTGGGAGACTCGGAGCGCCAGGCCCTGCTTCATCTAGGACACCGCACCATCTACATCCGGAAGTGTTCGCCGAGATAAACCCGGCGCACGTCGGCGTTGTTGACGATTTCCGACGGCGTGCCCTCGGCGAGCACGTTGCCGTCGCTGATGATGTAGGCGTGGTCGCAGATCCCCAGGGTCTCGCGCACGTTGTGGTCCGTGATCAGCACGCCGATGCCGCGCGATTTCAGGAAACCGATGATCCGCTGGATCTCGATCACGGCGATCGGATCGATTCCCGCGAACGGCTCGTCCAGGAGGATGAAGCGCGGCTGGGTCGCCAGCGCCCGCGCGATCTCCACGCGGCGCCGCTCGCCGCCCGACAAGGCCACTGCCGGCGAGTCGCGCAAGTGATCGACCCGCAAGTCCTGTAGCAGCGAGGTCAGGCGTTTTTCGATCTCGGTGCGCGCGAGGGGCTGCCCGTGGCCGTCTCGCTGCAGCTCCAGCACGGCGCGCACGTTCTCCTCGACATTGAGCTTGCGAAATATCGACGCTTCCTGCGGCAGGTAGGACAGCCCCAGCCGGGAGCGGCGGTGGATCGGCATGTGCGCCACCGACTTGCCGTCGATGGATATTTCGCCGGCGTCGGCTCGCACCAAGCCGACGATCATGTAGAAGGATGTGGTTTTGCCCGCGCCGTTGGGCCCGAGCAGGCCGACAACTTCCCCCTTCGCCACGTCGAGCGAAACGTCCTTGACCACCTTGCGGCTCGCGTAAGTCTTTTGCAGGTGGCGGGCCTGTAGCCGGCTTTGGCCGGCTGGCGGCACTGCGGCCCGCCGGACAGGCGCCACTTCGATCACTTCTTGCCTCCGTCGAGGCTGGAGCTGGGCCGCAACTGGGCCCCAGGGGCTGCGGCGGCCGGTGCCGATGCGTCAGGCCGCGGCGAAATGACCGCCCTCACCCGGCCGCCGACCGCCGGGCTGGCGGGTCCGCCATCGACCGTGAAGACGTCAGTGCTGTTGTCGTACGTGATCAGGCTGCCGAGCATCTCATCGCTCATGGTGGCGCCACGAAAGCGGCGCAGCTGCGCACGCTTGATGAACTTCACGCGATCGGCCTTGCCGTCGTATTCGATACTTTCGCTTTCGCCCTCGATGAACTCGTCCACTCCCTCACGCTTCTGGCGGTAGAAGGCAAGCTTTCCCGGCTCAGCCGTGACGACCCCGAATTGATAGCCCTCCGGGTCCTGCCGCACATCCACGCGCGCGCCACGGATCACGATCGTGCCTTTGGTCAGCACCACGCGGCCGGTGAAGACGCTGCTTTGCTTGAGGTCGTCATAACGCAGCGCATCAGCCTCGATGTTCATGGGCTTGTTCTTGTCCGCCTTCTCGGCTGTGGCCCCGCCCGCCGACAGCATCAACGCGAGGGACAGCAGGACGGTGGTGGCGGTTTGTTTCATTGAAGCGGCTTTTTCAGCGCGGCCGACCGACGCCCGCAGGCGCGGTCAGACCAAAGGCATGAATCTTGCTGCATATTGTAGCGAGCAGTCAGCCCAAAAGCACTGCCGAGCGAGGTTTTTGAGGCAGAAAAGGCCGGGCGGACGGTGGCCGCGGCCAGGAGCTCACCGGGCCGTCTTGCGCGCCTCGGCAATGAGGTAGTCGGTGATCTGCAGGGCGCGGTCCATGTTGCCGGCCAGGTCACCGTCGACGTAGTAGCGTCCAGCGACGCCGATGGCGGGAACGCCTTGCACCTTGAAAGCGTCCTGCAATTGGGTAGCACGCCGTGCCTTGCTGGACACCGAAAACGAGTTGTACAGCTCCTTGAACTTGCCCGTGTCCAGGCCCTGCTTGCCAACCCACTCGACGATCAGATCCTCACGGTTGATCGCCTGCCGTTCGGCGTGGATGGCCCGAAACACCTTGGAATGCAACTCGTCGACCTTGCCCATCGCTTCCAGCGTGTAGTAGAGGCGCTGCTGCGGCACGAAGTCATCGCGGAAAGCGACCGGCACGCGTTTGAGGACGACGTCCGGCGGCAATTTCTTCATCCACGCCTCGAGCTTGGGTTCGAACGCATTGCAGTGCGGGCAGCTGTACCAGAAGAATTCGATCACCTCCACCTTGCCGGGCGCGGCGTCGCTCGCGACGATCTTGCCCAGCGTCTGGTAATCGGTCCCGTTCTCGGGCTTCTTTGCCTGCGCAAAGGCGGGACCGGCAAACCCCAGCGCGGCGCCGGCCAGAATGCAGGCCGCGCTCGTGGAAAATTCTCGTCGATTCATCTTTATTGACTCCTTTGCTGTAGAGGTCGGACGCTGGCTCAGCCGGAAGGTTCCGGGCCGTCGGCCTCAACGCTGGACGCGCACCAGCGCGGTTTCGACTCCGCCGGCCTCGAGCTTTTCTTTCTGGCGATCGGCGTCTTCCTTCTTGTCGAACGGGCCCACCCGCACCCGGAACACCTGGCGGCCCGACTGCTCGCGCTCTGTCACCTTGGCTTCGATCCCCATCAGCGAGAGCTTGGCGCGCTGCGATTCCGCATCCTCGGCGGAGCGAAAAGCACCGGCCTGGACGAAATAAAGGAACGGGTCGGCGCCGGTTGCGGGCGATGCCGAGCGGGCTGCGGCCAGGTCACCCAGCGCGTCCGGCGCAGGCGCCTTGCCTGACTTCGCGGCCGGCGCAGGAGAGCGGTCCGGAATGACCGGAGCCGGAATCGTGGCGACCGGAGGCGCTGCCGGCGGCACCGCCTCCGCCGGCGCCGGCGGCAGGGGCTTGGCCGGATTCTTGCCGTACAACGGCGCGTTCGGGTCCCAGTCGCGGTTCTTGCGTGTCTCGGCGGCGTCCTGTTCGGCCGACCGGCTCTGGCCCCGGTTCAGGAAGGGAACCGGCACCTTGGTGACGTAAACGGCCACCGCCAGGGCTGCGGCCAGACCGAGCACCACGCCGATGATGATGCCCACGATGACGGAACCATGCTGACTGTTTTTCACTGCTTTTCCTGCCGCTGTACGGCTACATCTTGCGCGGAGCGCCGACGCCGAGCACCGCCAATCCATTGTGCAATACCTGGGCCGTGGCCGCGACCAGGGCCAGCCGCGCATTGCGCAGCTTCTCGTCGTCCACCAGGATGCGCTCGGCATCATAGTAAGAATGGTAGGTGGCGGCCAGTTCCCGCAGGTAAAAGGTCACATCGTGCGGTGCGAAATCCAGCGCAGCGTCGCGCAGCATTTCGGGATACTTGCCCAATTGCAGCATCAGCGCCAGCGCCTGCGGGCTTTGCAGCGCCGACAGGTCGGCGTCCTTCAGCGCAGCCACGTCGCCGCCCCACAGCGCCAGCACCGAACAGATGCGGGCGTGGGCGTACTGGACGTAATACACCGGGTTGTCGTTGTTCTGCGCCAGTGCCAGATCGATGTCGAACACGTATTCGGTGTCGGGCTTGCGCGACAGCAGGAAGAAGCGCACCGCATCCTTGCTGGTCCACTCGATCAGGTCGCGCAGCGTGACATAGCTGCCGGCGCGCTTGGAAATCTTCACCTCCTCGCCGCCGCGCATGACGCGAACCATCGTGTGCAGCACGTAGTCGGGGTAACCGGACGGGATGCCGACGCCGACAGCCTGCAGCCCGGCGCGCACCCGCGCGATGGTGCCGTGATGGTCGGTGCCCTGGATGTTGACCACCTTGGTGAAGCCGCGTTCCCACTTGGTGATGTGATAAGCCACGTCGGGCACGAAGTAGGTGTAGCTGCCGTCGCCCTTGCGCATGACGCGGTCCTTGTCGTCGCCATACTCGGTGGACTTGAGCCACAGTGCGCCGTCGTGCTCGTAGGTCCTGCCGGCTTCGCGCAGCTTCTGCACGACCGCGTCGACCTTGCCGCTGGTGTACAGGCTGGACTCGAGGTAGTAGTTGTCGAAGCGGACCTCGAAGGCCTTCAGGTCGAGGTCCTGCTCGTGGCGCAGCCAGGCCACTGCGAACATCCGGATGCCGTCGAGATCTTCGATGTCGCCGCTGGCGGTGAACTCCCGGTCATCGGAGCGCACCGTCTTGCCGGCCAGGAAGTCGGCCGCGATCTCGGCGATGTATTCGCCGTTATAGGCAGCCTCGGGCCACTGCGGGTCGCCCGGCTTGCAGCCCTTGGCGCGCAGTTGCACGCTGTTGGCGAGCGTGGCGATCTGCACGCCGGCGTCGTTGTAGTAGAACTCGCGCGTCACGTCCCAGCCCTGGGCGGCGTACAGATTGCAGATCGCGTCGCCCAGCGCAGCTTGCCGGCCATGCCCGACGTGCAGGGGACCGGTCGGGTTGGCTGAAACGAACTCGACGAGCATGTGTCGCCCGTTCGCGGGCTCGGCGCCGAAACAGGGCCCCCCCGCCAGGATCTCCGCAACGACCTGCTGCTTGGCCTGGGCTTTCAGTTTGATATTAAGGAATCCCGGCCCCGCGATGTCGATGGCTTCCACCCATCGGCGAAAGGCGGATGTTTCCATCAGGGTTGCGCGCAGCTCTTCCGCCACCTGGCGGGGGCTGCGCTTCAAGGGCTTGGCCAGCTGCATCGCCGCGGTACAGGCCAGGTCCCCGTGGGCGGCGACCTTGGGCGATTCGAACGCGGCCTTGTCGCCCGCGCCGGGCGACAGCCGTTCCAGCCCGGCGGCAAGGCTGCCGAGTAGTTCTTTTTTCACAAGAAGCATGTGACGATTCTACGGGCGGGTTCGAGCCACGGTCAGCGAAGTTCCGCCCGGGACGTTATGCTGGCATCCGTTGCGGAATTCCCGCGCGAATTCGCAGGAGTGCCATGAAGAAACTCTTCTCCCTGATGGCCTTGGGCCAGGCGCTGTCCGTAGGCAGTTCCTACGCCGCCGGCCACACCGGCGCGGTTGCGACCGCCGAGGACAAGGAGAGGCAAGCGAAGGTGGCCAACTGCAGCAGCAAGACCAAGGGCATGAAGGGCGAAGAGCGCAGGGCGTTCATGCGAAGTTGCCTGTCCATCGACGGCAAGCCGCCGGCGCAGGCCAAGATAACGATCTGCAATGTCCAAGCCAAGGGCTTGAAGGGCGATGAGCGCAGCAAGTTCATGAGCAATTGCCTGAAGTAACGCACCGTCGGCGCCCCGGGAGTGCTAGCCGGCCGCGCCAAACCCCCGCGCCAGGAACACCGCCGCCAGCGGGATCACCGCAATGACATGGGCCTGCACCATGACCCACTTGCGCGCGAGCCGCACCTGCCCTTCATCGGGCAGCCCGCCATCGGCGCGCAGCTGCCGCCGCCAGCGGATGAACATCAACGTGGGCTTGATCGACATCAGTGCCACCACCACGAACAGCCCGAGCTTCAGGTGCAGCAGCCAGTCGGTCCAGTACCATGCCGTGCCCTTCACTCCCCACCAGGTGCGCGCGAGCCCCGTGAGCAGCACGAGGACGGCGGCGACGCCGTAAATGCGATCGACCGTGACCAGGCGCTCCACCACCTTGGCGTTCATCCATTCGATCCGGCACAGGGCCGCCTCGCTGGAGCTGAAAACCACCAGCGTCAGGATGGCAAGGATGTGGGCGTAGGCGAGCAGCGCTTCGAGGGTCATGACGCCTTCCAGAATTCAGCTGGCTGTGATTGTGCTTGAGGAGTCGATCCACAAACGGCTTGAGTTTGTCCGTCGAGCGCAGATTATGCGCACTCAAGTCAAATCATCCGTCTCTCAAGCCGCCGCATTCAGTCGAGTTTCACACCGGCCTTGCGGATCGCGTCACCCCAGCGCGCGTTTTCCGCCTTCAGGAATTGGGCCATGCGCTCCGGCGGCCCGCCCAGGGGAACGCTGCCTTCAGAAAGCAGCCTGGTGAGCGTATCGGGCTGGCCAAGCGCCTGTTCGGCCGCCGCATTCAAGCGCTTGACCACATCGCCCGGTGTGCCTGCCGGCGCGACCAGCGCCTTCCAGTCGGTCGCTTCGAAGCCCTGGTAGCCGCTTTCCTCGACCGTGGGAACGTCCGGCAGCACCGGGACCCGCTTGGCCGACGTGACCGCCAGGGCCCGCAGCTTGCCGCCCTTGACCAGCGGGATCGCGGCCTGCGGCGTCGCAAAGAAGATGTCCACTTGTCCGCCCATCAGGTCGGTCGCGGCCGGAGCAGCGCCCTTGTAGGGCACATGCAGAAATCTCACGCCCGCACGCTGCGCGAACAGCTCGCCGGCAAGGTGGCCCACGGTGCCGCTGCCGGCGGACGCCATCGACAGCGAAGCGGGCTTGGCCTTGGCCGCGGCCACCATGTCCGACAGGCTCCGATAAGGCGACTCGGCCTTCACGACCAGCACCAGCGGTTGGCCGGCCACCAGCGCCACCGGCACGAAGTCCGCCAGCGCGTTGTACGGCATCTTCGGATACAGCGTCGGGTTGATGGCCAGGTTCGCGGTCTGGCCCATGCCGATGGTGTAGCCGTCGGGCTTGCTCTTGGCCACCGCATCCAGGCCGATGTTGCCGCCGGCGCCCGGGCGGTTGTCGACGACGAAAGTCCATCCGCTGGTCGTGGTGATCTTTTCAACCAGCAGCCGCGCGACCGTGTCGGTGCCGCCGGCCGGCGGGAACGGCACGATCAGCTTGATCGGCTGGTTGGGATAGCCCGCTTGCGCCAGGACCGGCGGCGTTGCGCCGGCCAGCAGGCAAGCCGCAGCCGCGGCCAGCAGCCCGCGTTGAAAGAGAACGCTCATGGATCAGTCTCCTGAGATGGCCCGTCTGGACTTGAGGACTTCGAGTTCGGCGGCGCTGTACCCCAGTTCGCCTAGCAGTTCGCCGGTGTGCTGGCCCAGCTTGGGTGGATTCAAGCGCACACCCGGTCGGTCGCCGCCCAGCGTGAGCGGCAGCAGCGGGACCGTCGTGGCGCGGCCATCGGTCAGCGTGAGCGGCGCCAAGCCGCCGGTGGCGTTGAGGTGCGGGTCATCGAACAGGTCTTCGGGCCGGGTGATCGGCGCGAACGGCAGCGCGTTGCGCTCGAAGATCGCGCTGAGCTCGGCGGCGCTGCGGTCGGCCAGGCGCGAACGCAGGATCGGCATCATCCAGTCGCGCGCCATCACCCGGTCGTTGTTGGACTTCAGGCGGGGATCCACCTTCAGGTCGGCGAAATCGAAGGCATCGCAAAAGATCGCCCACTGCGTGTCGCTGACAGCCGCGAGGAAGATCTGCTCACCGTCTTTCACCGTGAAGACATCGTAGACGGCCCAGGCCGAGATCCGGCCCGGCATCGGCGCCGCCGGCTTGCCGGTGACCGCGAACTGCATCATGTGCTGCGCCACCAGGAACACGTTGTTCTCGAACAGAGCGCTTTGCACTTCCTGGCCCCTGCCCGTCTTATCGCGCGCCGCGAGCGCGGCCATGACGCCGATGGCGCCGAACATCCCGCCCATGATGTCGTTGACGCTGGTGCCCGCACGCAGCGGGTCGCCGGGGCGCCCCGTCATGTAGGCGAGCCCGCCCATCATCTGCACCACTTCGTCCAGCGCGGTGCGATGGTCGTACGGCCCGGGCAAAAAACCCTTGTGGCTGGCGTAGATCAGCCGCGGATTCAGCCTGGCCAAGGTTTCATAGTCCAGACCGAGCTTCTTCATGGTGCCAGGCTTGAAGTTCTCGCTCATCACGTCGGCGCTGGCGATCAGCCGCAACGCCGCCTCCCTGCCTTCGGCCTGTTGCAGGTCCAGCGCGATGCTCTTCTTGTTGCGGTTGAACATGGGAAAGAAGCCCGCGCCGGAACCCAACAGCTTGCGCGTGTTGTCGCCGGCGATCGGCTCGACCTTGATCACTTCGGCGCCCAGATCGGCCAGCACCATGCCGCAGGTGGGCCCCATGACCATGTGCGTGAACTCGACCACGCGGATCCCTTCGTAGGGAAGCTGCTTGTCAGACATGAGAGGCCTCCTGCACGTCGATGGCAGTCATGTTGCGTTCCGGTTGATTGTTCCAACGTGCGATGGCATTCCGTCCGGTCAATGCGTGAGTGACCGGCCCGCCCGCGCGGGCTTGCCGGTGGTCGCGGTCCGGGGCTTCTTCGGCCTGCGGGGGGCCGTGCGCCTAGTCTTCACCCGCGCGGCGACGGCAGGGGCGATCGGCGCGGGTGCCGGCTCCTGCGCCGATTGCTCGAGGCTGGCGACCAGCGCCATCAGCTTGCGGTGTTCCTCGACCACATAGTCGCCCAGGTCCGCCACGTCAGGCACCGCACGGCGGCAGGCGGTCAGGCCAAACTCCACGGCGCCGTCATAGCTTTGCACTGTCATGTTCAGCGCCACCCCGTGCATCGCGATCGACACGGGGTACCACTCGGCCAGCTTTGCGCCCGCGAAGTACAGCGGGAACTGCGGGCCGGGTACGTTGGAGATGGCCACGTTCGCCAGCGGCGGCAGGCGGTCGGCCAGGCCCGTGCGTCCGTACAGCGACGCCAGGCCCGAGATCAACCAGGGCGCGCCGAACGAGGGGTAGTCCATCGGGATGGCTGCCTTGATGCTGCCGGTGAGCTTCTTGCCGACATCGGACGAAGCGTGGATGGCCATCAGCCGCTCGATCGGATCGTCGACATGGGTGGCCAGGTTCACCAGCATCATCGTGACCTGATTGCCGGAGTCGGAGTTGCCCGCATCGCGCAGCGAAACCGGCACCGCCGCCATCAGCGGCTTCTTGGGCAGGCCGTCGTAATCGGCCAGATAGCGCCGCAGCGCGCCCGCGCAGATCGCCAGCACGACGTCGTTCAGGCTGGCCCCGGAGCGTTTGGCCATCCCCTTGATTTCGGCCAGCGGCAACGAGCGCGCGGCGAATGCGCGCTGATTGGTCACGGCCACGTTCAATTGCGTCCTGGGCGCCGCCTGCCAGCCCTTGGGCATGCCGAAGTGGCGCTTGCCGTCAACTTCCGATACCGGATAGAAAATGCTGGCCAGTGCCTTGACCATGGCGGGCAAGGTCTTGGCAAGCTTGATGTACTGCTGCACGGCATTGCTGAGGCCGGCGCCAGCCAGCTCGGCGACACCCAGCTGGGCGCGGCTGGTGTGCTTGCGCGCACGGGGCTTCTTGACCGGGTCCGGCATCGGTGTGGGTGTCAGCAGCGCCTTGGTCACGGCGACGCCGGCCTGGCCGTCGATGGTCGAATGGTGAATCTTGTTGTAGATGGCCACCTGGCCCGTGTTCAGGCCTTCGATCACGTAGATCTCCCACAGCGGTCGGCTTCGGTCGAGCAGCGACGAGTGCAGCCGGGCCACATACTGTTCGAGCTGGGCACGGGTGCCGGGCCGCGGCAGGATGACGTGGCGCACGTGGTAGTCCAGGTCGAGCTCGTCGTCGTCCACCCAGACGGGATTCGCCAGCTCGAAGGGCATCAGTTCCAGCTTGCGCTGGAACACGTCCGCCAGGTGCATGCGCTCGCCCATGTAGCGCTTGGCGTCCTCGTAGAAATCCCCCGTGTAGCCGGCAGGAAGGTCAAGAATCTGCATGCTGCCGACGTGCATCGGCATTTCGGGAGATTCGAGGTGCAGGAACGAGGCGTCCATGCCGCTGAGGTGGTTCATTCGGGTGCTCCTTGGCCGCCATTGCCCGGTGCTGCCGGGCGCGCGCGGTCGCGGCCATCCGCAAGGCTACTCCTGTGGCGAGGCACGCGACAGGCATCGGGTCCCCGCTGGCGCCCTACACCGGACCGAGCCCGTTATCAAATAAAGTAGAGCCATGGAAAAACCCAAGGCTGTCCTGTTCGACGCTTATGGCACGCTGTTCGATGTTTACAGCGTCGGGCTGCTGGCCGAGCAACTGTTCCCTGGCCAGGGCAACGCGTTGGGCGTGCTGTGGCGCGACAAGCAGATCGAATACACGCGGCTGGTGACGACCAGCAGCCACGGCGTGCACTACCAGCCGTTCTGGAACCTGACCCGCGCCGCTCTGCGCTATGCCTGCAAGCGGCTGGCGCTGGAGCTCACGACCGAGCGCGAGGAGCGGTTGATGAACCAGTACCGGCACCTGTCCGCTTTCCCGGAGAACCAGGAAGTGCTGGCGGCGCTGAAGGCCAAAGGGATCGTCACCGGCATCCTGAGCAACGGCGATCCGCAGATGCTGCGTGCGGCCGTGCGCAGCGCCGAGATGGAGGGCCTGCTCGATCACGTGCTCAGCGTGGATGGCGTACGCAAGTACAAGACTCACCCCGACGCCTATGCCCTCGGCCCTCAAGCGACCGGTCTGGATTCCAGGCAGATTGCCTTCGTCAGCTGCAACGCCTGGGACGCGCTCGCCGCCACCTGGTTCGGCTATCGCACGCTGTGGGTCAACCGCTATCAACTACCGTTCGAGGAACTTGGCACGCAGCCCACGCGCACGGGCACCAGCCTGCGCGATGTCCTCGCCTTTTTCTGAATTAACCATTGACCGGAGAGAAATCATGACTGCACGCACCCGCGTTCACGGCCTGGAAGTCGCCACCGACCTGCACCTCTTCATCGAGGAGCAAGTGCTGCCCGGCACCGGCGTGGACAGCGCCCGCTTCTGGCAGGGGTTCGACGCGATCGTATCGGAGCTGGCGCCGAAGAACGTCGCCCTGCTGGCCGAACGAGACCGCCTGCAAAGCGAGCTGGACCGCTGGCACAAGGCCCATCCCGGACCGATCAGGGACATGGCAGCTTACCGCGGGTTCCTGGAAAAGATCGGCTATCTGGTGCCGCCGCCGGCCGGCGCCCAGGCCACCACGGCGAATGTCGATGCCGAGCTCGCCCTGCAGGCCGGTCCGCAATTGGTGGTGCCGATTCTCAACGCCCGCTACTCGCTGAACGCCGCCAACGCGCGCTGGGGTTCGCTCTACGACGCACTCTATGGCACCGACGTGATTGCCGAAACGGGCGGCGCCGGCAAAGGCAAGGGCTACAACCCGGTGCGCGGCGCCAAGGTGATCGAGTACGCGCGATACGTGCTGGACCGCACCGCGCCGCTCAAGAGCGGCTCGCACGTCGACTCGACCGACTATGCGGTCAAGGGCGGCAAGCTGATGGTGACGCTGCGCGGCGGCGCCATCAGCGGCCTGGAGGACAACAAGCAGTTCGTCGGCTACCAGGGCGACGCGGCCAATCCCTCGTCGGTGCTGCTGAAGCACCATGGCCTGCACATCGACGTCCGGATCGACCGCCAGCATCCGATCGGCGCCACCGACCCGGCCGGCGTGTGCGACCTGGTGATCGAAGCGGCCCTGTCCACCATCCTGGACCTGGAAGACTCGATCGCCGCAGTGGATGCCGAGGACAAGCACCTGGCCTACGCCAACTGGCTGGGCATCGTGAAGGGCACGCTGACCGATACCTTCGACAAAGGCGGCAGGAAGATGACACGGGGCCTCAATGCGGACCGCCTCTACACCACCCCGGGCGGCAAGGGCGAGGTGCGGCTGCACGGCCGCGCGCTGCTGTTCCTGCGCAACGTCGGCCACCTGATGACAAATCCAGCGATCCTGTGGGGCGATGGCCGCGAGATCCCGGAGGGGATCATGGATGCGGTGATCACCACCGCGATCGCGATGCACGACCTGCAGGGCCATGGTGAGCACGGCATCCGCAATTCGCGCACCGGCTCGGTCTACATCGTCAAGCCCAAGATGCACGGGCCGGCGGAAGTCGCCTTCGCCTCCGAGCTGTTCGGCCGGGTGGAGCAGCTGCTGGGCCTGCCGCAGAACACGGTCAAGCTCGGCATCATGGACGAAGAGCGCCGCACCAGCGTCAACCTGAAGGCCTGTATCGCCGAGGCCGCAGCCCGCACCGCCTTCATCAACACTGGCTTCCTGGACCGCACCGGCGACGAAATGCATACCGCGATGCATGCCGGCCCGATGATCCGCAAGGGCGACATGAAGACCAGTGCCTGGATCCAGGCCTATGAGCGCAACAACGTGCTGGTTGGCCTGGGCTGCGGGCTGCGCGGCCGCGCGCAAATCGGCAAGGGCATGTGGGCCATGCCGGACCTGATGGCCGCGATGGTGGAGCAGAAGATCGCTCACCCGAAAGCCGGCGCCAACACGGCCTGGGTGCCTTCGCCGACCGCTGCCACGCTGCATGCGCTGCACTATCACCAGGTCGACGTCGCTGCGGTGCAAAAGGAAATGGAGAAGATCGACGCCGACGGCGAGCGCGAGAACATCCTGGCCGGCCTGCTGCAGATCCCGGTGGTTGCGCAGGCCGGGTGGAGCGCCGCCGAGCGCCAGCAAGAGATCGACAACAACGCCCAGGGCATCCTGGGCTACGTGGTGCGCTGGGTTGACCAGGGCGTGGGTTGCTCCAAGGTGCCCGACATCCACAACGTGGCGCTGATGGAGGACCGCGCGACGTTGCGCATCTCCAGCCAGCACATCGCCAACTGGCTGCTGCACGGCGTGGTCACGAAGGAACAAGTCACCGAAACCCTGAAGCGCATGGCCGCGGTCGTGGACGGCCAGAACGCCGGCGATCCGTTCTACAAACCCATGGCGGGGAATTTCGAAAAGTCCGCCGCGTTCCGCGCCGCCTGCGACCTGGTGTTCAAGGGCCTGGAGCAGCCCAGCGGCTACACCGAGCCGCTGCTGCATGCCTGGCGGCAGAAGGTCAAGGCCGCGCAAGCCTGACGGCGAGGGGCCGAACGGCATGTATTTGCCGACGAGCGGCACTGCTTCGCCGAAAGACGTAACGGGATATTGCCAATGGTTGCGCAACCTCTACAGGTTGCTACAAACTTGCTACATCTGCTCGACGGTAGTCGCGCTCTCGCTTCGGGCCGCGATGCAGCACTGACCTTTATCCTGCCGAGTTTTTTGCATGGCCCCGCACTCCAGCGCCCTCCAGAACTGCTTCGATGAGGTTGCCGACTCCGCGCCCATGGCGCTCGAGCGCTGCCTCAAACATGTCATTTCGGTCTTGCAGGAGGCCGAGGGCACCAGCTTGCGCGCGGCCGACCGGCTCGAGCTCGGCGACGCGTGGCGTGAGCTGGCGCAGCATCAAGTGGCCTGGTGCAAACGCTACCCTGACGAGTTACGGGCCGCGTTCATCGGCGCGGACGGTCCCACTGACGAGCAATCGCGAACCGGATTGCCCGCACACGACACGCCGGTGGAGGAGTTGTCCCTGGTCGCGGACGTAGAGATCCTCGAAGCGATCGAATCTTCCAGGCTGATCCACTATGTCATGCCGCTGGTCGAGCGGCCGGTTTCGGAACTCGATGCCCTGGTCAGCTCGGCGATGGGCTTGGAGACGGTGCGGCCCGACCTGAATCCGATCAGGCCTGAGGTGTTCGCGCAAAGCCTTCGCTCATTGATCGGCCGCACCCAGGTCAAGTCTGCTACGAGTTCGCTGTGGATGAAATACATGGCCGAGCCGTTGGGGCAGGAATTGCAGGATCTTTACGGCAGGCTGGTGACCCAGCTGCGGAATGACAACGTCCATGCCGCTCACTACCGGCTGGCGCGACCCGCGAGCGGCGGCCGCGGCACCGGCCCATCGAGGCCGGCTGAGAGTGAAACTCCCGCGAATGCCGGCGCCGCGGCGAGGCTCTCGACCGCGCCTTACGCCAGTCTCTCCGGCCAGCAGATCAGTCACGCCCTGTTGCGGGATTTTCTGGTCAATGGCGGCGGCGAGCAGGCACTGCCCGATTCTTATTACGCCGAGGTGGAGCGCGAGCTGGGCGCGCTCGCCAACCGATCCGAAGCCGACGCGGAGGCCTCGCGGCCCGCTGAGCTGCCGGCCGGCTACCGGGAAATGCCGGCGGTGGATCGGCCGCAGCGAGCGGTCGGAGTCCGGAGCGCCCTCAACGCGCAGGTGTGGGGCGACTATGCGCGTTCGCGCGAGCGTTCGCTGGTGCGCAGCCGGCTGCGCAAGGACGCCACCCGCGTAGACCAGGTCCTGGGCCTGGAGCTGGTGCGCAAGGTGGTGGATCAGGTCGCACGAGACCCGCGTCTGCTCACACCGGTGCGCGAAGCGATCGTGGCACTCGAACCGTCGCTGCTGCGCCTTGCCATGGTCGATCCGCGCTTCTTCAGCGAAGAGCAGCACCCGGGGCGCCGGTTGATGGAGCGCGTCGCAACGCGCAGCTTCAAGTACAACGATGAATTCAGCAGCGAGTTCGCTGGCTTCTTCGAGATCGTCACCGGCGCATTCAAGGAGCTGAACCAGGCCACGATCGAAGACACGCGGCCGTTCGAAGACGCGCTTCGTGGGCTCGAAACAACATGGCGCAGCCAGGACGGGCAAGAACAAAAGCAGCGCGGCCACGCCGTCGATGCGGTGCGTTTCGCCGAGCTGCGGCAGGCCGAAGCGGACCGGATCGCGTGGGAACTCAGCTCGCGCCCCGACCTGGACGCCGTCCCGGCCGTGGTGCAGGATTTCCTGTTCGGTCCATGGGCCCTGGTCATTGCGCACGCGCACCTGACCGACCCGGACCAGCAGATCGACCCGCATGGCTATCGCTCGGTCATCTCCGATCTGCTGTGGAGCGTCAAGCGCGACGTCACGCTGAGGCAACCGGCGCAACTGTTCGAGCGCGTGCCGCGGCTGGTCGCGACGTTGCGGGCGGGCCTGGCATCGCTGGGGCAACAGCCCGAAGAGAATGAGGCGTTCTTCCAGGCCCTGATGAAGCTGCACCACCCAGTGCTCAAACTGCGCCGGGCGAAGTCGCGCCGCGATGCGCGCGAGTCGGGGCTGGCGCCGCTGGCGGTCGTGGACAAAGCCAGCGCACCCGCGGCTGCAGCGCAGGGCAAAGCTGTCGCAGGCCAGCCTTGGATGAGCCCGCAAGAGCTGAATGCGGCCGGATTCGAAGAGACGTTGCCCACCGAGATGGCGGACTTGATGGCCGAGCCTTCCGACTCGACTCCCGCGCCACTGAGCGCTCAACCCGAAGCAAGCGAGCTGGGAGCGACGCCCGCCTGTCCGTCAGCGGCCGAGTCGCCCGGCGGCGCTGGCCTCGAGAACGAATCGATGCTGACCAAGCTGCGCGAAGGCGACTGGGTCGACCTTTATTCCAAGCGACGCTGGTTGCGGGCACAGCTGATCTGGGCCAGTACCCGAGGCACCTTGTTCATGTTCGTCAGTCATGGCGGACGGCCGCATTCGATGACCAGGCGCGTCTGCGAGCGCCTGATCCGTGACCGCTTCCTGCGACCGGTACGCATGCACGGCGTTGTGGCCCAGGCGCTTGGCGCGCTGGATCGGGAACCCGTTGCGTCCTGAAGCGAAGTTGTGCGACGCGTTTTCCGCGTCGCCCCTCCCGCTACACTGTGAGCTTCCCTTTGCCCCTGCCATGACCAGTTCCCTTCGCGCGCCGGAGCGCTGCCCCCTGTGCGGACAGCCCAATCAGTGCGCGATGGAAGTCGAGCGCGCGACCGGCGCCCGGCAGCCGCCGTGCTGGTGCACCCGAGCGACATTCACCGAGGAACTGCTGCAGCAAGTGCCCGCCGACGCACGCGGGCACGCCTGCATCTGCGCTGCCTGCGCGCAGAGCCTGTCGCTGCGGACCAGCTAGCCCGAAATCCGGCCTTCCAGCTTGGCCTTGAGGAAGCCGCCGGTGCCGTAGCGGGTCACCCGGCTGTAGAAGCGATCGGTCAAGCGGTTGACCATCGCCGAATATTCGTCCACCAGCCCCGGCAGGATGTTGAAGTTGTCGTAGTTGACCACCACCGTCAGGCGCTCCTCGGGGCGCGTCACCACCGGTCCGAGCATCTTGGTGACCACTTCCTCGATTTCGGCGATGGCAGCGCGGTTCTCGATGTTCAATCCCTCGAAGTTGATGAACAGCATCCGGTTTTCGCGGTCCAGCTCGTAGCGTTGGGCCAGCGGCTTGGCCAGCAGCCGGTCGCGCAAGCCCATCCGTGCTTCGAGGAAGATCAGCGGGTCCATCAGCTTGAGATCGGGGCTGATCGACGGCCGGAAGTCCATCTGGGCCAGCACGTCGCGCTCCAGGTCGATTCCCGGCGCGATCTCGATCAGTTCCAGCCCGCCGGCGTCACTCAGCCGCAGGACGCAGCGCTCGGTGACATACAGCACGCGCTGGCCGCGGCGGCGCGCTTCGCGCCCGCTGAAAGTGCGGTGCTCGACCTGCTGCACGAACTTGCGCATCGTGCCTTCGCTGGCGATGCGGACCTTGCCGCCTTCGAGCTGCACCGCCAGGTCGCCGGCCGTGAATGTGCCGACGAACACCACGGTCTTGGCGTTCTGGCTGATGTTGATGAAACCACCGGCGCCGGCCAGGCGGGGGCCGAACTTGCTGACGTTGAGGTTGCCCTCGCGATCGGCCTGGGCCAGCCCCAGCACCGCCAAATCCAGCCCGCCACCGTCGTAGAAATCGAACTGGTTGGGCTGGTCGATCACCGCCTGGCTGTTGATGGCGGCGCCGAAGCTCAGGCCGCTGGCCGGAATACCGCCGATCACGCCGGGCTCCGCGGTGAGCGTCACCAGGTCGAACACGCGTTCCTCGGCGGTCACGGCCGCCACGCCCTCGGGCATGCCGATGCCAAGGTTCACCACGGCGTTGGTCTTCAGTTCCAGGGCGGCGCGGCGCGCGATGATCTTGCGGACTCCCATGGGCATCGGCACCAGGTGGTCGATCGGCAGCCGGATCTCGCCGGAGTAAGCCGGGTTGTACTGTTCCACGAAAGTCTGCATGTGGAACGCCGGATCGCTCGCCACCACCACCGCGTCGACCAGCACGCCCGGCACCTTGACATGGCGCGGATGCAGGGTGCCGCGCTCGGCCACGCGTTCGACCTGGGCGATGACGATGCCCCCGCTGTTGCGCGCCGCCGTGGCGATGGCCAGCGCTTCCAGAGTCAGGGCCTCGCGCTCCATGGTGAGGTTTCCGTCCGGATCGGCCGTGGTGGCGCGGATGATTCCGACGGAGATTGGGAACGCCTTGTAGAACAGGTACTCCTGGCCGTCGATCTCCATCAGCCGCACCAGTTCCTCGGTGGTGCGCGCGTTGACGCGGCCGCCGCCGTGACGCGGATCGACGAAAGTATCGAGGCCCACGTGCGTCAATGTCCCCGGCTTGCCGGCTGCGATGTCGCGGAACAGGTGGGTGAGCACCCCCTGCGGCAGGTTGTAGGCCTCGATCTCGTTGGCGACTGCGAGCTTCTGCAGCGCCGGCACCAGCCCCCAGTGGCCGCCCACCACCCGCCGCACCAGACCGGCATGGCCCAGGTGGTTCAGTCCACGCTGCTTGCCGTCGCCTTGCCCGGCCGCATACACCAGTGTGAGACCGCGCGGCGATCCGGTGCCGGTTTCGGCTTGCGTCGACAGGAACCGCGCTTCCAGGGCCATGGCGACTTCCTCGGCGAAGCCGATGCCGACAAAGCCGCCGGTCGCGAGCGTGTCGCCGTCATGGATCAACCGGACGGCTTCGGCTGCGCTGACCACTTTGTTGCGCCGGCGGCCCAGCGGCAGGTGCTCGTCCAAATGGGTTTGCAAGGCTGCTCCTCTTGAAGTGCTCCTATCATCGCAGCTACGCGAGCACTCGCCTTCAGGAAAACCATGGCATCCACACTCATTCCGGTGCGCGCTTGACCGCGGACGGCACCTCGTCGGCCCTGCGGGAGCGCTATGGTGCGCGCTACCGCTGGCTGCTGCTGCTGTCGGTGATGCTCGGCACGATGACCTCCATCATGTCGTCCACCATCATCAACGTCGCGGTTCCGGACCTGAGCCAGTATTTCAGCGTGGGCCAGGAGCGCGCGCAATGGGTCAGCTCCGGCTTCATGGTGTCGATGACGGCGTCGATGCTCACCACACCCTGGCTGCTGGCGCGCTACGGCTACCGCCGCACCTATGTCGCGACCATGTTGATGCTGATGGCCGGAGGAATCGTCGGCGGCTTTGCGAACAGTTTTTCCCTGGTGCTGGCCGGGCGCGTGACCCAGGGCCTGGCCGCGGGCATCGTGCAGCCGATTCCCGCGATCATCATCCTGCGCGCATTCGAATCCGACGAGCAGGGCCGCGCCAGCGGAATCTTTGGCATGGGGGTGGTGCTGGCGCCGGCGATCGGGCCGACCATCGGCGGCGTGCTGGTCGACCTGTTCGGCTGGCGTTCGATCTTCTTCATGGTGGTGCCGTTCGGCCTGGCCGCGCTCTGGCTGGCCTGGAAATTCGTGCCCGTGAGCGCGCCCGGCGGCGCCGCGGCCCAGCGCGGCAGCATGCTGGATTGGCGCGGGCTGGCGCTGGGCAGCGCGGGCACCTTGTGCTTGCTGAACGGGCTGGTCGAACTGCATGGTGGCGGCGCCGCGGGCCCGGTGCTGCTGCTCGCGGCGGCAGTTGCCGTAGTCGCCTTCCTGGCGTGGCAGCGCCGGGTCCAGCACCGCGGCGGCGAACCGCTGATGAACCTCGCCCTGTTTGGCTACCGCACTTTTGCGATGGGTACGATCGTGACCTTCATCTACGGCACCGCGCTGTTCGGGTCGACCTACCTGCTGCCCGTCTACATGCAGCTCGGCCTGGGACTTTCCCCTTCTTATGTGGGCACCATCCTGTTGCCGGCGGGGCTGCTGCTCGCCGTCACGATCGCAATAGCCGGGCGGCTGGCGGACCGCGTGCGCACGCACCTGCTGGTGAGCGTCGGGCTGGCGTTGCTCGCGGCGTCGTTCGCGCTGACCGCCACCATCGGCCTGCGGACGACCATCTGGCTATTGGTCGCCTGGATCATCCTGGGCCGGATCGGGCTGGGGTTCATCCTGCCGTCGCTGCAGCTCGGGTCGATGCGCAGCCTGCACAAGAACCTGGTACCCCAAGGTTCGAGCACCATCAATTTCCTGCGCATGCTCGGGGGCGCCGCCGGCGTCAGCCTGTGCGGCATCCTGCTGGAATGGCGAATCGCCGCGCACGGCGACTCGCTGGCGAACCCGGTCAGCAGCGCGGCCCGGCTCGCCGCCTTCGACGAAGTGTTCTGGATGCTCGCGGCCACCTGCGCGCTGGCGATGGTGGCGGCGTGGCGGCTGCGCGAGGCACACCCCGCTGCCGCGCGCTAGGGTCTTCTCACAAGGCCGGCCCCAGGGTTCAGAATAACGTCATGTGCCAGCTGCTCGGAATGAACTGCAACACGCCCACCGACGTGACTTTCAGTTTCACGGGCTTCGCGCAGCGCGGCGGGCGCACCGACAATCACGCCGACGGCTGGGGCATTGCTTTCTTCGAGGGCGTGGGATTGCGGCATTTCGTCGACCACCAGAGCGCCTGCGATTCGCCCGTGGCCGAGCTGATCCGCCGCTATCCGATCAAGAGCCGCCATGTCATCGCCCACATCCGCAAGGCGACCCAGGGGCCCGTGGCGCTGGAGAATTGCCATCCATTCGTGCGCGAACTGTGGGGCCGCTACTGGGTCTTTGCGCACAACGGCAACCTGGATGACTTCCATCCGCGCCTGCACGCAAGCTTCCGGCCGGTGGGAGCGACCGATAGCGAGCGCGCTTTCTGCTGGCTGATGCAGGAGCTCGCGAAATCGCATGCGGGCGTGCCCAGCGTGCACGAACTCACCCTGACGCTGCGCGAGCTCACGCCGCGGATCGCGCGCCATGGCCCGTTCAACTTCCTGCTGTCCAACGGCCACGCGCTGTGGGCTCATTGCTCGACCAACCTGTTCTTCGTGGAGCGCAAGCATCCGTTCGCCCACGCCCACCTGGCCGACGAGGACCTGAGCATCGACTTCGCCCGCAACACCACGCCACAGGACCGGGTGGCCGTGGTGGTCACGGCGCCGCTCACGACCAACGAGAACTGGACTGCTTTCGAGTCGGGCCAGCTCAAGGTATTCGTGGACGGGCAGATCGCGCGCTAAGCGGCCCAAGCAGCTAGCTGGCGAGCGCTGCCTCCAGCGCGTCGAGGAACATGGCCGGCACGTCGAAGCCGATCTGCTGCGTGATCTCCTGGAAGCAGGTAGGGCTGGTGACGTTGATCTCGGTGAGATAGTCGCCGATCACGTCCAGGCCGACCAGCAACAGCCCGCGCGCCGCGAGCACCGGCCCGATGGTGCGAGCGATCTCGAAATCACGCGCGGAAAGCGGCTGCGCCACGCCCTTGCCACCGGCGGCCAGGTTGCCGCGGATTTCGCTGCCCTGGGGGATCCGCGCCAGGCTGTAGGGCACCGGCTCGCCGCCGATGATCAGCACCCGCTTGTCGCCTTTCGCAATCTCGGGCACGAATCGCTGCGCCATGATCGTGGTCGTGCCGTGCCGGTTCAGCGTTTCGATGATGGAGCCCAGGTTCAGGCCGTCGGCGCCCACCCGAAAAATGCCCATGCCGCCCATCCCGTCGAGCGGCTTGAGGATGATCTCCTGGTGCTCGGCATGGAAACGCTTGACCTCCTGCTCGTCGCGCGTGACCAGCGTCGGGCTGGCGAATTGCGCAAATTCCATGATCGCCAGCTTCTCCGGGTGATCGCGCAGCGCAGCCGGATCGTTGAACACGCGGCCACCCTCGCGCTGCGACTGCTCGAGCATGTGGGTCGCGTAGAAGTACTCGCTGTCGAAGGGCGGATCCTTGCGCATGAGCACTGCGTCGAACTCCTTCAAGGCGCGCACGCCCTGCCGGCTCTGCTGGAACCAGTCGTCCAGCGCGCCGGTGAGTGTGATCTCGCGCACGTACGCCTTGACAACGTCACCCGAGCGCCATGACAGATGCCGCGGCTCGCAGGCCGCGATGCGATGGCCGCGCCGCTGGGCCTCGCGCATCATCGAGAAGGTCGTGTCCTTGTAGGTACGGAAGACCTCCAGCGGGTCGGCGACGAAGAGGATGTTCATGGGACGGAATGGAAAGATGCGCCTGTACTGTTGCACAAAAAACGCTGCCCGGTCGCGAAAGGACGATCTGTGATGGGTGGCGGCACCCGGCAGAAACCAGAATGGCACTCGCCTGACGCACCCTTCGCCGGCACGGCCCGGCGGTCAGATCTCGATCTTGGAGCCCAGCTCAACGACTGAATTGTTCGGCAGGTTCAGGAAGTCCGCCGCCGCGCTGGCGTTGTGGTGCATCTGCGCGAACAGTTTTTCGCGCCACGGCGCCATGCCGCGGCCGATCGTCGGGACGACGGTATCGCGGGAGAGGAAATAGCTGGTCTTCATCTTCTCGATCTCGCAGCCGCGGGCGCGGATCTGCTCCAACGCGCGCGGCACGTCCGGATCGTTCTTGAAGCCGTAATGCAGCACGACCTGCCAGCAGCTGTGACCCAGCGGTTCGATCTCGACCCGCTTGTTGATGCCGATCCACGGCACCTCATGGCTTTGCACCGTGACGAACAGGTTGTTCTCGTGCAGCACCTTGTTGTGCTTGAGGTTGTGCAGCATCGCATTGGGCACCGTCCCGGGCTCCGCAGTCAGGAACACCGCCGTGCCTTCCACCCGCGTGGGTGGGCTGACGAACACCGCTTCCAGGAAACTCTTGAGGTCGATGGCGTCGGCCTTGAGCTTTTCGTTGAGCAGCGACCGGCCCTGCTTCCACGTCATCATCAACGTGAACATCGCCATGCCAATCAGCACCGGGAACCAGCCACCCTGCTCGAGCTTGAGCAGGTTGGAAGACCAGAACGTGAAGTCCACGATGAAGAAGATACCGGTAGCCGCAATGCACAGCCACAACGGGTATTTCCAGGCGTAGCGGATCACGAAGAACGTGAGCACGGTGGTGATCAGCATGTCGGTGGTGACGGCGATGCCGTATGCCGCAGCGAGATTGCTGGAAGACTTGAACATCACGACAGCCATCACGATCGCGACGAACAGCCCCCAGTTGACGAACGGAATATAGATCTGCCCGGTTTCACGCACGCTGGTATGGCGCATCTGCAGCCGCGGCAGGTAACCCAGCTGGACCGCCTGCTTGGTCACGCTGAAGGCGCCGGTGATCATGGCCTGCGAGGCGATCACGGTAGCCATGGTCGCCAGCAGAACCAGCGGCAGGATGGCCCACTCCGGACCCATCATGTAGAACGGGTTCTTGACGGCTTCAGGATTCTTCAGCAGCAGCGCGCCCTGGCCGAAGTAGTTCAGCGTGAGGGCCGGCATGACAATCGCGAACCAGGCCAGGCGGATCGGCTTCTTGCCGAAATGGCCCAGGTCGGCGTACAGCGCCTCGGCGCCCGTCACGCACAGGATCACGGCCCCCAGGACGATGAAGGTGGTACCGGGATTGCGGTACATGAAGAGCAGCGCATAGTGCGGACTCAGCGCTTTGAGGACCGCCGGGTTGGTGGCAATGTGCGCGATACCCAGCAGCGCGATCGCAGCGAACCACACCAGCGTGATCGGCCCGAAGAAGCGGCCAATGCCGCCGGTGCCGCGCTTTTGCATCGCGAACAGGGCCAGCAGCACCACCAGCGTCAGCGGGATCACGTAGTGGTTGAGCTGGGGCGACAGAACCTCCAGGCCTTCGATGGCGGACAGGACCGAAATCGCCGGCGTGATGACACCGTCACCGTAGAACAGGCAGGTGCCGAAGATGCCCACCACGAGCAGGATGCGCCGCAGCTCGGGCCGGTCCTTGACCGACATGGAGGCCAGCGCGAGCATGGCGACCAGTCCGCCTTCGCCATTGTTGTCCGCGCGCAGTACCAGCACCACGTACTTGATCGAGACGATGACGGTGAGCGTCCAGAAGAAGATCGACAGGATGCCGTAGACGTTTGCCGGGGTGAAGGGCACGTGTCCGGAGCCGAAGACCTCCTTCATGGCGTACAGGACACTGGTACCGATGTCGCCGTAAACGACTCCGATGGCGCCGAGCGTCAGCACCGCGAGCGAGGATTTCGACTTGGACACCTAGGGGCCCCGTCTTGGGCCGGTATGCTCGGCCAGCGGGGTTGCATTACTTTTAGGGATCGTCATTGTGCCCTTGGAGGCGCCGGTATTTGCTGACGTTGCAATGCCACAACGAATGAGTCAGGACAGTCGCGCTACCAGTTCAGTCGTAAGTCTCGGCATCGGGGTCGGTCGCTTCCAGTTCGTAGCTGGCCGCCAGCATGGCCAGCCGGCCAATCACGCCATACATGTAGAAGCGGTTCGGCGCACTGGCGCCCGGTTTCTCACCCGGCTGAGGTAAGCGCGTACTCTCGGCAAATGCCAGCGGCACGAAGCTGGCGCCGGGCTGGTTCAAGTTTTCGTCCGTGCCGCGCTCGGCATGGACCCGGTAGAAGCCGCCGACCACGTAGCGGTCCATCATGTAGACGACCGGTTCGGCCACCGCCTCATTGATCCGCTCGTTGGTGAGCACGCCTTCCTGGATGATGACGTCGGTCACCTCCTGGCCATCCTTGATGACGGACATCTTGTTCCGGCTCTTGCGGTTCAGGTCCTCGAGATCCTTGACGTCGCGCACGGTCATGATGCCCATGCCATAGGTGCCGTTGTCCGCCTTCACGATGACAAAAGGCTTTTCGCCGATGCCGTATTCCTTGTACTTGCGCCTGATCTTGGCCAGCAGCGCCTCGACGTTCGTCGTCAGGCATTCCATCCCGCTGTCCTGCGCGAAATCGACCTGACCGCACTGGTTGAACATCGGATTGATCAGCCATGGATCGATGCCGAGCAGCTTGCCGAAGCGCTTGGACACCTCCTCGTAGCTCTTGAAGTGATTGCTCTTGCGCCGCACCGACCAGCCGGCGTGCAGCGGCGGCAGCAGGTATTGCTCGTGGATGTCCTCCAGGATGCCCGGGATGCCAGAGGAAAGATCGTTGTTCAGCAAGATGGTGCAGGGATCGAAATCCTTCAGGCCCAGGCGGCGCTTGCTACGCACGACCGGCTCGAGCAGGACCGAGCCGCCGCCGGGGAGATCGATCGTGGTCGGCTCCTTGATGTCCGGATTGATCGATCCGATGCGCACGTTCAGCCCGGCCATGTGAAAGATGCGTTTGAGCTGGGCCAGATTGCTCAGGTAGAAAGTGTTGCGGGTGTGGTTCTCAGGAATGACCAGCAGGTTCTTCGCCTCGGGGCAGATCTTCTCGATCGCGGCCATCGCCGACTGCACCGCCAGCGGCAGCATCTCGGGGGTCAGGTTGTTCCAGCCACCGGGATAGAGATTGGTATCCACGGGCGCCAGCTTGAAGCCGGCATTGCGAATGTCCACCGAGCTGTAGAACGGCGGCGTGTGCTCCATCCACTCCAGCCGGAACCAGCGCTCGATGGCCGGCATGGATTCGAGAACGCGCTGCTCGAGCTCGTTGATGGGGCCGGTCAAGGCGGTGATCAGATGCGGAACCATGCCGTCCTCTTGTATTTTGGAGTGAGAATAACTGACAGGAATTGTAGGGATTTAAGGGCGGCTGTGCGGGTTTGCAAGGGGCCAGGTCGCCTCACGCCACGTGCGCCAGAGGCAGATTGAGCAGCAGATTTTGCGGCTTGAGCTTGAGGCGGTGCTGCGGGTCCATCGCCATTGCCAGGTACACGGGCCGGCCGGCTATTTCGGGCCGCATGACGGCCGGCTCCTCGAAGACGAGCCGGAACAGGCACAGCATGCCGGCCATGCGGTCCTCGTTCACGTCTTCGCCCCGATAGAGGTCGTTCAGGACGGCGCTGGCCTGGGCGTCGAGGCCGACATGCCAGACCCAGTTGTCTTCGTCGATGTGGCGCGCCACTTCGATCCGCACCGCAGTCTTCAGGAAATACCGTACCCACGCTTCGAGCACGCGGCACAACGCCGCGAGGGCGGGCTGCCCGTGGTTGAGGCTCACGACCAGGTCATGGCTTTCGTCGCGTTCCCAGTAGAACTCCTGGTTTTCGTCGCGCAGCACGTCCAGCTCGGCGGTGCGCAAGGTGGCACCGCCTTGCTTCAGCAATTCGCCGATGGCGCCGAAACCGGCGGAAACGGCGTGGCGCTCGACGGTCTCGTCGTCCGCAGCCATCACCTGGCCGTCCTCCTGCACCGAAATGCGCTGAGCGCGAAACAGCATCTCGGCGGCGCGCGCCTGCATCGCCGTGGCTTCGCCGCCGAGCGCGTGGCGCAGCAGGATCTGCGTGATCTGGTGCACGAACAGCGGCGGAACATCGACACCTTCCCCGGCGAACAACGCCAGGTAGCTGGCTTCAAGGGTGTCATGGGCCAGCAGCCGCCGGCGAAAGCGCAGCCAGACGGCGTAGTTCGATCGCGCGTCGTCGTCGGCCACCGCGGCGATATCCCGGTCGTCGACATCGGCACGCGGCTGCGCCAGCAGGCGCTGGTGCAGGGCGAGCTCGCTGTTGCAGGACTGCGGCGCCGGAGCGAGTTCGGGCCGCTCCAGCAGGCTGCGCAGAAAATCGTCGGTGACCCGCAGGTGGCCGTCGGGAGTCTGGTGCAGCAAACGATAGCCGCAGTGGCGCCAATAGTCGCGCAAGGTTGTCAGGAGCGAATTTCGCCGTTGCCCAGGACGACCCATTTCAGCGAGGTCAGGCCCTCGATGCCGACCGGGCCGCGCGCGTGGAACTTGTCAGTGCTGATGCCGATTTCGGCGCCCAGGCCGTATTCGAAACCGTCGGCGAAGCGCGGGCTGGCATTGACCATCACGCTGGCGGAATCGACCTCACGCAGGAAACGCTGCGCATGCACGTGGTCGAGGGTGATGATCGCGTCGGTGTGGTGACTCGAGTAACGGTTGATATGGCCGATCGCCTCGTCCACTCCCGCCACCACCTTGACGCTGATGATGGGAGCGAGATATTCCTCGTACCAGTCCTGCTCGGTGGCGTCCTTCAAGACACCGTTCCGCCCGAGCTTGTCGAAAGCCTGCTGAAGAACGGCTCTTGACTCTCCATCGCAGCGCATCTCCACGCCCTTGGCGGCATAGACGGCGCCGATCTTCGGCAGGAATTCCCTTGCGGCGCCGCGCGCCACCAGCAGGCCCTCGATCGCATTGCAGGGACTGTACTTCTGGGTCTTGGCATTGTCGGCGACCTTCACCGCCATCTCGAGATCGACCGGATCGTCCACATACACATGACAGTTGCCGTCCAGGTGCTTGATGACCGGAACTTTCGCGTCACGGCTGATCCGTTCGATCAGGCCCTTGCCGCCGCGCGGAATGATCACGTCGACGTGCTGCGGCATCGCGATCAGATGGCCCACGGCATCGCGGTCGGTGGTCTGCACCAGCTGCACCGCATCCGGCGGCAGCCCGGCGTCCGTCAACGCCTGCTGCACGAGGCGGGCCAGCGCCTTGTTCGAATCGATCGCTTCCGAGCCGCCGCGCAGGATGCACGCGTTGCCGCTCTTGATCGACAGGCTCGCCGCCTCGATCGTCACGTTCGGCCGGCTCTCGAAAATCATCGCGAACACGCCGATCGGCACCCGCATCTGGCCCACGCG
>DATNBX010000321.1:0-10161 GCA_035571795.1 Ramlibacter sp.
ACTCAGGCAATGTTGATGTTGTGCACTTCGAAGCGGCCCTTGCGCCGGTCGTCGAAATAACACAGCAGGGTTTCCCTTACCGTCTTGAAAGCGATTTCGTCCCAGGGAATCTCGCGCTCCAGGAACAGCCGGGCCTCGATGGTTTCATGGCCGGGAGCGAAGCGCTCGCTGAGCAGCCGGGCACGATAGAAAAGGTGGACCTGGTTCACGCGCGGAACGCTCAGCACCGTCAGCAGCCCTTCCAGCTGGAATTGGGCGCCGGCTTCCTCGTCGGTTTCGCGCGCGGCTCCCTGTTCGGTGGTCTCGCCCAGTTCCATGAAGCCGGCGGGCAAGGTCCATTTGCCCCAGCGCGGCTCGATGTTGCGCTTGCAAAGCAGCACGTGCTCGCCCCAGTAAGGCACCGTGCCAACCACATTGAGCGGATTTTCGTAGTGGATGGTGTCGCAGGCCGGGCAGACGGCGCGTTCGCGGGTATCGCCGTCGTCCGGGACCCGGTACACCACCGCCACGCCGCAGTTCCTGCAATGTTTGATGGGGCTGCGCAGCATCACCCAATGTTAAGGTGAAAAGATGCCAGCCCCGCCGCCGGCCACACGAGGCTACCGGCGGAACAGCCCCGAAGTGCCGCAAACCCCGGAGGGTTTCAGGCGATGCGCACGCGCAGTTCGCCCAGGCCGGTCACTCCGCCGACCAGCGTGTCGCCGGCCACGACCGCGGCCACGCCTTCGGGTGTGCCCGTGAAAATCAGGTCGCCGGGCTGCAGTTCCCAGGCCGCGGAAAGGTGCTCGATGGTTTCGCCGATGCTCCAGATCAGTTTGGAGACATTGCTGCGCTGCCGGTCCTTGCCATTGACCTGCAGCCAGACCTCGGCATTGGCGACATCGCCGGCCTGCGCGGCCGGTGTAATCGGGCCGATCGGGGCGGACTGCTCGAATGCCTTGCCGATGCTCCAGGGCCGGCCCTGCTTCTTCATTTCCCCTTGCAGGTCGCGGCGCGTCATGTCCAGCCCCACCGCGTAGCCGAAGACATGCTTGTGCGCATCCGCCGCCTTGATGTTCTTGCCGCCGGTGCCGATGGCGGCCACCAGTTCGATCTCATGATGCAGGTTGCTGGTGAGGCTGGGATAAGCCATGGTGCCGGTTTCGCCGGCGTTTACCGGCAGTACCGCGTCCGCCGGCTTGAGAAAGAAGAACGGCGGCTCGCGGCCGGTGAAACCCATCTCCTTGGCGTGCTCCGCGTAGTTGCGGCCGACGCAGTAAATGCGGTGCACCGGGAAACGTTCGGCGCGGCCGGCTACCGGCACGGACGCCGGCGGCGCGGGGGTGAAAACGTAGCTCATGACAACCTTTCTTCATGGTGAATGCCCAAGGCCTGGTGCACCGGACGGTCGGAAAAACTGAACAGGACGCAGCCGCTTGCCGAGGCAAGGCGCGCAGTGTGCCATGACGGAACGACGAAGTGGTCGCGCGGCCCGAATTCGAAACGCCAGGTCTGGCCGCCGCCTTCGATCACCGCCTCACCCTGGCCTTCCACCACGCTGTAGACGGCGCCGTCGGTCTGGCGCCAGGGCTTGCCGGCGAAACCGGCCGGCAGCTTCTGCATGAAGGTGGACATTGTCGGCATTGGCGAGCCGCCGGTGAGCGGGTTGAGGTAGCGCAGCTTGACGCCATCCCACTCGTCCACCGGTGCGTCGCGCTCGAGCCCTTGCAGCGCATCGCGGCTGCGCTCGTACGGATAGCTGAAGAGCGGCGAGGTGGCGCCGAAGGGAGCGTCATGACGCACCGGCGCCATGTTGTGGCCATAGCGCGCAAAGCTCGTGCCTTCGCCGCGCGTGACTTTCTGCGATTTGCTCGTATCGGTCTGGGCGAATCCGGCGTCGAAGAACCGGATCATCGGGATGTCCAGCCCGTCGAGCCAGACCACAGGCTGCGACGCGTCGTTGCCGTGATCGTGCCAGGTCCAGCTGGGCGTGATGATGAAATCGCCCGGGCGCATGGTGGTACGTTCGCCATCCACGGCCGTGTACGCACCCGAGCCCTCCACGATGAAACGCAAGGCGCTTTGCGTGTGTCGATGACTGGGCGCGATCTCGCCCGGCAGGATCAGTTGCAGGCCCGCGTACAGCGACTGCGTCACGGCCGACTGGCCGCGCAGTGCCGGGTTCTCCAGGATCAGCACCCGCCGTACCGCTTCTTCGGCGGTGATCGCCTCGCCCGAGCGCATCAGGAAGGGCCGCACTTCATCGTATTTCCACAGCGCGGGAACGCAGGGGCTGGAGGGCTGCTGCGGTACCAGCGCGTGCAGCACTTCCCACAAGGGCGTCAGGTTGAGCGGAGCCATGTCGCGGTAGAGCTGCTCGCGCGACAGGGCGATGGAATCGGGTGCATTCATGAAGATGTCTCCTTTGCCTGCGGCGGCTTCGGCGCGGCAGGCAAGATTTCAGGACTTGAACAGGTTTTTGGGATCGATGCCGTCGTACATCCATTTGAGGCCGGCAAAGCCCGCGGATTCCTTGCCGCTCTGGAACAGCTGGTTGCGCAGTTCGCGTTGCACGCCGGAGGCATGGTAGATGTCGCCGTAAAAGCGCGCGGTGAGCTGCACGCGGCCGGTTCGCAGGTAGCGCGCCTGCTGGTATTTCAGGAAGGCTTGCTCGACGTCGCCCTTCGAGGCGCGCAGGGCCTCGCCCAGCACGACGGCATCCTCGATGGCCTGACCGGCGCCTTGCGCCAGGTACTGCAGCATCGGGTGCGCGGCGTCGCCCAGCAGGGTGACGCGCCCCTTGCTCCAGTTCTTCACCGGCTCGCGGTCGCACAGCACCCACATCTTCCAGGTCTGGATCTTGCCGAGCAGCTCCTTGACCTGCGGCACAGCTTGCGAGAAGCGCTCGTTCAGCTCGGCGGTGTCGCCGAAGGTGTTCCAGCCTTCGTCGTACTTGTTGCTGTGAAATACGGCGACCAGATTGAACAGTTCGCCGCGGCGCAGCGGGTAATGCACCAGGTGCGTTTTCTCGCCGCCCCACAGCACCACGTCATCGCTCCAAAGATGGTCCGGCACTTCTTCGCGCTTGAGTACTGCCCGGTATGCGATATGGCCTGACACACGGGGCTTGCCGTCGCCGACCACTGCCTCGCGGACTCGGCTCCACAATCCGTCCGCGCCGATCAGTGCATCGCCCTGGAGCGTCTCGCCGCTGGCCAGCCGCGCGCGCACACCCGAGCCGTCCTGCTCGAACGATTCGACTTTGCTCGAGGTAAGCAGCGTGACGGTGGGCAGGGTCTTGCAGGCGTGGAGGAACACGTCATGCATGTCGACCCGATAGATCACGCCATATGGATAGCCATAGGCGCCAAGTGCGGCGCCACCGAGCGGGACGCGAATGACCTTTTCGCCAGTGCGCACGTCGTTCATGCCCAGCCCCGTCGGAAAGAACGCCACCCGGTTGACGGCCTTGGTGAGCCCCAGGTAATCGAACATCTTGAAGATGTTGGGGCCAAGCTGGATGCCGGCGCCGATTTCGCCGAACGAGCCAGCCTGCTCCAGCACGGTGACGCGATGGCCGGCGCGTCCCAGCACGTAGGCGGCGGCCAGGCCGCCGATGCCGCCGCCGGCGACGAGCAGGTTCAGGGGGTGGGTTGTCTCGGATGTCATTTTGAGCTGGGTGATGGTCAAATACTAAGCATACATACTATTTGCGATCCTTGCATGGCCAGCTCCCAAGGCCGGTCGCTAAACTCGGAATATGACAAAAGGCTTCGATTTTGAGCACGCTCCCGGCCACCTGATCCGCCGCGCGCACCAGCTTGCGGTCGCCATCTTCATGGAAGAAACCGGGGCTTTCGAGGTGACGCCGGTGCAGTTCGCAATACTGTACGCGCTGATTGCGGACCCGGGCGAAGACCAGGTGACGCTGGCCGGCAAAGTGGCATTCGACGCCGCCACTTTCGGTTCGGTGATCGGCCGGCTGGAAGCCAAGGGCTGGGTTCGCCGGGAAGCCGATGCCGATGACCGCCGCCGCAAGCTGTTGTGGATTACCGCGGAAGGTGACCAGGCAGCGCGGCAGATGAAGCGGGCCGTCATCAAAGTCCAGGCGCGCATCCTGCGCCCGCTCGAAGCGGCCGAGCGCGAGCAGCTGCTGTCATTGCTCGGCAAACTTGTCGCCGGGCAAGAAACCAGGAGGGAACGAGGAGAAAACAAGGGGCGCCCCAAAGGGGCCTAAACGAGGAGAAAACAAGGGGCGCCGCGTGGCGTTGTCTAGCGTCGATGGGCCTGACTGGCCCCTTGTCCTTTAGCTCTTGTTCAGCAGCGTGAAGTGCTCGACCAGCGGCGGGGCGGCAAAGAACGGCCCGATGATGGCGCGCCACTGCGCGAACAGCGGCCCTTGCCGGAAGCCGACCGTGTGGTCTTCCAGCGTGTCCCAGAAGATCTGCAGCACGTAGCGCTCGGGCGACTCGATGCACTTGTTCACCTTGTAGCCGCGCATGCCCTTGGCTTGCGATGCGACGGTCGCAAGGCCGCGCTGGATGGCCTCGTCGAACGCGGCCTGCTGGCCGGGCGCAATTCGAATGTCGGCGATCTCGAGGATCATGATCTGTTCCTGATTTGAGTATGGGATCCGGTTTATCCTTACGTCATGAAACTGTACAACTACTTCAGATCGTCGGCGTCGTTTCGCGTGCGCATCGCATTGGAACTCAAGGGCCTGAGCTACGAGTACATGCCGGTGCACCTCGTGAAGGGCGAGCACAAACAGCCGGGCTATGTAGCGATATCGCCGGCTACGCTGGTGCCCACACTTGAAACCGATACGGGCGAGCATCTGGGCCAGTCCATGGCCATCATGGAGTACCTGGATGAAACGCATCCGGCGCCGCCGCTGCTGCCCAAGGACCCGCTCGGCCGCGCGCGGGTGCGGGCGTTGTCCCAGATGATTGCCTGCGAGATCCATCCCCTGAACAATCTGCGCGTACTGAAATACCTTGTGCGCGAGCTCAAGGTGGAAGAAGAAGTCAAGAACGACTGGTACCGCCACTGGGTGCGCGACGGCCTGGAGGCATTCGAGCGCCAGTTGATGCAACTGCCGCACTCGACCTACTGCCATGGCAACTCACCGACGATGGCCGACTGCTGCCTGGTGCCTCAGATTTTCAACGGCAGGCGCGTCAATACGAGCTTCGAGGGTCTGGCACGCACCATGGCCGTCTTCGACGCCTGCATGGCGCACCCGGCGTTCCAGAAGGCACAACCCTCCAGCTGCCCCGACAACGAGCCCTGAATGCCTGTTCCCGCGGAGTGGATCACACCGCACTGGCCAGTCCCGGCGAACGTGCGCGCCGTCTGCACCACGCGCGCCGGCGGCCAGTCGGCTCCCCCCTATGACAGTCTCAACCTGGGCGACCATGTCGGCGACTCCGCCGAAGCGGTAGCCGCCAATCGCACCATCTTCGCGGCTGCGTTGCAGGCGAGGCCCGTCTTCCTGAAGCAAGTGCACGGCTTGGATTGCGTGCAGCTTGGAGCGGATACGCCCGACGGCGCCGAGGCAGACGGCTGCGTCACGACGACGCCAGGCGTGGCGTGCACGATCATGGTGGCCGATTGCCTGCCGGTGCTGTTCACCGCGACCAGCGGCCGGGCAGTGGCCGCGGCACACGCGGGCTGGCGCGGCCTGGCGCAAGGAGCCGGACGCAACATCCTGGAGGTCGTGTGGGCCCGGTTTCGCCAGGTCGCCGGGATCGAGGATGCCGGGCAAACGCTGGCGTGGCTGGGTCCTTGCATCGGCCCGGATTCGTTCGAAGTGGGACCGGAAGTCAAGGCGGCGTTCGAGTCCCACGATCCTCAGGCTATGGCGCTGTTCAAGCCGTATCGCGATGGCAAGTGGCTGGCCGACCTGGCCGGCCTGGCGCGCCACCGGCTGCGTGCGATGGGCATCACCCGCGTTTACGGCAACGACGGCAGCCGCGAGTGGTGCACCGTCAGCAGTCCCTCAAAATTTTTTTCGCACCGGCGCGACCGCGTCAGCGGCCGTTTCGCGGCCGCCATCTGGCTGGCTTGAGGCAGCCGCCAAGCGCCGCGCCAGCTCATCAGCTTCGCGCGCCTTGATCGCTTTCTTGCGGCGCGGCGTGTCCATCACGTAGACCACCAGCGCCACAGGGCCGGCGCCATAGAGTACAAAGGTGAAGAAGGCGCCGATGATTGTCCCGGCGGGGTTGGTGGCTTCGGCCACTGCCATCATCAAGGCGACATAGAGCCAGGCGATAACGACCAGATACATCAGGGCTTGTCCGGAATGTTGCAGTGCAACATGAGAAATGAGATACTTCGGGTTTACCCCAAATAGGGTATCAGGAAAACAAGATGAATTCTGAGACAAGTTGGCTCGAGGCAGCGCAGCAGTTCCAGCAAGGTTTAGGTGAGGGCTGGAGCAAGGCACTTCAATCGATGCAGACGTTGAACTCGGGTATGCCGGCCCTGCCGCACCTGGGCTTTTCCCCCGACAAGCTTCAGGCCCTGCAGCAGGCCTACCTGAAGGAAACGGCGGAGCTTTGGAACCACGGCCTGCAAGGCACTCCCGTCGACAAGCGCTTTGCGTCCGACGCCTGGACTTCCAATCCCGTTGCGGCGTTCTCGGCGGGTCTCTACATGGTCAACGCACGCGCTTTGCTGGGCCTGGTCGAAGCGGCCGAAACCGATGCCAAGACCAAGGCTCGGCTGCGCTTCGCAGTCGAGCAATGGATGGCGGCCTCGGCGCCCAGCAACTTCCTCGCGCTCAATGCCGAAGCGCAGAAGAAAGCCGTCGAAACCCATGGCGAGAGCATCGCCAAAGGCATGCAGAACCTGCTCAAGGACATCCAGCAGGGCCATGTCTCGATGACCGACGAGAGCGTGTTCGAGGTCGGCAAGAACGTCGCCGTCACCGAAGGCGCGGTGGTATTCGAGAACGAGCTGTTCCAGCTGATCGAATACAAGCCACTGACCAAGCAGGTTTATGAGCGGCCGTTCCTGGTCGTGCCGCCCTGCATCAACAAGTTTTATATCCTCGACCTGCAGCCGGAAAATTCAGTGATCCGGTACCTGGTGGAGCAGGGCCATCGCACGTTCGTGGTCAGCTGGCGCAACCCGGACGAGTCGATGAAGGACAAGACCTGGGACGACTACATTGAGGGCGCGGTGATCAAGGCGATCGAGCTGGTGCAGGAGATCGGCGCCGCCAAGCAGATCAATGCGCTGGGCTTTTGCGTTGGCGGCACGATGCTGGGTACGGCCCTTGCGGTGCTGGCCGCCCGCGGCGAAAAACCTCTGGTCTCGGCCACGCTGCTCACGAGTTTTCTGGACTTCAGCGACAGCGGGGTGCTCGACGTCTTCATCGACGAGGCGTCGGTCAAGTTCCGCGAGATGCAGCTGGGGCGCGGCGGCATCCTCAAGGGCCAGGAATTGGCCTCGACCTTCAGCTTCCTGCGGCCGAACGACCTGGTGTGGAACTATGTGGTGGGCAACTACCTCAAGGGCGAAACGCCGCCGCCGTTCGACCTGCTGTACTGGAACAGCGATTCCACCAACCTGCCGGGGCCTATGTACGCGTGGTACCTGCGCAATACATATTTCGAGAACAACCTGGTCAAGCCGGGCAAGTGCACGGTTTGCGGCGAAAAAGTGGACTTGCGCAAGGTTGACCTGCCGGTGTACATCTACGGTTCGCGCGAGGACCACATCGTGCCGATCGGCGGCGCGTATGCATCCGTAAAACACCTGCCGGGGAAGAAGCGCTTTGTGATGGGTGCATCCGGCCATATCGCCGGGGTGATCAACCCGCCGGCCAAGAACAAACGGTCGTACTGGACCAATGAGAAGCTGCCCGAGACATTCGGCGAATGGCTCAAGGGCGCCAAGGAACACCCCGGCAGCTGGTGGGCCGATTGGTCCGGCTGGCTCAAAGGGCACGCGGGCAAGCTCAAGGCTGCGCCCAAGAGCTATGGCAAGGGCAAGTACAAGGCCATCGAGCCCGCGCCCGGCCGGTATGTGAAAGCCAAAGCATAGAGGCCTGT
This sequence comes from Ramlibacter sp., assembly GCA_035571795.1. Lineage (GTDB taxonomy): Bacteria > Pseudomonadota > Gammaproteobacteria > Burkholderiales > Burkholderiaceae_C > Ramlibacter. Next base: position 8,040 of record DATNBX010000321.1, read on the forward strand.
CATCCCGGACCTGATCCGGGATCCATGGATTGCGGGGCAAGGCCCGCAATGACAGCCAAGTAACCTTTTCTTCAGGAGAACCATCATGGAAGACATCGTCATCGTCTCGGCCGCCCGTACTGGCGTTGGCAAGTTCGGCGGCTCGCTCGCCAAGATCGCGGCGGCCGAGCTCGGCTCGATCGCGATCAAGGAAGCCCTGGCACGCGCCAAGCTCGACCCCGCCCAGGTGGGCGAGGTGATCATGGGCCAGGTGCTCGCTGCCGGCGTCGGCCAGAACCCGGCGCGTCAGGCGCTGATCAAATCGGGAATTCCCAAAGAAGTGCCGGCCATGACCATCAACGCGGTCTGCGGCTCGGGCCTGAAGGCCGTCATGCTGGCGGCGCAGGCGATTGCGTGGGGCGACAGTGAGATCGTCGTGGCCGGTGGCCAGGAAAACATGAGCGCGGCGCCGCACGTGCTGATGGGCTCGCGCGACGGCCAGCGCATGGGCGACTGGAAGATGCTCGACTCGATGATCGTCGACGGCCTTTGGGACGTCTACAACCAGTACCACATGGGTGTGACGGCAGAAAACGTGGCCAAGCAGTACGGCATCGATCGTGCCGCCCAGGACGCGCTCGCGCTGGCAAGCCAGCAGAAAGCCACAGCCGCGCAGGCGGCCGGCAAGTTCAAGGACGAGATCGTTCCCGTCTCGATTCCGCAGCGTAAGGGCGATCCGCTGATCTTCGATACGGATGAGTACGTGAACAAGAAGACCAACGCCGAAGCGCTGGCCGGCTTGCGTCCGGCGTTCGACAAGGCCGGCACCGTCACGGCCGGCAATGCCTCCGGCATCAACGACGGCGCGGCGGCGGTGGTCGTGATGAGTGCGAAAAAGGCAGCGGCCCTGGGCCTGAAACCGCTGGCGCGGATCGTCGCATTCGGCACCAGCGGGCTGGATCCGGCCACGATGGGCATGGGGCCGGTTCCGGCGTCGCGCAAGGCGCTGCAGCGCGCCGGCTGGAACGTGCAGGACGTGAACCTGTTCGAGCTCAACGAGGCGTTCGCCGCGCAGGCTTGTGCCGTCAACAAGGAACTCGCGATCGATCCGGCCAAGGTCAACGTGAACGGTGGCGCGATCGCCATCGGCCACCCCATTGGTGCGTCGGGCTGCCGCATCCTGGTGACGCTGCTGTACGAGATGCAGCGCCGTGAAGCCAAGAAAGGTCTGGCCGCGCTGTGCATCGGCGGCGGCATGGGGGTTTCCCTTGCGGTGGAACGCCCTTAAGCGGTTCAGAATGAATCGGCCCGCTCATGGCGGGCTCGAAGCGCTCTGGAATTTGTAGCGAATCAAGGAGATAAGAATGAGCCAGAAAATTGCATACGTGACCGGTGGCATGGGCGGCATCGGCACCGCAATCTGCCAGCGGCTGCACAAGGAAGGTTTCAAGGTCATCGCGGGTTGCGGGCCGACGCGCGACTACGGCAAGTGGCTGGGTGAGCAACAAGCCCAGGGCTTCACCTTCTATGCCTCGGTCGGAAACGTCGGCGACTGGAACTCCACCGTCGATGCATTCAGCAAGGCCAAGGCCGAACACGGCTCGATCGACGTATTGGTCAACAACGCCGGCATCACGCGCGACCGCATGTTCCTGAAGATGACGCGCGAGGACTGGGATGCGGTGATCGAAACGAACCTGAACTCCATGTTCAACGTGACCAAACAGGTCGTCGGCGACATGGTGGAACGGGGCTGGGGCCGCATCGTCAACATCAGCTCGGTCAACGGCGAAAAGGGCCAGGCGGGCCAGACCAACTACTCAGCCGCGAAAGCCGGCATGCACGGCTTCACGATGGCGCTGGCACAGGAGCTCGCCACCAAGGGTGTGACGGTCAATACGGTGAGCCCGGGTTACATCGGCACCGACATGGTCAAGGCGATCCGCCCGGACGTACTGGACAAGATCGTCGCCACGATTCCCGTCAAGCGGCTGGGCGAGCCAAGCGAAATCGCTTCGATCATCGCGTGGCTGGCTTCGGATGAAGGCGGCTATTCGACCGGGGCGGACTTCTCGGTCAACGGCGGATTACACATGGGGTAAGACGGTTTCGGAAGGGGTAAGTCAATTTGGGAAGGGCGAGG
>DATNBX010000322.1:0-3475 GCA_035571795.1 Ramlibacter sp.
CGGCAGCGCGCAAGTCCCTGATCGCGGAGCGGCGCAAGGCGCCATCGGCCATCGGCGCAAGCGCAAGCACCAGTTGCGCTTCCGTCATGCCCAGGCTGTCGGGGTGCTGTACATGCCAATCGGCAAGCGCCTGCCTAATACGATGCTGGAGTGCTTGCCAATGTGCCGGGGCGACCAGTCGCACACCGCCCTCATGCGCCACTTCATGCGCGGGAACCTGGGAACGCAGCGCAGCCTGTTCACCCGCATCGAGATTCATCGCTTGGGCAAAGCGCGTCCATCCGACCCCTTCGGCATGCGCCGCCAATAACGATTCGAAAGCTCCGGCCTTGCCGGGCCGGGCCAACACCTCCAGATCGGCCAGCCGCTCGGGGCGAGCCCGATGCCGGGCCGCGGCGAACGGATCGAGGACGAAACCGGCGCCGACGATGCGATGTGCGGCCGCATCGCGCAGCACGAAGCGATCCCCGTGCAACGCGCTGACCTGGGCCGCGAGTATCAGCTGCACCGGCCCGGTCGTGCCGGGCTCCAGCTGCCGGGCCGCCAGCGGTATGACACGAGCGCCGCAGGTCGCCGCGCCGATATGGAACTGAAGCGATGCTCCCGCCTTCAATGTCGTGGGAAGGTCGGCGAGCAGGCGCAACGATGCGTCCAGCCGCATCGTGGGTGCATGCGCCGAGGGCGCGACAATCCAGTCGCCGCGTTCGACCTCGATGCGCTCGCCACCGGCTCCGGCGAGATTCAAAGCGCAGCGCTCGCCCGCCTGGGCGCGGTCGACGTCACGTCCATGCACCTGCAGGCCGCGCACGCGCGCCAGATGGCCGGCCGGGGCTATCACGAGTTTGTCACCGGCCGCCACCTGTCCGGACAGCACCGCGCCCGCGACGATGGTGCCGGCGCCCGGCCGCGAGAAGCAGCGATCGACTGCGAGGCGAAAGGCGCCATGCGGCGCGCGCAGCGGTAGCGTCCGCTGCAATTGCGCGAGATGCAGGCGCAACGTGGCTATGCCTTCGCCGGTCAGCGCCGACACGGGAAAGATGGCTGCGTCGCGCAGGCTGCCGGCGCGAAGCCGCAGCTCGACCGCTGAACGCACCTGCTCGACGCGAGCAGTGGCTACCCGGTCGATCTTCGTGATGGCCACGGCTCCCCGCGTGATCCCCAGCAATTCCAGCACCGCCAGATGCTCCTGGGTTTGGGGCATCGGGCCGTCATCGGCCGCCACCACCAGCAGTGCGCAATCGATTGCAGCAACGCCGGCCAGCATGTTTTTCACGAAGCGCTCGTGACCGGGAACATCGACAAAGCTGACCGTCACGCCGGGCTCGAGGTCGGCGTGGGCGTAGCCGGGCTCGATCGTCATGCCCCGCCGCTTTTCCTCGGGCAAGACGTCGGTATCCACGCCCGTCAGAGCCATGACAAGCCTGGTCTTGCCATGATCCACGTGGCCGGCGGTCGCGATGATCATGGCGCGGCGGCGGAGGGGAATGGGAGTCGAACCCACCCGGCAACGCATGGCGCCGCCCACCGGGTTTGAAGCCCGGCCGACCCACCAGGATCGATTCCCCTCCGTAATAAATCAGGCATGCCCAGGGCCATGGCCATTGCCGATGATCCTCTCTCGCAGGGCCGCCAGTTGCGCGATGAAAGGTTGCGGATCTTCGAGCACGCGCAGGTCCAGCCACAGCGTGTCGTCCGCGACGCGGCCAATCACCGGCAATGGCAATCCTCGCAGCGCCCGCGCGAGTTCATCGAGCGCCGTGCCCAGCCCCTTCTTCGCCACGGCGGCCGGGGTGATCGCCAGGCCGGCAGATGGCAGCAGTTCCACCGGCAAGGCCCCGGAGCCGATCTGGCTCATCATCTTCGCGGGCTCGACCTTGAATCGCGGAGCGAGCGCGTCCCCCACGGCGGAAGCCAGCAACTGCGCCATTGTGGCGATTTCGGCTTCGGGCCGCGTCAGCAGGCGCAAGGTAGGGAGATCGCGCGCCAGCCGCTCCGGCCGCAGATACAGGCGCAACGTCGCCTCCAATGCGGCCAGCGGCAGCTTGCCCATACGCAACGCGCGCTTCATCGGAAACTTGCGAATGCAGGCGACGGCCTCCCGCGTGCCGACGATCAGCCCCGCCTGCGGGCCCCCCAGGAGCTTATCGCCCGAGAAAGTGACCACGTCGCTGCCGGCCTTGATCATCTGCTGCGGTGTCGGCTCGTGCGGCAGGCCCCAGGCGCTGAGGTCGACCAGCGCACCGCTGCCCAGGTCCGTCGCCATCGGGAGCGCGCGCGCATGGGCGATGCCCGCGAGCGTCGTTTCGTCCACCGCCGCGGCGAAGCCCTGCACCACGTAGTTGCTGGTGTGCACCTTCATCAGCAGCGCCGTGCGCTCGTTGATCGCCTGCTCGTAGTCCTGCGGATGGGTCCGGTTGGTGGTGCCGACTTCCACCATACGGGCGCCGGCGGACGCCATTACATCGGGCATGCGGAAAGCGCCGCCGATTTCCACCAGTTCGCCGCGCGAGACGACGACTTCGCGTCTTGCCGGGTCACGGTGAGCCAGCGCGGCAATGGTCAAGAGCACCGCAGCGGCATTGTTGTTGACGACCGTGGCGGCCTCGGCGCCCGTGAGCTGGCACAGGAGTTCTTCCACGATGCTGTCGCGATCGCCCCGGCCGCCGCTAGCCAGGTCGTACTCGAGGTTGTTGGCTCCCGCCATGGTTGCCAGCATGCGCTGCACGGCGGAGTCGGCCAGCACCGCGCGGCCCAGGTTGGTGTGGATCACCGTGCCGCTCAGGTTGAGGACGGGGCGCAGCCGCGGCGCCAGGCGCTCTTCGATATTGCGTGCCAGCGCGGCGATCAGTGAACGGGTCTGGACTTCGGCCAGCGGCAATTCGCCCCGAACGCACTGCGCCCGCATCGCCTCGGCGAGCGCGCGCGCTTCATGCGTGACCAATGTATGGCCGTGCTCGGCGATGAGATCGGCCGCGCCGCTTTCGCGCAGCAGGCGGTCGATCGAGGGCAGGTCTCTCGGCGTTGCCAGCGGAACCAGCGATCGATGTTCGCCATCGGTGTCTTGACGGGAAGTTGCCACCTCTTCTCCGATTACGAATTTCGATTATGACCAGCTCCCACTCACACCGGGTGCCCGCCTCCAGGTGCAAGCCAACTGGTTGGCAAGACAACTAAACGAGTGTATCGTGCCCGGATGGCCACACTTGCAAGCACGCCCACGCGCGAAATCACGAGCGTCGAGGACCTGGAACGGTACCTGCCCGCGTTCCTGAGCTGGATCGCCAGCAAGCTGATGCGCGGGGCGTCGCAGCACTACCTGAACGTGTTCGACGTGGGCATCGAAACCTGGCGCTGCCTGATGCTGCTGGCGATCGAGAATTCGATCTCGGCGCAACGGGTGTCGCGCATCATCGGGATGGACAAGGCCTCGGTCAGCCGCTGCTTCAAGCGCATGCAGGAGCGAGGGCTGATCACG
>DATNBX010000323.1:0-5065 GCA_035571795.1 Ramlibacter sp.
GCTGCCTGCGCTGGCGGCGCCGAGGGACCGCTGGGCACTCGTGGCGGGCGACGTGCATACCCTCATGATGTGGATGCTGCTTGGGCTGGTCATGCTGCACGCGTCGGTGGCTCTGTACCATCATTTCGTCCGGCACGACGCCGTGCTGCTGCGCATGTTGCCCACGCCACGTAGTGATCTCGGCTACCCGGCCGGCTCGATACCTGACCCGCCGCGGCTGGACAACTTGTAGCTCCCGATGATGCTGGTTAGCGCGCGGTGATCGTCACTCGCACGCGGCCTTACGCGTCCGATAAAATTGTCGCACTGTCGAGCAACCGCAGAAGGGAAGGAATGTCGTCGGAGCATCTAGATTACGGCGCCACCGCCAAGGCGCTGCACTGGCTGATCGTGCTGCTGGTGCTCCCGCAGTTCGTGGTTGCGGTTCTGATGCCCGACATCGGTCCGAGGACCCAGCCCGGAACGCTGATCGACCTGCACCTGTCGGTCGGCGTGCTGATCGTCGCAGTGACGGCCGTACGCCTGGTGAACCGCCTGCTCGACCCAGTGCCGCTCGATGAGCGCGACGCACTCGCGTGGGAGCGCCCGGCCGCGCGTGCGACGCATTTGGCTTTTTATTTATTGCTGCTGGCGGGCCCGTTGCTGGGTTGGGCTTCGGCATCGGCCCATCGCCTGCCCGTCACGCTGTTCGGACTCGTGCCGCTGCCGGCGCTGGCGGCGCCGCGGGCACGCTGGGCTCTGACGGCGGGCGACATTCACTCCGTGGCCATGTGGATCCTGCTGGGCCTGGTCGCTTTTCACGCGGCCGCCGCGCTCTACCACCACATCATTCGGCCCGACGATGTGCTGCGGCGGATGCTGCCGAGCGCGATTAAGAAATAGGGGGTTGCGCTCGCGTCCTTGCGCACGAACGCACGTGCCAGTTCACGCGAGATCCGGTCGACTATTTCGGGCGAGACGTTCACGGGCTCGTTCCAGAGTCTGTGTTTCTCAGCGCGTGGGCGGCTTCTTTGAACGCTGCCGTGGCCCGGTCCCGCAACTCTCCGAGTCCAGCCTCAATAGGTCCCCTGTCTGTGCCATTTGAATTCGCTGAATTCAACTGCAGCTCCAGTTGCTCGCACTGTATGCATAGCTGGCTCCACAGGAACAGCTTCTCCTTTGTTATTCGTTCATGAGCAATCCCACCCTTGATAGCCGGTCTCACGTCACGGCTAATGTCAGCCATCACACGCTCATCGGTCAGCGCGAGTCTCCAGGTTTGACGGTCTTCTGCAGCTTCCTTGCGGGCGGCGTTCCAGCGCCTTAGGCCGTCCCACAGCGCGGTGGCCGCACGTTTAGCCGGCCCGAGCAATGCGAGCGCGGCGATACGGCGTTCCGCGCAGCAACCAAATATCCGGGTTATTGGTGTAGGCGCAGGGCGTTTCATTCATTCCGCCTGAACGCCGGCGTCTTCGCAGGCTTTGCGCCAGACCAGCAGCTGCTCCTTGACCAACGAAGCCAGCTCCTCCGGCGTCGAACTTTGGCCCTCGAACGCGAGGCGACCGAGTTGGGCACGTACGTCCTGGCGTGCGAGCGCACGCGTCAATTCGCGCGAGATCCGGTCGACGATTTCAGGCGGGACCTTCGCGGGCCCGAACAACCCGGCCCAGGGCGTGATCGATACCTTGGCCATTCCTGCCTCGGTCAACGTGGGGACTTCAGGCAGCAAGGGGCTGCGATTGGGCAGGAGCGTTGCCAGCACCCGCAGCTTGCCATCGCTCACTTGCGGAAGCGCCGCGCCCGAGGCGAACATCAGGTGCACCCGCCCCGTGACAGCGTCAGCGATCAACGGCGCGTCGCCCTTGTATGGCACATGGACCATTTCCAGCTTCGATCCTTGCGTAAATTGCGCGGCTGCTACCACGCTGGTGGCGCTGCTGCTGCCGTAGCTGAGTTTTCCAGGATTGCTGCGCGCGTGGGCCACCAGATCGGCCATGTTCCTGGCGGGCAAGCTTTCGTGCACATACACGAAAAAGCCGAAAGTGCCGATACGCCCGATCGGTGTGAAGTCAGTCAAGGCGTTGTATGGCATGGACTTGCGCGTTGCAGGAGCGAAGCTCATGCTGGTCGCCGTCGCGAACAGGAACGTGTAGCCGTCAGGGGCCGATTGAGCGACGATCTGGCCCGCGATGAGCCCGTCCGCACCGGGCTTGTTATCGATGACGACCGGTTGCCCCAAGGACTGTGACATCGGCAGGGCGATGGCGCGCGCCACGATGTCGGTCGATCCGCCGGCCGGGAAGGGCACGACGAAGCGAATCGGCCCCGACGGGTATTGCCCCCAGGCCGCGCTCGAGGCCAAAGCGACCAGCACAATGGCACTTCGAAGAATGCGTTTCACTGGGATTGTCCTTTCCTGAGGTGATTGGGGGCCGTCACGTTGCAGCTGCTGGATGTCATGGCGAGTCGCACAAAGCGGCCGGCTCAGGACAGCTTGTAGCTGCCGGAAATGCGGCGGCAGCCCTGCATCGTGCCCTGCCGCACCGTGCTCATGGCGCCGAGGCGCTCGATCTTCGCGCTGCCGCTGATGCCCTTGAATTTGCCCGTGCCCCCCAGGAGCTCCACCGAGTAACCCTGCGGCGTCACCGTATCCGTGCCGTGGATCTTGTCGCCACTCGGATCCTGGAAGACGCAGTAGCCCTTTTGCTGGAAGACGGTGGAGCGGAGTTCCCAGGTGCCGATGCACTCCAAGGCCATCGCGTCGAACGCCTTGATCACTGACTGTGTTCCGCCGGTCAGGACGTAGCTGCCGTATCGGTCGGTCTCGGATGCGTTGATTACGTGTGAGGACCCGCCGAAGCACAGCGTCTGCTCATAGAAGCCCTCCTTGGCCAGCGGCGGCGCACTCGCCGGCTGCGCCAGCGCACAGACGCTGGCGAGTGCGGCGAGGGTCGAGAGAACCGTCTTGAACTTCTTTGCCACCGTCATCTCCTGGTTGTGGTTGATGGGACCGCAGTCTGCCAACGGGGCGTGAAGGCGGCCGTGATATCGCCGTGAGAAAGGCGTCACAAGGCTTGCCAAGAGCGTCAAGTAAACCCATACTTTGTAAGTAATCGCGGGCGGGCCGGGCCGGCACCTCTGGAACAAGACCTGCGAGAACAAGAGGGGAACTTGGATGCCAGCTTCGACACTGCGCCTGTTGGGTGAATTCGCGCTCGAAACGCCGGGCGCGGCCGCTTCGCCCCGGCTGGGGCGCAAGGCCCGGGCGCTGCTGGCGTTCGTCGCCTGCCAGCCCGGCGCCGCGGCCAATCGCGGCCGGCTGATCGCGCTGCTCTGGCCGGACCAGAGCGACGAGGATGCACGCGCCGCGCTGCGGCAATGCCTGCACCTGTTGCGGCGGCAGCTGGGCGCCGCCGCCGACGGCCTGGACAGCGATGGCGACCGCATCGTGCTGCGCACCGACGCTTTCGACGTGGACGTCCACCGCTTCGAGTCGCTGGCATTGCGCCAGGACATGGAGTCGATGCTGGCAGCGGCGCAGCTGTACCGCGGCGATTTCCTCGACGGGCTCGACGCCGGCGTCGATTTCTCAGGGTGGGCCGGGGCGGCACGGCAGCGGTTGCGCGATGTCGCGCAGGCGCTGTTGACTCGGCTGGGCGAGGCGAGAGGCGAGGGCGCTTGCGACGCCACGGTGCAACTGGCCCATCGCCTGCTGGCCAGTGATCCGATGCACGAAGGTTGTTATCGCGCCTTGATGCGGTTGCACGCGCGCGCCGGCCTGCGCGGGAAGGCGTTGCAAACCTGGGAGGAATGCCGGCACGCCCTGCGGCGGGAACTGGATGTCGAGCCAAGTGCACAGACGCGGGCGGTGCTCGAGGAACTGCGCCTGGGCGAAGACAAGTCTTCGGCTGCCGTGCTTGCGAAAACAGCGCCAACGGCCAGGCCGGCCTCGCTGGTGCGCAGCGACGAGGACTGCGTCATCCTCGATCTCATGTTGCGGGGGCACCAGCTTTTCACCCTTTTCACGCCCGAGAGCAACGCACAGGCCCGGGCCGTATTCGAAGCGGCGATCGCCCGCGCGAGCGACCATGCGGACGCGATCGCGTTCCTCGGCTGGACCTATTGGTTCGATTCGCTCGCGGGCTGGAGCGCGGACCCCGCGCTGAGCTACCAATATGCATCGAGCTGCGCGTCGCGTGCGGTCGCGTGCAATCACGGCAGCAGCTCCACGCCCCACATGCTGCTGGGCAAGGTGCTGTTGTGGCGCATGGAACACGACGCTGCGCTCGAGCAGCTGCGGCTAGGGCTGGCCATCGAGCCCGAATCAGCGTACGCGCAATTCAATCTTGGCGACGCGCTGATGTTTTGCGGCCGGTGCGAGGAGGCGCTTGCCCATCTGGACCAGGCCCTCAAGCTCGACGCCAACGAGCACGGAGTGTTCCTGACCATCCAGGGCCAGGCGCTATGGATGATGGGCCGCTTGCGCGAAGCACAGAAGACGCTTGGCAGCGCCGTGAGGCGCAACCCGACCTACGCATGGGCGCACGGAGCGCTGGCAACGGTGCATTTCGAACGCGGTGACCCCGAAGGGGCTCGCGATGCAGCGGCCATCGCGCGGCGGCTGAACCGGCGCTTCAGCGTCTCGTTTGTCGGCCAGGTGATGCCGTACCGGATTGCCGAGCATCGCCAACGCATGGTGAAAGCATGGTCCGCGGCGGGTATGCCGCAGTGCGAGACGCCGGGTGGGGTGCCGGTCTCGCTGCCGCAGTACCCGGCAAGGAATATCGTCGCCGCCTGATTTGCAGATGGCCGCAGGAGTGGCCTCCCTGCTGATCGGGCAGGACGCGGCCGCCGCCCGATGCGTCCGCGGTTCTCGAGCAGCGCCAGCCCCTCTACGAGGGGCTGCGGCGCGCGGGCTTCCCGGAGTGATCCGCGCTAGCGGGTTGAGGCCAGCGTGTCGCTGACGGTCCTGGGCTCGGCGACTGCCAGCCAGGCGGAGCCGCTGTCCTCGCCCATCAACGCAGCGACTTCGGCGCGCGAGGCGATGTAATCGGCGCTCACGGCCTCGCGCGACAGCGTGCTGGTG
>DATNBX010000324.1:0-11742 GCA_035571795.1 Ramlibacter sp.
CGCTTGCAGTTGCGGCGGCTCATCGCGCGTGTCGGCCACCGTCACCTGCGCGCCGCGGCGCGCGCACCAGCGCGCCATCGCCAGCCCGGACGCGCCGAGGCCGAGGATGAGAACGGGCTGGTCCTTGAGGTCGATCACGGCTACCTCAGCTTCAAGGTCGACAGCCCGAGCAGGCACAGGAGCATGGTGATGATCCAGAAACGCACGACCACCTGGGTCTCGGTCCATCCGCTCTTTTCGAAGTGATGGTGCAGCGGCGCCATCCTGAGAATGCGCCGGCCCTCGCCGTATTTCTTCTTCGTGTATTTGAAGTACATCACCTGCGCCATAACGGAGATGGCCTCGACCACGAAGATGCCACCCATGATGGCCAGCACGATCTCCTGGCGCACGATGACCGCGATGGTGCCCAGCGCCGCGCCCAGTGCCAGCGCGCCGACGTCGCCCATGAATACCTGCGCCGGATGGGTGTTGAACCAGAGAAACGCCAGGCCCGCGCCGGCCATCGCGCCGCAAAAGATAAGCAGCTCCGCGGTGCCCGGGATGTGCGGAAAGAACAGGTACCTCGAATAGACTGCGCTGCCGGTCACATAAGCGAATACGCCAAGGGCCGACCCCACCATCACCACCGGCATGATGGCCAGCCCGTCGAGGCCGTCGGTGAGATTGACCGCGTTGCTGGCACCGACGATCACCAGATAGGTCAGGATCACGAAACCGAACACGCCCAGCGGATAGCTCACTTCCTTGATGAACGGCAGCAGCAGGCCCGCCTTGGGCGGCAGGTCGACGTCGAAGCCGGATCGCACCCAGGTGAAGAAAAGCTGCAGCACCCGCAGGTTGGAGCTTTCCGAAATGCTGAACACGAGGTAAAGCGCGGCAAGCAGGCCGATCAGCGATTGCCAGAAATACTTTTCGCGCGAGCGCATGCCTTCCGGGTCCCTGCGCACCACCTTGCGCCAGTCGTCGACCCAGCCGATGGCGCCGAAGCCGAGCGTGACGACCAGCACGATCCACACGAACCGGTTGGTGAGGTCGAACCACAGCAAGGTCGACACCGAGATCGCCAGCAGGATCAGCACGCCGCCCATGGTCGGTGTGCCGTGCTTGGTCAAATGCGTATCCATGCCGTAGCTGCGCACCTGCTGGCCGATCTTCAGGTGGGCCAGCCGCCGGATCACCCAAGGCCCGGCGATCAGGCCGATCAGCAGCGCGGTCATGGCCGCCATCACCGCGCGGAAGGTGATGTACTGGAATACCCGCAGGAAGCCGAACTCGGGCGACTGGGATTGCAGCCATTGGGCGAGGCTAAGCAGCATGGCCGGCCCCCGCTTGCCGCTGTGCCTCGGCCATGATCGCCTCGACCACGCGTTCCATTTTCATGAACCTCGATCCTTTGACCAGCACGCTGGAAACATGAGGCAGCTGCGCCAGGACGGCGGCGCTGAGCGGCTCGATGGCGTCGAAATGACGGCCCTGCATCGCCACCGACTGGTCGCCCAGCGTCAGCAGCTGCTCGATTCCGGCATTGCGCACGTGCTCGCCCACCTCGGCGTGGAACTGCGGCCCCTGGTTGCCGACTTCGCCCATGTCGCCCAGCACCAGCAGCCGCGGACGGGGCAGTTCGGCCAGCACGTCGACCGCGGCGCGCACCGAATCGGGATTGGCGTTGTAGGTGTCGTCCACCAGGGTGATCGCGCGTCCGCGAAGCTGCACCACCAGCGCGCGCGAGCGGCCCTTGACCGGCTCGAAGGCCTGAAGGCCCTGGGCGATCGCCGCCAGCGGCACACCCGCGGCCAACGCGCAGGCCACCGCCGCCAGGGAATTGCGAACGTTGTGGCGGCCGGCAATTTGCAGGGCGTAAGACACCGGCCCGGCCGGTGTCTTGGTGACGACTTGCCAGCGTCCCCCTTGCCATTGGGCGGACGTCAGCACGATGTCGGCGTTCTGGTCGCCGAAGATCATGCAGGCGCGCGGACGGGCCAGCTGCAGCCACAGCGCCGTGAACTCCTCGTCCGACGGGAATACGGCCACGCCGCTGGGCCCGAGCGCGGCGAACACCGAGCCGTTCTCGCGTGCCACCGCTTCGACCGTGGCCATGAACTCCTGGTGCTCGCGCTGAGCGTTGTTCACCAGGGCCACTGTGGGCCTGGCGATGCCGGCCAGGTAGGCGATCTCGCCGGGATGATTCATGCCCAGTTCGAGCACGGCGATGCGATGCGCTGATCGCAGCCGCAGCAGTTGCAGCGGCAGCCCGATGTCGTTGTTGAAATTGCCCTGCGTGGCCAGCATCGCATCGGGCTGCCAGGCGCGCAGGATAGCCGCGATCATCTGTGTCACCGTGGTCTTGCCGTTGCTGCCCGTCACCGCGATCAGCGGCAGTCCGAACTGCGCACGCCAGGCGGCGGCGAGCGAGCCCAGCGCCAGCTTGGTGTCGTCGACCTCGATGCCGGAAAAGCCCGGCGGCAGTTTGCCGCGATGGGCGATTGCGGCGACCGCGCCTTTGGCTTGCGCTTCCCCGAGGAAGTCGTTGGCGTCGAAGCGTTCGCCCTTGAGCGCAACGAACAGGTCGCCGGGCTGAAGCGTGCGGGTGTCGCTGTGCACGCGCTCCACGATCACGGCACCGTCGCCCACCAGGGCGCCGCCAGGAATCCATGGCAGCGCCTGGGCCAGTGTGAACATGCTGCTCATGCTGCGGCCTCCGAACGATCAAGGTTCAGACAAGCCCACTGGCGTCGGCCGCGTGCGCCATTCGCCCTGGTCGATCCCCGCATGCAGGGCCCCTCGCCCTTCGTGCTCATGCCAACCTCCTCGCATCCAGCGCGGCCTGCGCATGGACCTTGTCGGAGAACGGATGCCTGGCGCCCGCCGTTTCCTGGTAATCCTCGTGGCCCTTGCCGGCGAGCAGCACCACGTCCTCGGGCGCAGCGGCCGCGACGGTTTCGGCGATCGCCAGGGCGCGGTCGGCCTGCACCTGCACGCACTGGTCGTGCGACAGCCCCAGCAGGATCTGGCTAATGATGTTCTCGGGCTTCTCGCTGCGCGGGTTGTCGCTGGTGACCACGACGCGGTCGGCGTTCTTTTCCACCACAGCGGCCATCAGCGGCCGCTTGGTCGGGTCCCGGTCGCCGCCGCAACCGAACACGCACCAGAGCTTGCCGCCGCGCTGATGCGCCAGCGGGCGCAGCGCCTGCAGCGCCTTGTCCAGCGCGTCGGGGGTGTGCGCGTAGTCGACGGCGACGATCGGCTTGCCGGCCTCGCGCAGGCACTCCATGCGGCCGGGGACCGGCAACAGGCTGCCGCAGGCATGCACGGCTTGCTGCAGCCCCACACCGAGCGCGCGCATGGCGCCGATCACGCCCAGCAGGTTGGACACGTTGTACTGGCCGATCAGCCGGGTTTGCAGCGGGTGGCGCTGCTCGCCTTCCTGCACCACGAAGCGCAGCCCGTGATCGCCGTAGTCGATGTCGACCGCCTGCAGCCGGGCCGGCTGCTCGCAGGACGTGGTCCACAGGTCGAGGCCGCTACCCGGCGATTGCGACAGCGCCAGGCCCTTCTCGTCGTCGATATTAACGACAACGGCCTGCAGGCCGGGCCAGCGGAACAGCTGCGCCTTCGCTTCCCAGTAAGCCTCCATCGTGCCGTGGTAGTCCAGATGGTCCTGGCTGAAATTGGTGAACACCGCCACGCGGATGTGCGTGCCGTCCAGACGCCGCTCGACGATGCCCACCGACGAAGCCTCGATCGCGCAGGCCTGCAGCCCATCGTCCAGGAAACGGCGGAACTGGCGCTGCAGCCGCACCGGATCGGGCGTGGTCAGGCCGACGAACTCGACATCGGGCGGCCGCCCGGTGCCGAGCGTTCCGACCAGGCCGCAAGGGATGCCCTCTGGCTGCACGCTGGACAGGGCCTGGGCCAGCCACCAGGCCGTCGATGTCTTGCCGTTGGTGCCGGTGATGGCCAGCACCGCCAGCCGCTGCGTGGGAGCCTCGAAGTACGCCGCCGCGATCGGTCCGGTGGCGGCCTTGAGCTGCGGATACGTTGCGGTGGCCGGCGATTCGAAGGCGAATGCTTCCACCCCCTCCTGCTCCACCAGGCACGCAACCGCGCCTTGCGCGATCGCCGCGGGCACGTGCTTGCGCCCGTCGGTTGCCGCTCCCGGCCACGCAATGAAACCATCGCCCGCGCCGATCTGGCGGCTGTCGCAGTGCAGCGTCCCGGTGACGCGGCTGCGCAGCCAGCCGGCGGCTTCCAGGGGGCTGTGCAGTTGCAGCATCAGAACGATTCCTCCACCGCCTCGACCACGATCTGCGGCTTGACGTTCATGTCCGGCGCCACGCCCAGCATGCGCAACGTCTGCTGCACCGTCGTGCTGAACACCGGCGCGGCCACTTCGCCCCCGAAGTACTTGCCCGCCGACGGCTCGTCCAGCATGACCGCGACGATGATGCGCGGGTGGTCGATCGGCGCAATGCCCACGAACCAGGAACGGTACTTGTTCGTGGCATAGCCCTTGCCCACCTGCTTGTACGCCGTGCCCGACTTGCCGCCGACCGAGTAGCCCGACGTCTGCGCCTTGGGGCCGGTGCCGCCCGGCCCCGCGGCCATCTGCAGCATGGTGCGCATCGCCGCGGCCGTCTTCGGCGAGAACACCCGCGCTCCGGCGGCAGGCTCGCTGGTCTTGAGCAGCGTGGCGGGAATGATCTGGCCGTCGTGGGCGAACACGGTGTAGGAGCGCGCCATCTGGAACAGCGATGCGGACATGCCATAGCCGTACGACATGGTCGCCTGCTCCACCGGCCGCCAGCTCTTGTAGGGCCGCAGGCGCCCGCTCACCGCGCCCGGGAAAGTGATCTGCGGCTTCTGGCCGAAACCCGCTTCGGTGAACAGCTCCCACATCTGGCGCGGCTGCATCTGCAGCGCGATCTTCAGCGTGCCGATGTTGCTGGACTTCTGGATCACCTCCTGTACCGTGAGCAGGCCGTGCGCGTGCGAATCCGATATCTTCATGCCGCCGATCACGACATATCCGGGTGCGGTCTGGATCTGCGTCTGCGGCGTGACCAGACCGGTTTCCAGGGCCAGGCCGATGGTGAAGGGCTTCATCGTCGAGCCCGGCTCGAACGTGTCGGTGAGCGCGCGGTTGCGCAACTGTTCGCCGGTGAGATTCTGGCGCCGGTTCGGCGAGTAGCTCGGGAAATTGGCCAGCGCCAGCACCTCGCCGCTGACCGCGTCCAGCACGACGACGCTGCCCGCCCTGGCCTTGTGCTCCAGCACCGCGTCGCGCAGCTTCTGGTAGGCGAAGAACTGCACCTTGCTGTCGATCGACAACTGCAGATCCCGGCCATCCACCGGCGGCAGCTGGTCGCCCACGTCCTCCACTACCCGGCCCAGCCGGTCCTTGATCACACGGCGCGAGCCGGGCCGCCCCGCCAGCTCGTTGTTGAACGCCAGCTCCATGCCCTCTTGGCCACGGTCCTCGACGTTGGTGAATCCCACCACGTGCGCGGCGGCTTCGCCTTCGGGGTACTGGCGCTTGTATTCCTTGCGCTGGTAGATGCCCCTGATTTGCAGCGCGGCAACCTGTTGCGCGGTGGACTCGTCGACCTGGCGCTTGAGCCAGACAAAAGTCTTGTCCTCGTCCTCTAGCTTGCGGTCGAGATCCGCCGCCGACATTCCCAGCAGCGCGGCCAGATGCGCCAGTTTGGAGGCATCGCGCTCCACGTCCTCGGGAATCGCCCAGATGCTGGGCACCGGCACGCTGGTGGCCAGCAACAGCCCATTGCGATCCAGGATGCGCCCGCGGTTCGCCGGCAGCTCGATGGTCCGGGCAAAACGGACTTCGCCCTGTTTCTGGAAAAAGTCATTGGCAAAAACCTGGACCCAGGCGGCGCGCCCGGCCAGTGCGACGAAACCCGTCGCGATCGCCGCGACGATCAACTTGCTGCGCCATACCGGCGTCCGGCTCGCCAGCAATGGACTGGAGCTGTACGCGACGCTGCGGCTCATGGCATGCCCGCGCCCGCAGCCGAAGCCGCGGCGCCGCCCTTGGTGACGTACTGAGTGATGGCCGGCGATGCATTGCGCATCTGCAGCTGTTCTTTCGCGAGCTTTTCCACGCGCAGCGGGGTGGCCTGCGCGCGCTTTTCCACCTGAAGGCGCTCGTGCTCCGTCTCGAGCTTGCGCGCGTCGTTCACGGCCCTGTCGATTTCGGTGAACAGCCGGCGCGATTCGTACTGCGTGCGCACGAGGTACAGCGCGCTCGCGATCAGCGCGACCAGCAGGACGAGGTTCAGGCGCATCATGCGGCGGTCCTCTCGGCCACACGCATGATGGCGCTGCGCGAGCGCGGGTTCGCCGCCACTTCGGCCGCCGAGGGCTTGACGCGATCCAGCACCTTCAGCTTCATCGCCCGGGGCGGCGCGAACGGGACCCGGCGATCGAACACCTCGCGCGAATTCCGCGCGATGAACTGTTTGACGATCCGGTCTTCCAGCGAGTGAAAGCTGATCACCACGAGGCGTCCCTGGGGTTGCAGGATGTCCAAGCTGGCCTCTAGCGCCTGTTGCAGCTCTTCAAGCTCGGCGTTGATAAAAATCCGAAGAGCCTGAAATGTGCGCGTCGCAGGATCCTGGCCCGGCTCGCGGGTTTTGACCGCGCCAGCCACGAGCTGGGCCAGTTCGGCGGTGGTTGCAAGAGCGCCCCGTTCCTGTCGGCGAGCAACAATCGCCTTTGCAATCGAAGCAGCAAACCGTTCTTCACCGTAGTCACGTATCACCTCCGCGATCTGCCCGGCCGGCGCCGTCGCGAGCCACTGCGCCACGCTCTCGCCGCGCGTGGTGTCCATGCGCATGTCCAGCGGGCCATCCGAGCGAAACGAGAAGCCGCGCGCCGGGTTGTCGATCTGCGGCGAACTCACGCCCAGGTCGAGCAGGACGCCGGCCACGCTCGCGGCGGGCAGCTCGCCCAGATGGCGAAAGCCCAGATGGCGAATCGAGAAGCGCGGATCGGCAACGCGGCCCGCCTCGGCAATCGCGTCCGGGTCCTTGTCGAACGCGATCAGCCGACCGCGCGCGGACAGCTTCGCGAGGATCAGGCGCGAATGGCCGCCGCGCCCGAAGGTCGCGTCGACGTAGGTCGCGTCCGGCTTGGTGAGAAGAGCTGCTACTGCTTCGTTCAACAAGACGGTGGTGTGTTGCCATGTGCTGTCCACCGCCTGCTCTCAAAAAGAGAATTCCTTCAATACGTCGGGCATTGCGCCGCGCATCGCTTCCGCTTCCTTGGCCTCGTACGTCGCCTTGTCCCAGAGCTCGAAGTGACTGGCCATGCCCAGCAGCATGGTTTCCTTCTCGATGCCCGCCGCGGCACGCAGTTCGGGCGAGATCAGCACGCGGCCGGTGCCATCGAGCTCCACGTCCATTGCATTGCCAAGAAGGATTCTCTTCCACCACTGGGCGTCCATTGGTAACGCTGCGATACGGTCACGGAATTTTTCCCATTCCGGACGCGGGAATATCATCAGGCAGCCGTGCGGATGTCGCGTGATGGTGAGCTGGTTATTGGCGGTCGCGCTCAGCAGCTCGCGGTGCCGTGTCGGCACGGAAAGCCGACCCTTGCCGTCGAGACTGAGTGAGGATGCGCCTTGGAACACCTGTGTGAGCCCTTGCTACAGTGGAAATGCAGCGATGAATGTGCCGAGGCACTATTCACCACTTAATTGCACTTTTTTGCACTGTAGCAGGAAAACACAACGACGCAAGCGAGGACTTGCGTGAATTTTGCAATGAAATCAAGGACTTAGAACAGACTTTTGCATGCCGGAATCAGAAAATCCGTTCTAGATGAACCACTTAGCGCCCGCTATGAAAGTGAATCCTCAGCAGCCGCTTCAGTGTTAAAGAATGTAGCGTGACAAGTCGTCGTCGCGGCTCAGTTCCTTGAGCCGGCCGTCCACATAGGCCGCATCGATCGTGACGGTCTGGCCCGCGAGACGGGTCGCGTCGAAGCTGACCTCATCCAGCAGCCGTTCCATCACCGTGGCCAGGCGGCGTGCGCCGATGTTTTCGGTTCGCTCGTTGACCTCGTACGCGATGTTGGCCAGCCGCGTGATCGCTTCGGGCTTGAATTCCAGCGCGACACCCTCCGTCGCGAGCAAGGCCTGGTACTGCTTGACGAGCGACGCATGGGTCTGGGTCAGGATGGCTTCGAAATCCTGTACGGACAGCGACTGCAGCTCGACCCGGATCGGCAAGCGCCCCTGCAGTTCAGGAATCAGGTCGCTGGGCTTGGATAGGTGGAACGCCCCGCTCGCGATGAACAGGACATGGTCGCTCCTCACCGGGCCGTACTTGGTCGACACCGTCGTGCCTTCGACCAGTGGCAGCAGATCGCGCTGCACGCCCTGGCGCGAGACATCCGCTCCGCCGCCGCCTTCATTGAACCCCGAACGCGACGCGACCTTGTCGATCTCGTCGATGAAGACGATACCGTTCTGCTCAGCGTTGTGGATGGCGGCCGCCCTGATCTCCTCCTCGTTGACCAGCTTGGCTGCCTCCTCGTCGGTGAGCAGTTTCATCGCCTCGGCGATCCTGACCTTGCGGGTCTTGCGCTTGGCTCCGCCGAACTGGCTGAACATGCCCCGCAGCTGCTCGGTCATCTCCTCCATTCCGGCTGGACCCATGATTTCGAGCTGCGTGCGCGGCTCCGCCACTTCGATCTCCACGTCCTTGTCGTCGAGCAGCCCTTCGCGCAATTTCTTGCGAAAGGCCTGCCGCGCAGTGCCCTCGCCCGCGGCCTCGCCCATCCGGGGCGGCGGCACCAGCACGTCCAGGATGCGTTCTTCCGCCGCATCTTCGGCGCGGGTGCGCACCTTGCGCATTTCGGCTACGCGCGTCTGTTTCACCGCCATCTCGGCCAGATCGCGGATGATCGAATCGACGTCCTTGCCAACGTACCCCACCTCGGTGAACTTGGTCGCCTCGACCTTGATGAAGGGCGCGTCGGCCAGCCGCGCCAACCGGCGCGCGATCTCGGTCTTGCCCACCCCGGTCGGGCCGATCATGAGGATGTTCTTGGGCGTGATTTCGCCGCGCAGCTTCTCGTCGACCTGCTGCCGGCGCCAGCGGTTGCGCAGCGCGATGGCAACGGCACGTTTGGCGTCGCCCTGGCCGACGATGTGGCGGTCGAGTTCGGAGACGATCTCTTGGGGGGTCATTGAGGACATAGTCGAAGGGGGCCGGGGGCCGGGATTGACTTCAGAGCGTCTCGATCGTGTGATGCATGTTCGTGTAGATGCACAGCTGCGCCGCGATCTCCAGAGACTTCGCGACGATCTCCTTCGCGCTAAGCTGCGTGTTTTCCAGCAATGCCTTCGCCGCCGCCTGGGCGTACGCACCGCCCGAACCGATGGCGATGATGCCGTGTTCGGGTTCAAGCACATCACCGTTGCCGGTGATGATCAGGGATGCTTCGGCATCCGCCACCGCCAGCATGGCTTCGAGCCGGCGCAGCACGCGGTCGGTGCGCCAGTCCTTGGTCAGCTCGATGGCTGCGCGCACCAGTTGACCCTGGTGCTTTTCCAGCTTGGCCTCGAAGCGCTCGAACAGCGTGAAGGCATCGGCGGTGGCGCCGGCGAATCCGGCGACGACCTTGTCGTGGTAGAGCTTGCGCACCTTGCGGGCCGTGCCTTTGACGACCACGTTGCCGAGCGTCACCTGGCCGTCGCCGCCGATAGCCACCTGCCAGCGCCCGGCGGCGTCCTTGCGGCGCACGCTCAGGATGGTCGTGCCGTGAAATGTTTCCATGGGACTTGGGAGTTAGGGGGATCAGGGATCAGGGTGAATATAGGGGCTGTTTCGCCAATCCCAGCCCCCTGGCCCTGGTATTTATTGCGGGCTGTTTCACTGGCCCCCGGCCCCCGGCCCTTGGTATCAGTCCGTGCGCGCCAGGACCCGGGCGTGTTCGCTGATGCCGATGACGTTGAAGAACGCCGCCACCAGCCGGTGCACTTCCACGAACTGGACCTGTCGTCCTTCCACCTGGCGCGATGTCACCCAGTTGAGCAGGCTGCCCGCCGCCGAGAAATCGATACGGATCAGCCGCGAGCAGGAAATCACCATGATGTCGGCGCCCATCAGCTTGTTCTCCAGCATTTCCAGCGCTTCCGTTGCATCGCCGAGGATCTGGCCGGCCAGCTCCACAGTCGAGATATTGGACATCTGGGAAGTCGGCCCTTGATGGGTGTCGCTGTAGCCCATGCTCATGCCCGAGGACAGCGAATCGTGGAAAGCATCGCCGACGATCGTGTGGCCAGCCGCATAGCTGCCGTCTTCCTGCAGCGGCTTGAACTCGCAGCGCGCGCTGTCCCACGACGGCGGCGAAACCTCGTAGGTGACGCAATAGTCCAGCGCGACCAGCTCGAATTCGTCCGGCCGGTGCATCACGCGCAGCACTTCCATGCGCAGCTTCCACCAAGCCGGGTTCACGCTCTTGTCACCCGAAGGCGTGGCGTTCTTGAGCACCTGTTCGAAGTTGTCCGAGCGGATGAAGCGCAGCTGCACGGGCTGGCTGGCCCATTGCGTGAACAGACGCGTCAACCCTTCGACGGCGCCCTCGTCGATCGTGTTGAGCTTTGCCCAGCTCAGGCGCCAGGGCGGCTGTGCCTTGGCCAAGGCCGCTGTCATCGCGGCCACCGTCTGCGTGCCCAGCGTGGCCGGGCAGATCCAGTTCGGCGCTTGCTGCTGGGCACCTAAGGCGGCTGGAGTCGAAGGGGCATGCATCCGGCCGACGGCCTCGGGAATCGAGAACCACTGGGGCGCGGAGCGGCCGAAGCGGCCCGCAAAATCGATCGCGGCCGTCTCGAAGCGGTCCTGTCGCCCGGTCGCCCGGTAGAGGTCGAACAAGGTCAGCCAGGTCTCGTCATGGTCGATGCGGGTGCCCTGCGGCGCCAGGATTTCCAGCAGTCCGGCCTCCGCGCCCGCGTCGTCGCCGTTTGCAAAACGGATCGAGGCCTCTTCGAGCTCCGGATCGTGCGCGAACTCCTCCACGTCGATGGCAAACAGTTTGGAGGCCGAAAAGCCCGTGCTCGCGGTACTGCCCGGCTCGGACGCAGGGCCGGTCGACGGCGTTACCGCCGAGATTGACTGCGGAAACGCTCGCGAGCCAGGGCCCGCGCTGCGCATCGCGGAGCGAGCCGCCGCGGCAGCGGGAGACTTCGCGGGCGCAGCGGCGGGCGCCTGAGGCGTCGTCCCGGTGCGGGCCGCTTCGGAGGCTGCCGGTATGACGGCGGCCAGCATGGGCTCGAACTCTTGCGGCGCGGCTGGCTCCGCCTTCTTCGAATCTCCCAGCGGTTGGGGCACCGTCTTGGTATACGAGGTCGACACAACCGGGGGGGATTCGCCCGCCGCGCCGCCGACCGGTTCCAGCGGCGCCTGCGAGGACATCGGAAAGTTGGTGCTGCTGCCGCTGCGGCTGGACACGTCGCCATGCTTGGTTTTCCACCATTGCATGGACATCTGGGCCTCGATTTCGTCGATCTTCTTGAGCGTCGTGGCCCGATCATCCGGCTTGGATGGCATCGAGCTCTGGAAGAACGACGGCCGCGCCGCCGGATCCTGGCCCGCCATGACCTCGCTGCGGCGCATCTTGCGCAGCATGTCGAACTCGCGCTTGCGGACAAAATCGTTGCGCCGCTTGCGCTCGATCATCTCCTTGAGCATCTGCTTGGAGTAGCTGCTCTCGCGA
>DATNBX010000325.1:0-9628 GCA_035571795.1 Ramlibacter sp.
CCCCGCGAAAACCGAGGGCATGCTGCACGCGCTGTACAACGTCGGCCCGGGCTCGCACGGCGTCAGCCGCGCGCTGCAGGAGTTCGGCTACGACAGCACGCTGGGCTTTGTCGTGCACGACCTGCTGGAAATGCACCGCTCCCTGCTGGTGGCCAACGTGGTTTCCTACGTGCTCGAGCAGGACGTGTACTACGCCGTCATGACCGCCGCCAAGGTGCTGCGGCTGCTGTGCGAGGAGGTGCGCGGCGCGCTGGCGGTGAGCAACCCCAGGATCGAGATCGTCACGGCGGAGAACCTGGCCTAGGAGCCCGGCGCGGGCGTGGCAGGAATCGCCGGCAGTGACCATAATCGCGCAACAGTCCCACGTGCGCGGCGATGAAGAAATTCACCAACCTTCCGAGCGACCTCGTGTATGAAAGCATGCAGGGGTTCGCGGCCGCCCATGCTCAGCTGGTGAATGTGAACCTGGACCCGCTCTTCGTCACACGCAAGAGCCCGAATCGGTCCAAGGTCGCGCTGATCTCCGGCGGCGGGTCCGGCCACGAGCCGCTGCATACCGGCTTCGTCGGCGTCGGCATGCTCGACGCGGCATGCCCCGGCCAGGTTTTCACCGCGCCCACGCCCAACCAGATGCTGGCCGCCGCCAAGGCGGTCGGCGGCGAAGCCGGTGTGCTGTTCATCGTGAAGAACTACCCCGGCGACGTCAACGATTTCCAGATGGCCATGGACATGATGGATGGCGAATTCGCATCGGTGCTGGTCAACGACGATGTGTCGGTCGACGTGGGCGGCCATGCGGCGGGCCGTCGCGGTGTGGCCGGCACGCTGGTGGTCGAGAAGATGGTGGGCGCTGCCGCCGAGCGCGGCGACGACCTGGCCGCCTGCAAGCGGCTGGGCGACCGGGTCAACGCGCGCACCGGCTCGATGGGCGTGGCGTTCACCAGTTGCACCGTGCCCGAAGCGGGCGTCGCGACCTTCGAGATCGGGCCGGACGAAATGGAAATGGGCGTCGGCATCCACGGCGAGCCGGGCCGCCGGCGCGCGGCGTTCCAGCCGGCCACCGCCATCGTGCACGAACTGATGAGCGCGATCCTGAAGGACCTGGCGCCCAAGAAGAGCCAGGAAGTGCTGCTGCACGTCAACGGCCTGGGCGGCACGCCGCTGATCGAGCTTTATTTGCTGTACCAGCTGGCCAGCGAACACCTGCGCGGTGCCGGCCTGGTGCCGGTGCGCTCGCTGGTGGGCAACTACACGACCTCGCTCGAGATGGCCGGCGCCTCGCTCACCGTGACGCTGCTCGACGAAGAATTGAAATCACTATGGGACGCACCCGTGCACACCGCCGCGCTTCGGTGGTAATTTCTGCTCCCTCCCCCTTCGGCGTGCTGTTCCCCTCCTCTCCGGGGAGGGTTAGGGTGGGGGCACAGTGCCGCTACCCTTTCTTCCCCTGCGCTTCCGCCCACGCCCGATAGCGCTCCAGGTTTTCCGCGTTGGGCGGATACAGGCCCGGCAGCGCGGCGCCTTCATCGACCCGGCTCATGATCCAGCTCTCGAGCCGCTCCTGTTCCACGCACGCCGCCACCACTTCATCGAGCAGCGCCGCCGGGATCAGCACCGCGCCGTCCTGGTCGACCACGATGACGTCGTTCGGAAACACCGCGACGCCGCCGCAGCCGATCGGCTCCTGCCAGCCGACGAAGGTCAGGCCCGCGACCGATGCCGGCGCCGCCGTACCCTGGCACCACACCGGCAACCCGGTGCCAAGCACGCCGGCCAAATCGCGCACCACGCCGTCGGTCACCAGTCCGGCGACGCCGCGCTTTTTCATGCGCGCGCACAGGATGTCGCCGAAGATGCCCGCGTCGGTCACGCCCATCGCGCCGACGACGGCGATGCAGCCCGCCGGCATGTCCTCGATCGCCGCCCGCGTGGAGATCGGCGAGCCCCAGGACGCGGGCGTCGCCAGGTCCTCGCGCGCCGGCACGAAACGCAGCGTGAAGGCGCGGCCCACCAGGCGTGGCTGCCCCGGCGCCAGCGGCCGCGTCCCGCGCAGCCAGACATTGCGCAGGCCCTTCTTCAGCAGCACGGTGGTGATGGTGGCGGTAGACACGCCCTTCAGCGCGCTGGCGGTGGGGGGATCGATGGCAAGGGTTTCGACGGTCATGCGGGGCCTTTAGGGGGTCGGGGGTCGGGGGTCGGGGGTCGGGGATCGGGGATCGGGGGGGAGCGGTGCCTTGTATTCTGGCTGTTTCCCTGGCCCCTGGTCCCTAGTCCCTTTCCAGGCTTTCAAGCAGCGCGCCGGCAGCAAGGCAGACATCGTCGCGGCCCGGCGGCGCGATCATTTGCAGCCCCATCGGCCGGCCATTGACGCCGACAGCGCCCGGCACGCTCACGCACGGCGTGCCGAGCAACGTCCAGGCGCGGTTGAAGGTCGACGCGCCGGTGCTCGCATAGCCGGCCGGCGGCTCGTCGGGCGCGCTCGGCGACAGCAGGACGTCGATGCCAGGCAACCACAGCGCGCATTCGCGGCGAATTCGCGCCAGCGTGGCTTGCGCGCGGGCATAAGCGTCATCCGAAATTTGCATTGAAGCTGTCAGGTACTCGCGCAGCAGCGGCGACAGCCGGTCCGCCGCCGTTTCCATTTCGCGCCGCAACGCGCGCACCGCTTCCCAGCCCTGCACCGCATCGTGCGCGACGAACGCCTCGCCGGCCCATGAAGGCAGCGTGCAACTCACGACGCGCACGCCCGCTGCGCGCAGGGCCTTGGTGGCGCGATCCATCGCCTGCCGCGCGCTGGCCGAAAGCTTGCCCCACGGATACGCATCGGGCACACCGACCACCCAATCGGCCGGAGCGCGCGCAGACTGCGCAACGATGCGCTTGCCGCTGACGGCCTGCGCAAACAGGCTCACTTCCGGCACGCTGCGCGCGAACAGGCCGACCGTGTCGAGCGACCACGAGAAGCATTTCATTCCGGCGGTGGGCAGTACGGCGAAGCTGGGCTTGAAGCCCACGATGCCGCAATAGGATGCCGGCCGGATCGTCGAGCCGCCGGTCTGCGAGCCGATCGCCAGCGGCACCAGGCCGGCCGCGACGGCGGCGGCCGATCCCGCAGACGAACCGCCGGGCGTACAGCCCGGCGCGGCGGGATTGAGCGTGTCCGCCGGATGCAGGTAGGCGAATTCGGTGGTGACCGACTTGCCGATCACCAGGCCACCGGCACTGCGCACGATGGCGACCAGCGCCGCTTCGGTCGCCGGCTGGTGGCCGGCGTAGATAGGCGAGCCGTACGCGGTCGGAAGGTCGGCCGTGTCGAAGATGTCCTTCACCGCCACGAGCTGGCCGGCCAACGGCCCGGACAGCTGCTGCGCCAGAGCCATCGCGGACGCATCGCCCCGCAGGCAGGCAAAAGCCTTGAGGCTGGCATTGCCCGTCTTGATCCTGAAGAGCGCTTCGGCCAGAGCCTGGTTCGGCATGATCAGCGCTCGAGCTCGCCGCCGGCCAGCCAGCGCGCGCCGCGCCGGTACAACTCTTCCACGACCGGGCCCTTGAGCATCGGCATGTCCATCTTGACCTTGTAGCCGATGCGCGTCTGGATGTAGGCCAGGTGCCGGTAGCCTTCCGGCAGCTTGGCGATTGCCCCAGCGTCCAGCCGCAGGTGCGCCGACGGATTCACCGGGTCGATGCGGTCCTTCTCGTAGATCGGCTGACGGTGCAGCAGTTTCCACCGGCCTTCGTGACGCGTGACGAAGTCGTAGAAGCGGCCGGTGCAGACGACGTCGCACAGCACCGGACCGTCGGCGCCGTCGACCATGCCGCGCTGTGAGATCGTCATCTTGGTCTGCGCGATGGCGCGGTCGCCCGCGATCTCGATCGCGGAGCCGCCGAGAAAGTGCAGGATGCTCACGCCCTTGGCCCAGCCCTCCTGGGTGACCCGGATGAACTCGCGGAACGGCCCCTGGAACCAGGTCGCCATCATCACGCCGTCGGGATGCCACACGGTGGCAAATCGCTCCCAGTCACCGGCGTCGCGCCACACGGCCCAGCGCTCGATCAGCTCGCGTATCAGCAGTTTGTTTTCAAGATCATCGGTCATCGGCTTGTCCCTTGCCTGGAGGCTGCGCGAAGTGTAGGCCACAGCCGCCGCTGTCGAGGCGGCAGGCACACGGCCGGCCCTGCGCGAAGGAGGGCTGCGCCGAAATACTGGCGATGCCCGCTGCCGCTTCGCTTGCCGTTGCCCTGACCCGGGCAAGCCCGCGCCTAGAAGCCGACGCTGTCGCCGCCCTTGAGCTGCAGCATCGCCCTGGCTTCGTCAGGCGTGGCAATCTTGAGGCCGATTTCCTCCAGGATGCGGCGCACTTTGGCGACCTGCTCCGCATTGGACTTGGCGAGCGTGCCCCGGCCCAGCCACAGGCTGTCTTCCAGCCCGACGCGAACGTTTCCGCCCATCACGGCCGACTGTGCGGCAATGAACATCTGGTTGCTCCCGGCGCCCAGCACCGACCACAGGTAGCGGTCGCCGAACAGCCGGTCGGCCGTGCGTTTCATGTGCAGGACGTCCTCCGGGTGCGGACCGATTCCCCCGCGCAGCCCGAACACCGATTGGATGAACAGCGGCGGCTTCACCAGTCCCCGATCGAGAAAGTGCGCCGCTGTGTACAGGTGTCCGATGTCGTAGCACTCGATCTCGAATCGCGTGCCGTTGCCGGTGCACGATTCCAGGATGTAGGCTATGTCGCGGAACGTATTCTTGAAGATGCGCTCGTCCGAATCCGCGAGATAAGGCCGCTCCCATTCGTGCTGGAATTCCTTGTAACGGCCAAGCATCTCGTACAGCCCGAAATTCATCGATCCCATGTTGAGGGACGCCAGTTCGGGCTTGAGTTTCATGGCCGGCTGCAGTCGCTCCTCGGGACTCATGTTCGGAGCGCCGCCTGTCGTCACATTGATGACCACGTCCGAGCCGGCCTTGACCTTCGGCAGAATTTGCGCGAACAACTCGGTGCTTTGCGTGGGCTTGCCGCTGGATGGATCACGCGCGTGCATATGAACGATCGCCGCGCCCGCCTGCGCCGCGCCGATCGCGCCGTCGGCGATCTGGTCCGGCGTGATCGGCAGGTAAGGCGACATCGAGGGCGTATGAATCGCTCCCGTGATCGCGCAGGTGATGATGACCTTGCCTTGTGCTGCTGCCATGATTCTTTCCTTTACATCGAGACTTGCGGCGATTCGCAGCGCTTGCCTAGATCGCCCGCTGCTTGTCGCCGCAGATCGACAGCGCCTGCCCTGAAATGTGCTTGCCCGCGTCGCTCGCGAGGAACAGGGCCATGTTGGCGATGTCCTGCGCGGTGACGAAGGTCCTGAGCGATATCGTATCCAGCAGCGTCTGCCTCTGCTGCGCCGGGGTGATGCCAAATGCCTTCGCCTTGGCTTCGATCACACGCTCGATGCGCTCGCCCTCGACGTCGCCGGGCTGGATGCAATTGACGCGAATGCCGTCGGGCCCGGCCTCGATGGCCAGGCTCTTGGTGAACCCGACCACGCCCCACTTGGCGGCTGCGTACGGCGTGCGCATGCCGAAACCGAGCCTGCCGGCGACCGACGACAGGTTGATCACGCTGCCACCGCGTCCGGGGCCATTGGCTTTCAGCAATGGCAGGGCCAGCCGCGTGCAATAGAACATGCCGTTCAGGTCCACCGCGATGCATCGTTCCCAGTCGGATGGCTGGATATCCTCCACCTTCGCCGTGGGGCCGGCGATGCCGGCGTTGTTGACCAGGACATCCAGCCCGCCCAGTTCGCGCCTCACGTCGGCGAACAGCCGATCGACCTGTTCGAGGTTCGACACGTCGGCGAGAGTCCGGCCGATGTCCGGCTGCTCCTGGCCAAAGCGGTCAAGCACTTCGGGCGACACGTCGCAAACGTGCACGCGGGCGCCGTTCTCGGCGAACGTTTGTGCGATCGCGCGCCCGATGCCGGCAGCGCCGGCGGTAACGAGCACGCGCAATCCAGATGCCGACGTATTCATGTGATCAAGACCTCCAGCCAATTGAACATCGCAGCCGGACTTCAGAGTCCGAGGTAGGCGTCGCGCAGCAGCTTGTCGTCCTTCACGCGCTCGCACGGACCGGTGAGCACGATGCGGCCACGCTCCAGCACGTACGCGCGGTCCGACAGCGACAGCGCCTTGCCGACCGCCTGCTCGACCAGCAGGATCGCCTGTCCCGCGGCCTTGAGCTGGCCCAGCACCGCATAGACCTGTCCGACGATCTGCGGCGCGAGGCCGAGTGAGGGTTCGTCCAGAAGCAGCAATCGCGGCGAACTCATCAGCGCGCGGCCGATGGCGAGCATCTGCGCCTGCCCTCCCGAGAGATTGCCCGCGGCATCCTTCAGGCGCGGCTCGAGCGCCGGGAACAGGGCGAGCACCCGCGCCAGATTGTCGGCGAACGATGCCTGCGCCCGCAACGGATAGGCTCCCATTTCGAGGTTCTCGCGCACGGTCAGCGATGCCAGCATGCCGCGCCCTTCAGGCACATATCCCATGCCCCGGTGGGCCGGAGCGAAGGCCTTGGCGGCGGTGAGGTCCTGGCCGAGGAAGCGCAGGCAGCCGGTCCAGACCGGAAGCTGCCGCATCACTGCCCGCAGCAGGGTCGATTTGCCCGCGCCGTTCGCGCCGAGCACGCAGACGGTCTCGCCTTCATTGACGGCGAGATCGATGCCGTGGATAACCTCGACACCCTCGTACCCGGTGCTGATCCCCTGGATCTCAAGCATGGGCCGCCTCGACCAATGGGACATTCTCCGCCTCGTCGCCGAGATAGGCCTCCACGACGGCTGGGTTGCGGATCACCTCCTCGGGCTCTCCTTGCGCCACGATGCGCCCGGCGTCCATCACCACGAGATGGTGGCTGAGGCGCCGGATCACGTCCATCAAGTGCTCGATCACGAGAAAGCAGGTGCCCTGCTTGGCCAATTGCTCGACGGCGCCCTGCACGACGTCGAGCTCGTTGATCGACAACCCGGCCATCAGCTCGTCGAGCAACACGAGCCTGGGTTGCAGCATGAGCACACGTGCGAAATCGAGCAGCTTGATGTGACCGGTGGGCAGCTTGCGCGGCGAGAGATCCGCCACTTCGGAAAGACCCAGCAGGGCGAGCTTGTCGCGGGCCTGGCGTCTTGCCTCGGAAATCGACAGGCCGCGGCACAGCCCGCCCACCATGACGCCCTGGACGCAGGTGAGATCCAGGATGGGCGTGGGACGCTGGAACGTGCGGACCAGCCCGGCCCTGGCCCGCTGCGCCGTCGACAGCCCGGCCAGGTTGCGCCCGCCGAAGCGCACGGCCCCGGCGTTGGGCGCGTAGACACCGGTGAGCACATTGATCAGGGTGCTCTTGCCGGCGCCGTTGGGCCCGATCAAGCCCGCGATGCCGCGGTCCTGGGTGGCAAAGGTAACGTCGACCAGCGAACGCACGGCGCCAAAAGACTTGGCCACTCCCTCGAGTTCAAGCAGTGCAGTCATGGCTTGCTTGCTGCCACCGCGCGGATCTGCGACCTGCCGCGCACCGACTGCCACGCGCTTTGGGCCATCGCGCACAGGCCGCGCGGATCGGTCATGACGATGGCGACCACCGAAAAACCGAGAATCATCACGTCCCAGCCGCCGGCCGCTCCGAAATAGGCGTTCGCGACCGCATCGATCGTCTCGTAGAAGATCGCGCCAACGATCGGCCCGATCAGAAAACCGGTCCCCCCCACCACGGCGATCAGCGCGATCTTGACGGAGAGCGTGAGGCTGGCGAGAAAGTTCGGGTCGAGAAAGCCGATGAAGAACACATAGAACACGCTTCCGACCGACGTCAGCAGCGCGCTCAGGCAGAAAGCCAGCACCTTCACCTGCGCGACGCGGATGCCGGCTGCGGCGGCGGCTTCCTCGCTGCTCTTGATGGCGGCGATGTAGTAGCCGAGCCGGCTTCGCTTGATCATGTCCAGGCCCAGCGTGACTGCCGCGAGCAGCGTGAGGGCGATCAGGTAATAGGCACGCACATTGGTGAACTGGAGTTTTTCCGGCGCGTCCGTGGCAAACGAGATGGCAACACCGCTCGGCCCTCCGGTGATCTCGTCGTAATGCAGGATGAGGGAAAGGACCACCGCGCCCGCGGCAAGCGTTGCGAGCGAGAAATAAGGGCCGCGCAAGCGCAGCGTCGCGGCGCCGATCACGGCGGCGAGCACGACCGCTGCCGCGATGCCGAGCAGCGCACCGAGCAAGGGAGACAGCCCGGAGTGCTGGAACAGCAGCACGGCCACATAGGCGGGAATCGCCACGAACATCGAATGGCCCAGCGAAATGTTGCCCGACAGCCCGCCCAGGACGTTCCAGCTCTGGCCCCAGACCGCCAGGAACGCGGTAGCCGTCGCGACCGTCACCAGATAGTTGTTCTGCAGCGAGACGCCCGCAATGGCGAACAGGGCCCAGATAACGACGATTGCAATCCCGCGCTTCATAGCACTCGCTGGCCTCGCGTAAACAAGCCCTGCGGTCGCAGCAGCAGGACCGCCAGGAACAGCACATAGATGGCGGCGGTGGACAGGTCGAGATCGAGATAGGACGCGGTCAACGACTGGATGACGCCCAGCAGAAGACCGCCGAACACCGCGCCCACGACGCTGCCGAGGCCGGCGATCACGATGGCGAGAAAGGCGACCACCACGAAGTTCTGCCCGACGTTGGGGAAGGTGTAGTGGTAAGGCGCCAGGAGGGCGCCGGCCAGGCCGACGAGGCCGATCGCGATCGCGGTCGAGACGACGAAGACCTTGCGGGCGTCGATGCCGAGCATTTCCGCCGTCTCGACGTTCTCGGCCACGGCGCGCGCGCTCTTGCCGAAGCGAGTCGCCCGCAGCACCCAGGCCATCAGGACGGTCACAACCAGCGCCACCGCAAACGAAATGGCGGGACCGATCTGGACGTGGACGGCGCCAAAGTGCACCGACGCGCCATTGATCGGGTTCGGCACCAGCTTGAAGTCGGAGCCGCGCAGGACCTGCGCCAGTCCCTGCGCGCCGATGGAAAGGCCGATCGTCAGAAGTATCTGCGGGTTCTCGCCGAAGTGAGCCGCGCGATCGAGCAGCAGGATGTAGAAGGCGCAGCCCACGACGGCCATGATCAGCATGGTCGGCAATGCCACCCAGTAGATGCCGAGCAAGCCCTGGGGCAAGGCCAGCCCGGTGAGAGCGACCGCGACGTACATGCCGGCCATGAGGAACTCGCCATGCGCGAAATTGACGAGCTTCATCACGCCGAACATCAGGTTCAGGCCTACCGCGACCAGCGCATAAACGCCGCCGATCAGGAGGCCATTGATGATGGATTGCGCAAACATGCTCAGGCGGTCGGAAATTCGGCGCGACTCGAGCGAAAGTCAGTTCGCCTGCGGCACGCCTGTCCTTCTAAGGTTTGATCAGGGGACTGGTTGCGACGCTTTCCGGGAATACGGTGTGGGGCACCCCACCTTGCCACTGGATCATCACGGGGATCACGTGCCGGTTTGCTCCGGTCGCATCGAAGCCGACCTGGCCGGGTTGCATGAAGGCGCCGGCGCCGCTCTTGATGTCGATGGCGGCGAGCGCGTCA
>DATNBX010000326.1:0-2012 GCA_035571795.1 Ramlibacter sp.
TCGCACATGTAGTTGCTGGCGACGCCACGCACGGGGTTGCCCTGGTGGTCTTCCAGCACGCGCTTGATGGTCAGCGAGATGTTGTTGTAGCCGGGGCGCTCGCCGTTGCGCGGGCTGGCAATCGAGTATTGCCTGGGATGATGGGGCCGCCCGCCGGCGTCCACGCCTGGCGGCACGATGGCGATCGACTGGCCCTCCAGGACGGGAAACGGCATGGCGCCGAAGTCGAGCACGATGTGGTGCGTGTCGTACTCCCGCCCGATTTCCGTGACACGCACATTGCCGACGACGGTGGCCGTGATGGTCTTGTCGGCCGCCTTGGGACCATAGAGATTGGTGTACGGATGGGCGGCCGACCAGGGGGGAATGGTTGCGCCGAAACGCGAGCTGTCGAACCCCACCTCGCCGCCGGCCGCGTCGACCAGGCCCGGCGGCTGCAGCGGCTGGACGGCCGGCACGCTGTCCGCCTCCACGCCGGCGCGAGCCAGTTGTTCCGTGCTCAGTTCCCCGGGCAGGCTGTCCCAGCCAAGCTGCGCCTCGAGGCTGTACGCCATGCTGCGCGGCATGACGCGCCAGTTGTCGATCGAGCCGGTCGGGCACGGCGAGATGCACGCCATGCACTGTTTGCACTTGTCCACGTCGACCACATAGTTGCGCGAGTCATGCGTAATCGCATGCACCGGACAGATCGACTCGCAAGTGTTGCAGCGAATGCAGATCTCGGGGTCGATCAGGTGCTGTTTGACGACGGTGGTGTCAGGCATGTCCATGTCTTGTCTCCTCGCCTCCCGGAACCGGGCGGGTCAGTTGAAGCGCACGTACTCGAAATCGATAGGCAGGCGGTTGATGCCGATGATCGGCGGCGCGATCCAGTTGGCAAACTTGCCCGGTTCGACCACGCGCCCCATCAGCGAGGCGACAAAAGCGCGATCCTCGGCGGTGGGCAGCCACTCACCGACTTTCGCATTCCATTCGGCATCGGTCACGACGCGGCCATCGGGCGAGACTTTCACGCCGGCCAGCGCCCCGATGTTGCGGTGGAACGCCTTGTGCGGCACCTTCAGCCGCACCGGTATGCCGGCCTTTTCGATCACCTTGTTCCAGCGCTCCACGCCGCCCACCGAGTCCTTGATGAAATCATCGCGCAGCACTTCGTTCAGCGCATTGAGCATGGGCACTTCGCGCTCGACAAACTGGTTGCCCTGAACTGCCAGTACCTTGTAGGTCTGGCCCTTCAGGAGATGATCGTCGGCGCGCTTGCCTTCCTCATAGCGGCCCTTCAAGCCGGTGCTGTAGAAAGTGGCAGCGTTGCTCGACTCATCGGCACCGAACAGGTCGATCGTGACGCTGAAATGGAAGTTCAGGTAGCGCTGGATGGTAGGCAGGTCGATCACGCCGGCGGCCCGCAGCTTGGCGACATCGTCGGTCTTCAATTCATTCATCGCGGCGCAGGTGCGCGCGATCACCCGCGACACCCCGGACTCGCCGACGAACATGTGATGCGCCTCTTCGGTCAGCATGAACTTGGTCGTGCGAGCCAGTGGATCGAAGCTGCTCTCGGCCAGCGCGCACAGCTGGAACTTGCCGTCGCGGTCCGTGAAATACGTGAACATGAAAAAGCTCAGCCAATCCGGCGTGGGCTCATTGAAAGCCTGCAGGATGCGCGGGTTGTCCTGCTGACCCGAGCGGCGCTCGAGCAGCGCTTCGCCCTCTTCGCGCCCGTCGCGGCCGAAATACTTGTGCAACAGGTAGACCATCGCCCACAGGTGGCGGCCTTCCTCGACGTTGACCTGGAACAGGTTGCGCAGGTCGTACTGGCTCGGGCAGGTCATGCCCAGGGCGCGCTGCTGTTCGACGGAAGCCGGTTCGGTGTCGCCCTGGGTCACGATGATGCGGCGCAGATTGGCCCGGTACTCGCCAGGCACGTCCTGCCATGCGGCCTCGCCCTTGTG
The DNA here is from genome assembly GCA_035571795.1 of Ramlibacter sp. Taxonomy (GTDB): domain Bacteria; phylum Pseudomonadota; class Gammaproteobacteria; order Burkholderiales; family Burkholderiaceae_C; genus Ramlibacter. Next base: position 1,953 of record DATNBX010000326.1, read on the forward strand.
GTCGCCGAAATGGATCTTGCGGTCGGCATCGCCCGGGTTCAGGAAGATGCCCCAGCGGTA
>DATNBX010000327.1:0-28028 GCA_035571795.1 Ramlibacter sp.
CAAGCTCACCGATCTTGCCGCCCGCACACAAGCCCTCCGGGGGTATCTTTGACTTCGATGCCAAGTCGGAGCGGCTGAGGACGGTCAACGCGTCGCTGGAAGATCCGCAGGTCTGGAACGATCCCAGGAAAGCCCAGGAGCTGGGCCGCGAAAAGAAGCAGCTCGATGGCGTGGTCGTCATGCTGTCGAACCTCACGCGCGAGCTGTCGGACAACCTCGAGCTCTATGAGATGAGCAAGGAGGAAGGCGACGAAGCCGGCCTCCTCACGATCGAAGCCGAAACGGCCAAGCTGGCCGCGCACGTGGAGGACCTCGAGTTCCGCCGCATGTTCAACAATCCGGCCGATCCGCTGAACGCGTTTCTCGACATCCAGGCCGGCGCCGGCGGCACCGAAGCGTGCGACTGGGCCAGCATGCTGCTGCGCCAGTACCTGAAATACGCCGAGCGCAAGGGCTTCAAGACCAGCGTGGAGGATGAGACGCCCGGCGACACGGCGGGCATCAAGGGCGCCACCATCAAGATCGAGGGCGACTACGCCTTCGGCCTGCTGCGCACCGAAACCGGCGTGCACCGGCTGGTGCGCAAGTCGCCGTTCGACTCCGCAGGCGGGCGCCACACCAGCTTCGCCAGCGTGTTCGTCTATCCGGAAATCGACGATTCGATCGAAATCGACATCAACCCGGCCGACGTGCGCGTCGACACCTTTCGCGCCAGCGGCGCGGGCGGCCAGCACATCAACAAGACCGATTCGGCGGTGCGCCTGACGCACATCCCAACCAACATCGTGGTGCAGTGCCAGGACAGCCGCAGCCAGCACAGCAACCGCGACGTCGCGTGGAAGCGGCTGCGCTCGCGCCTGTACGACCACGAGATGCGCAAGCGCATGGAAGAGCAGCAAAAGCTCGAGGACACCAAGACCGACGTCGGCTGGGGCCACCAGATCCGCAGTTACGTGCTGGACAACAGCCGCATCAAGGACCTGCGCACCGGCGTCGAAATTTCCAACACCCAGAAAGTGCTGGACGGAGACCTCGACCCCTTCATCGAAGCTTCGCTCAAGCAGGGCGTCTAGCGCAATCTACCGGAGTGCCTTTATGCGTGAAGGACAAAGCAACGTGATCTACCGGGCCGACTACCAGGCCCCGGCCTTCTGGATCGACACGGTCGAACTGTGCATCGACCTGGACCCGGCCAAGACGCGCGTGCTGAACAAGATGCGGCTGCGCCGCAACCCCGATGTGGTGCCGCAGCCGTTACGGCTCGACGGTGAGGAACTGAACCTGGCGCGGGTTCTGGTCAATGGCCAGGGCACCTCGTTCAAGCTCGAAAACAACCAGCTGGTGCTGGAGAACTTGCCCGAAGGCTACGACCCCTTCGAGCTGGAGATCTTCACCACCTGCGCGCCGGCCAAGAACACCAAGCTCATGGGCCTGTACGTGAGCAACGATTCGTTCTTCACGCAATGCGAGGCCGAAGGCTTCCGCCGCATCACCTATTTCCTGGACCGGCCGGACGTGATGGCCAGCTACACCGTGCTGCTGCGGGCGGACAAGCAGAAGTACCCGGTGCTGCTGTCCAACGGCAACCTCGTTTCGCAAGGCGACCTGGAAAATTGCCGTCACTACGCGAAATGGGTCGACCCGTTCCGCAAGCCGAGCTATCTGTTCGCCCTGGTCGGTGGTCAGCTGGTGGCGCGCGAGCAGCGCATCAGGTCGCGCGCCGGCAAGGAGCACCTGCTGCAGGTCTACGTGCGCCCCGGCGACCTGGACAAGACCGAGCACGCGATGAATTCGCTGATGGCGTCGGTCGCCTGGGACGAGGCGCGCTTCGGGCTGTCGCTGGACCTGGAGCGTTTCATGATCGTCGCCACCAGCGACTTCAACATGGGCGCGATGGAGAACAAGGGCCTGAACATCTTCAACACGAAGTACGTGCTGGCCAGCCAGGCCACCGCCACCGACACCGACTTCAGCAACATCGAGAGCGTGGTGGGCCACGAGTACTTCCACAACTGGACCGGCAACCGCGTCACCTGCCGCGACTGGTTCCAGCTCAGCCTGAAGGAAGGCCTTACGGTATTCCGCGACCAGGAGTTCAGCCAGGACCTGGCCGGCGAGCCGTCGGCGCGGGCCGTCAAGCGCATCGAGGACGTGCGGGTGCTGCGCACGGCGCAATTCCCGGAAGACGCGGGCCCGATGGCGCATCCGGTGCGGCCCGACCAGTACCTGGAGATCAACAACTTCTACACCGTCACGGTCTACGAAAAAGGCGCCGAGGTCGTGCGCATGATGCAGACGCTCGTCGGCCGCGAAGGATTCACCAGGGGCCTGGCCCTGTACTTCGAGCGCCACGATGGCCATGCGGTGACCTGCGACGATTTCGCCCAGGCGATCGCGGACGCCAATCCGCAATCCAGGCTGGCGCAGCTGCTGCCCCAATTCAAGCGCTGGTACAGCCAGGCCGGCACACCGCGCATCACGGCGGTGGCGCATTACGACGCCGACTCGCGCATCTACAACCTGACGCTGTCGCAAAGCTGCCCGCCCACCCCGGGCCAGGCCGAGAAGGAGGCGTTCGTCATCCCCATCGGCCTGGGCCTGCTCGCTCCCGATGGCAGCGAATTGACCACCGGCATGCATGTGCTCACCCAGGCCTCCGAAACGCTGAGTTTTCCGGGCCTGGAAGCCCAACCGGTGCCTTCGATCCTGCGCGGCTTCAGCGCGCCGGTGGTGCTGGAATTCGAGTACACCGAAGAAGAATTGCTCACGCTGCTGGCGCACGACACCGACCCGTTCAACCGCTGGGAAGCGGGCCAGCGGCTGGCGGTGGCGCGTGCCCGCAGCTTCGTGCGGCAGCCCGAGCTCACCGCCAGCGACATCCGCCTGGACAGCCCTTACCTGGAAGCCATGCGCACGGTATTGCGCCACCCGAAGCTGGACGCGGCGTTCAAGGAACTGGTGCTCACGCTGCCGGCGGAAAGCTATATCGCCGAGCAGCTTGAGGTGGTCGATCCGCAGCGCATCCACGTCGTGCGCGAAGCCATGCGCGAGCAACTGGCCCAGGCGCTGTTGGCCGACTGGGAATGGGCCTACGAGGCGCATCGCGACAACGGCGCCTATCGGCCCGATCCGGTGTCCTCCGGCCGCCGTGCCCTGGCCGGCTTGGCCCTGACGCACCTATGCCTGGCAGCGCGCCGCAGCCATGACACGGTCTGGCCGGGCAAAGCTTTGCAGCGCTTCAAGGACGCGGGCAACATGACCGACCGCTTCAACGCCCTGGCGGCGCTGGTGAGCGCCGGCCACGAGCTGGCGGCGCCGGCGTTGCAGCGCTTCCACGCCATGTTCGCGGGCGAACCGCTGGTGCTGGACAAGTGGTTCGCCCTGCAGGCGGGCGCCCCCGACCGCGGCGGCAATGTGCTGCCCGCCGTCAAGCAGCTGATGAACCATCCGGACTTCAACATCCGCAACCCCAACCGCGCGCGCAGCGTGATCTTCAGCTACTGCAGCGCCAACCCGGGCGCGTTCCACCGGCCGGACGCCGCGGGCTACGTGTTCTGGTGCGATCGCGTGATGGAGCTCGATGCGATCAACCCGCAGGTGGCGGCGCGGCTGGCCCGGTCGCTGGACCGCTGGAAGAAACTGATCGAACCGCTGCGCGGCGCGGCCCGCGAAGCGATCGCCCGCATCGCGGCCAAACCCGACCTGAGCAACGACGTGCGCGAGGTCGTCACCCGGGCGCTCAGCGACTGACTTCTTGTCATTGCGGACTCGATCCGCAATCCACGACTTCACTCCTTCACTTCAAATTTTGATCATGGCTATCAAGAAGAAAAACGCGTTCTACGCGCAATCGGGCGGTGTCACCGCCGTCATCAACGCATCGGCCTGCGGCGTGATCGAAACCGCGCGGACGCAAAAGGACAAGATCGGCAAGGTCTACGCCGGGCGCAACGGCATCATCGGCGCGCTGACGGAGGACCTGATCGACACCAGCCGGGAGTCGGACGCCGCGATCGCCCTGCTGCGCTCCACGCCGTCCGGAGCTTTCGGCTCGGCCCGCTACAAGCTCAAGTCGCTCGAGGCGAACAAACGCGAATACGAGCGCCTGATCGAAGTCTTCAAGGCCCACAACATCGGCTATTTCTTCTACAACGGCGGCGGGGATTCGGCCGACACCTGCTACAAGGTGAGCCAGCTGTCCGAAGCGATGGGCTACCCGATCCAGGCCATTCACGTTCCCAAGACGGTGGACAACGACCTGCCGATCACCGATTGCTGCCCGGGCTTCGGCTCGGTGGCCAAGTACGTCGCGGTGTCGGCGCTGGAAGCGTCGCTGGACGTGCGCTCCATGGCCAAGACTTCGACCAAGGTTTTCGTGCTGGAAGTGATGGGCCGGCATGCCGGCTGGATCGCCGCGGCGGGCGGCCTGGTGCAGGACCATGGCATTCCCGTCGTCGTGCTGTTTCCGGAGATCGAGTTCGACGAAGCCAGGTTCCTGGCGCGGGTGGGCGAACTGGTCAAGTCGCACGGCTACTGCACCGTCGTCGTCTCCGAGGGCTGCCACTACCCGGACGGCAAGTTCATTGCCGAACAGGGCACGCGCGATGCGTTCGGCCACGCGCAGCTGGGCGGCGCCGCGCCGGTGGTGGCCAACATGGTCAAGCAGGCCCAGGGCCACAAGTTCCACTGGGCCGTGGCCGACTACCTGCAGCGCGCGGCGCGCCACATCGCATCGAAGACCGACGTCAAGCAGGCCTACGAGCTGGGCAAGGCGGCCGTGCAGCTGGTGCTGAAGGGCCACAACGCGATCATGCCCACGATCGAGCGCGTCAGCGACACGCCCTACAAGTACAAGATCGGCGTGGCCCAGTTGTCCGACGTGGCGAACGTCGAGAAGTTCATGCCGCGCGACTTCATCACCGAGGACGGCTTCGGCATCACGCCCGCGTGCAAGCGCTACCTGCTGCCGCTGATCCAGGGCGAGGACTATCCGAAGTACCAGGACGGCATGCCGGTCTACGCCACCTTGAAGAACGTGGCAGTGGAGAAAAAGCTGGCGGCGTTCGACCTCAAGTGACGGCGCCCCGTTGGCCTTCGCGGGTTGGTTTCGGCGCCGCTGCCGCGCCGCAGCCGGACGCTATAATTTCCCGTTCCGTATTCCGCCGGTGTAGCTCAGTCGGTAGAGCAGCTCATTCGTAAGTAGAGTGCGTCCGGCCGAAACCCTTGCCCCTGCTGGGTTTCCGGTTGAGTTCATCTGGCTTAGTAACGGGATAATAAGGTTTTCAGAGATAGAAAAATAAGGTTTCGCCGGTGTAGCTCAGTCGGTAGAGCAGCTCATTCGTAATGAGAAGGTCGGGTGTTCGATTCATCTCTCCGGCACCACTTCAGAAACCCCGCACGCTGCCATGGTGTGCGGGGTTTTCCATGTGGCTGGGCTAACTCTTGCGGGCCTTGGCCAGTTTCAGGCTCGTTGGCGACGGAACTGAAGGCGAACGAGCTCCTGACGGGCATTCCGGACAAACCGACCCGCCTGTTCCGACTTCGCACATTCGCGCATAGGCCACTATCGCGGCTGCGACCTCGCGCAATCGGTCGCACTTCGCCCAGAGCTGGCTGTCAAGTTTTCGCAGCAGGAACTCTTCGCCGCTGAAGGTGAGCGTCAGGCCCTTTGCTTCGGCATCCACCTCCAATTGCGCGAAGCGATTGAGAACTTCGACATCGTTCATGCCGGCTCCTATTTGGCGCATATCCCCTGTTTTGCGCGCGTGAGTTTGACGGAGCACGGTTAAGCCACGCTTAAGCGCGCGAAAAATGTCCGGCGGCCAGCACCACCGCGTTGTCGCGGCGCTTGGCCAGGTCCGATTTCAGCGATTTACAGGACCAGGGCCGCCCGCCGGCGGCCCGGGCGCAGGTACCTGCGGCTCCGCCGCGGCCGGCTGCGAAGCCGCCGTCGTCGCGCAGTTGACCGCGATCGCGCGGTTGGCGCGCAGGGCCTGAAGCAGCTTGCCGCCTGCGCGGCCCGTCGGCAGCCAACCGAGCCGGACCTCCTCCTCGCGGATCGCCGCGCCGGTGCGCGGCCCTTCGGCGCCATCCACCCGAACGTCGCAGTGGCCGCGCTCCAGCAGCGCCTGTTGCAGCTCGCGAAATTCGGCGCGCGAGAGCCCCGGGTCGTCGGTTGGCCAAGCCACCCGCTGCGCCGGCGCCCCGCGCAAGGCATCCGACAACAGCCCGATCGCCAGCGCATAGGCATCGGCGCGGTTGTAGCGCCAGATCGCCTGGTAGTTCGGCGTCACGAGCCAGGCCGGGCCTTGCGCTCCCGCGGGCATCAGCAAGGCCGCCGGGGTCGATGCATCGATCGGCCCCGCCGCCGCCTCGCGTTGCACCAGCGGCGAGCCATCGACGCGGGTGAGCCCTGCGGCGCTCCATTCCATTGCGGTGCGGCACTTGTCGGCCGGCTTCGCCTCGGCCAGGCACCCATGGTCCCGCTCCAGGGCATTGAACTGCGCCAGCGCCGGCGGCACCTTGACCTCGACCCCCCAGGCCAGCCCGTTGGTCCAGCCCAGCCCGCGCAAATAGCGCGCGGTGGTCGCCAGCGCGTCCGCCACGTTGTGGATGATGTCCGCGGCGGCGGTGCCGTCGCCGTCGTTCATGAAGCGCTTGAACGTGCCGGGCATGAACTGCGTCATGCCGAACGCGCCCGCCCATGAGCCCAGAAACTCGTCGGCACGCACCACGCCTTCCTGCAACAACCACAGGGCATCGAAGAGGTGCTGCTTGCGCTCGCTGCTGTTCAGGTTCAGGCAGGCCCGGCTGAGCGTGGCGTCGACCACCGGATAGCGGCCCGCGACGCGCCCGTAGTCGGTCTCGACCCCGAACACCGCGACCACGGTGGCTGCGTCCACGCCATGACGCTGCGCGATCGCGCGCAGTGCCGCGGTTTCGCGATTCATCAGCTCGCGGCCCTGCGCAACGCGCTGCGCGTCGGCGCGCCGCGCCAGGTAGTCCCAGATCGGAAGCTCGAATTCGGGCTGCGAGCGCGCGGCATTTTCGATCACCGGCCGCAGGTCCTGCACCTGGCGGGTGTAGGTGTCGAAGGATCCCGGCAGCACTTCGCGATGCTGCGGCAACTCCTGCCGCAGCGTCGCAATGCACGCCGCCAGGGAAGCGTCCGTCTGGGCCGTGGCCGCCGCATTCATCGCCGCAAGGCACGCCCAAAGACAGCTCGCAATGAACCGTCGCACCATGGCGGCCAGTCTACTTCGCGCCCTCCCGCGTCGCTGCGGACCACGTACCTCGCGGGGTGATCGCACGACTCGCGATGGATGCTACATTTGCGTTCACAGCCGAGCTTGAGAATTCAATACTTTGGGGCCGCGAGATCTTCGCGCGGTCCGCCGCCGACCGATCGCGTGCCCCGATCCGCAATGCTTGCCTCCATCCTGTCGATATCCACCGGTGCATCGCTAGGCGCGCTGTTGCGCTGGTTCCTGGCTGGACGCCTCAACTACGTCGTCCCGAATCTGCCCATGGGAACGTTGGCGGCCAACCTGATCGGCGGCTACCTGGTAGGCATTGCGGTCGCCGTCTTCGCTCACATGCCGGAGCTGTCGCCGCAAGCCCGCCTGTTCGTGATCACCGGCTTCCTGGGCGGGCTGACCACCTTCTCGACGTTTTCGGCCGAAGTGGTGACGCAACTGCAGCAAGGCGAAACGGCGTGGGCACTGGCCACCGCGCTCGCCCACCTGCTCGGCTCGTTTGCGCTCACCGCACTGGGCATCGCCACCGTGTCCTGGGCGCGCGCCTGAATTTGTCTACCTAAGCAAATTACTTACCGCGGCATCGTCGTTTCTCCTAGAGCTCCCTGCTGAGCTGCGCCCACACTAGGGGCCATAGTAGGTACGCGAATGCCAAGTGTTTACGACACGGTCTGCAACTGGGCCAGAAAGACAAGCACGTCGATCGGCGAGTTGCGATTCGTGGCGTCACAACGGGACGACATGGAAAACGAGGGCGATGGCCTGATCTACAAGCTGAAGTATTGGCCTACGCTGCCCAGCCATTGCCGGACGGCCGACGTCTATCGCGCCCTTTCCGTGATGAGCCAGCGGCCGGTCAACCGGCACTGGATCGTCGAGCACTCGACCAAGATGCGGCCGGCCGAAATCGACCAGCTGCTGCAGCACCTGGTCGACCAAGGCGCAGTCCAGGTCATCGACGGCTCGAAATACGCCGGCGGGGCGCTGGTGCCCGCTTCCACCCGCTAGCCTGTCGCCGGCGCGCCCGGCGGCGCGCTCTTGTGCTGCGCCATGCGGTCCACCAGCTGCTTCATGTTGGAAAGCGACAGCAGGTGCATGGACACCAGGTGCAGCTCGCCGGTGCGAAACAGCGCCAGCACCTGGGCATCGGGCAACGCCATCAGCTTCTGTTCGTCGATCACCAGCAACCCGCTGACCGTGAAGGTGCGACCGTCCGCCAGGTCGGCCTTGGCGTCCATCTGCTTGAACAATCCCGCTTGCTCCAGCCGTTCGCAAAGCAGTTCGGTGCGCCGGTACTCCTGCTGGTAGCGGGTCAGGAAATCCAGCGCGTTCTGCAGGAACGGCGTGTTGTTGCCCTGCGCGTCGAACAGCGGCTGCCCGTCCGTTTCGTTCAGGCCCGGGAAGGCCTCGTCGACGCACACAGCCATGCTTTGGCCGGGCAGCTCCGTCAGCACGAACGGGTAGCAGCGCACGAACGCCGGAATATAGGTCGCGGTCCAGCGGTCCTGCGCGTCCACGAACAGGTTCTCGGCGCTGCGCAATCCGAGCATGGCCACGGGGAGCGTCTTCCGGTTGGGCATGCGCGTGAATACGATCGGGTATTCCTTGCACGCCTCGGCGAATTCGACGCCCGCCAGGTAGAGCGAATTGGACTTGCGCGCGAAGCCGAAGCCCGGAACGGAAGCGACGCGGGACTTGCGATGCTTCTCGCGATCGAGCAGCGCCGGCTTTTCGAAATAGACGGAATCGGACATTTGCACACCTCCTTGGTTCAAACCGCGGCGTCGCCTTCGACGGGTTGCCGCGCCGGCACTTGCGGCACCGCAATGACCTTGTCGATGCGCTTACCATCGAGCTGCATCACCTCGAACAGCCAGTCGCCGCAATCGATACGCTCGCCGGCGCTGGGCAGATGCCCTGACACCGACATGAGCAGCCCCGCGACGGTGTTATAGCGGCCGCGGTCCTCCTCGGGCAACTCGTCGATGTCCAGCCGGGCCTTGAGTTCGGCGACCGGCATCAGGCCATCGAGCAGCCAGCTGCCGTCCTCACGCCGGGTGGCCCAGGCATCGGCCTGGGTGCCCGGCTGCAACTCGCCCGTGATGGCCTCCAGCAGGTCGTGCGGCGTCATCAGGCCCTGCACGACGCCCCACTCGTCCACCACGAAAACAATGCGGCCCGAGCGCGCGCGGAACTGCTCGAGCAGTTCCATGCCGGTCAGCGTCTCGGGCACGAACAGCGCCGGCACCGCGTGCTGCTCCACGCCGCCGGCCGGATCCAACCCCGCTGCCAGCAGGCTGGCCACGCTGACGACGCCCAGCACGTTGTCCAGCGATCCGCGGCAGACCGGGTACCAGGAGTGGGCGCCGTCCTCGCCGATCTGGCGCAGCGCCTGCGCGATGCTCAGGCCGGCGTCCAGCCACTGGATGTCCGAGCGCGGCACCATCATCGAAGTGAGAGGCCGGTCGTCCAGGTGGAACACGTTCGCGACCATCTGGCGCTCGTGCTGCTCGATCACGCCCGCATCCACACCTTCCTCCAGGCTGTGGGCGATTTCCTCCTCGGTCATGCCGCGGGCCCGCGCAGTGTCGATCGGCAGCAGCTTGAGCACGCCTTGCGTCGTGGCCGACAGCAGCTTGACGAAGGGTCCGGCCACCCGGGCCAGCCAGGCCATGGGCCGCGCGACCCAGCGCGACACGGTCTCGGGGTAGAGCTGTCCGATCCGCTTGGGTACCAGCTCCCCGAAGATGATCGTGATGAACGTGATGATGGTGACGACGATCGCGGTGGCTGCGATGCCCGAGATCCTGGGCGTGACGTTGAAGCCCTCCAGCCAGTGCGCCAGGGCGTGGCTGAATGCCGCCTCGCCGACGATGCCGTTCAAGATGCCGGTGGCCGTGATGCCGACCTGAACCGTGGACAGGAAGCGTGTCGGATGCTCCAGCAGGTTCAGCGCCGCCGCCGCGCCGTTGTCGCCGTCCTCGGCCATCGCCTGCAGCCGTGGCTTGCGGCTGGACGCAAGCGCCAGCTCGGACATGGCGAACAGCCCGTTCAGGAAGGTGAGAACCACGATCAGCAGGACGTCCATGGACTAGGGCCTGTTCACACCACTCTCGGGGCCTTGAGGGAGAATCGGAAAAACACAATGGCACTTTACTTGATCGGTGATGTGCAGGGCTGCGACTCCGCCCTGGGCCGGCTGCTGGAGAAAATCGATTTTTCCGCCAGCAGGGACACGCTGTACCTGCTGGGAGACCTGGTCAATCGCGGGCCGGCCTCGGGCGCGGTGCTGCGCCGGCTGATGGGCTACGCGGATTCGGTCAAGTGCCTGCTGGGCAACCACGACCTGAGTATGCTGGCTGTCGCGCACGGACGCCGCGCGCCGCATCGAAACGACACCATGGACAAGGTGCTGCTGGCCAAGGACCGCGGCGAGCTGCTCGAGTGGCTGCGCTGGCAGCGCATGGCAATTCGGGCCCACGGCCTGCTGATGGTGCACGGCGGCGTGCTGCCGCAATGGGACGTGACGCAGACGCTGATGTTGGCGGCGGAAGTGGAGGCGGCGCTGCGCGGGCCGCAGCTGGTGGATTTCCTCTCCGAAATGTATGGCAACGAGCCGGCGCAGTGGGACGACTCGCTCAAAGGCGCCGACCGGCTGCGCGTCATCGTCAACGCCCTGACCCGGCTGCGTTTTTGCACACCGGAAGGCGTGATGGACCTCGCGTCCTCGGGCGGGCTGGGCGCTGCGCCACCCGGTTACCTGCCCTGGTTCGACGTGCCTGGACGCAAGACAGCCACCTTCCCGATCGCCTTTGGGCACTGGTCGACGCTCGGCTTCATGCAGCGGCCCGACATCATTTCCCTGGACACCGGCTGCGTCTGGGGCGGCGCCTTGAGCGCGCTGCGCCTGGGCGCGGCCGGCACGCAGCACGAGTTGATCCAGGTGAAGTGCGAGCAGGTGCAGGTACCGGGCCACTAGGAGCCTGCGCGGCACTGTGGATCCCGGATCACGTCCGGGATGACAGCATCATTCCGACTTGAACAGCGCCGCTACTTTCCGTTTGGGCTTGATGTTCGCCGAGACGCGGGTAGCCGGCTTGACGGCGGTTTCCCAGGCGGGCGGCGCCTCGGTGGCCGGCGCCTGGTAGGGCTGGTCGAAGAACGGATCGCGCGATGCGCCGGCCGGCCGGAAATCGCGCTGCGGTCGCGCTGCGCGCTCGCGCTCGCGCGGCGCATCGAGCACGTCGCGCGGATCGCCGACCTCGCCGACCTCGCGCCAGGCGCGGCGGCCGTCGTTGATGCGGCCGCGCGGCCGGTCCTCGTCGAATTCGATCGGTTCCAGCTCGATCTTGCGTTTGAGCAGCTTTTCGATGTCGCTGACCAGGCGCGCGTCGCTGCCCGAAACGAAGGTCACCGCGAGCCCCGACTGGCCGGCGCGGCCGGTGCGGCCGACCCGATGGATGTAATCCTCGGCATTGAACGGCACGTCGAAATTGAACACGGCCGGCACATCCTTGATGTCCAGGCCGCGGGCCGCCACGTCGGTGGCCACCAGCAGGTCGACCTTGCCCTGCTTGAATGCGTCCAGGGCCTTCAGCCGCTCGTCCTGCGTCTTGTCGCCGTGCAGCGCCGTGGTGTTCATGCCCTCACGTTCGAGCGATCGCGCCAGCCGGGCGCAACCGAGCTTGCTGTTGACGAACACGAACGCCTGGGTGAGGCCGCGCTGGCGCACGATCTGCTTGAGCGCATGGCGCTTCTCTTCGTCGGAGACGCTGTAGAAATGCTGTTCGACCGTATCGGCTTCCTGATTAGGCCGGTCTACCTCGATCGTCACCGGGTTCTGCAAGTAGCTGTTGGCCAGCCGCTTGATCTCGGGCGAGAAAGTGGCAGAGAACAGCAGCGTGGTGCGTTGCTTGGGCAGGTACGACAGGATGCGCTGCAGGTCCGGCAGGAAGCCGATATCGAGCATGCGGTCGGCCTCGTCCAGCACCACGTACTCGACCTGGTTCAGCACGGCGTTCTTGGCTTCGATGTGATCGAGCAGGCGGCCCGGCGTGGCCACGAGCACCTCGACGCCTTTTTTCAGTTCGGCGGTCTGCGGCTTCATGTCGATGCCGCCGAACACCACCGCACTGCGCAAGTTCGTGTATTTGCCGTAGAGCTTGACCTGCTGGGCCACCTGGTCGGCCAGCTCGCGCGTGGGCAGCAATACCAATGCGCGCACCGGATGGCGCGCCGGGGAAGTCGACGTGTTCTCGTGTTTCAGCAGGCGCTGCAGCAGCGGCAGCGCAAAAGCCGCCGTCTTGCCGGTGCCGGTCTGGGCGGCGCCCATCACGTCCATTCCGGTCAAGACGACCGGAATGGCCTGGGCCTGGATGGGGGTCATGGATTCGTAGCCCATTTCGGCTACGGCACGTGCCAGCGGCTCGGCCAGCGATAAATTGGAAAAGGAGGCTGTCATCTCAACCGGGTATTGTCGCACTTCGGGGCTGACGCCCCTGTGACAGCGCGTGAGGCTGCCGCGGCACCGGGTCAAATGCACCCGGCCCGCCGCCGCCGCGTCACAGGTCGCGGCTGGCGAAGGTGTCGCAGGCTTTGACGCTGCCGGTCTGGTAGCCCTTCTGGAACCATTGCTGGCGCTGGGCGCTGGAGCCGTGGGTGAAGCTGTCGGGAACGACGGCGCGGCCGGCCGAGCGCTGGAGCGCGTCGTCGCCAATTTTGGCCGCCGCATTCATGGCGGACTCGATATCGCCGGGATCGAGCCACTGCTTGGACTGCTGCGAATGATGCGCCCACACGCCGGCGTAGCAGTCCGCCTGCAATTCCACTCGCACGCTCACCGCGTTGCCTTGCGCCTGATTCATGCGCGAGCGCATCGCGTCGACCTTGCGGGTGATGCCAAGCTCGTCCTGCACGTGATGGCCGACCTCGTGCGCGATCACATACGCCTGCGCGAACTCGCCCGGCGCACCAAGCCGGCTGCGCAAGGTGTCGTAGAAGCCCAGGTCGATATACACCTTCTGGTCGGCCGGGCAGTAGAACGGACCCATCGCGCTTTGGCCGGTGCCGCATGCGGTGCCGATCGCGCCGCGGAACAGGTCGAGCTTGGGCGGGTGGTAGGTTGCCCCGCCCTGCTGGAACAACCGGCCCCAGACGTCTTCGGTGTCGGCCAGCACGACCGATACGAATTTGGCGGTCTTGTCGCTGGCCGGTGGGGGCCTGGCAGGGCCTTGCTGCTGCACCTGCGGAGCGGGCCCGCCGCCTGTGAGGAAGCTCAGGATGGTGAGCGGATTGACCCCGAAGATCGCGCCGCCGATCAGCGCGATGACGATCGTGCCGATGCCGATGCTGCGCCCGCCGAAACCGAACCCACCGCCACCGCCACCCTCGTCCCGCCGGTCCTCGACATTGTCCGACTCACGGTTACCTTCCCAACGCATGGCTGTTCTCCAGAGGTACCGCGCTGCGGTACAGTGAAACCATGTTATCCGCATCAGCCCCCGCGGTGGGCCGCTTTCCGACGGTGTTGGTAACCGGTTTCGATCCGTTCGGCGGCGCAGAGATCAACCCCAGCTGGATGGCCGCGCAGGCCCTGCACGGACGCCTGGTGGCCGGCCATCGGCTGATCGGCGCGCGACTGCCTACGGTCTTTGGCGAATCGCTGCAGAAACTGCGCGAGCTGCTGCACCAGCATCACCCGGCGCTGGTGGTATGCACCGGGCAAGCGGCCGGCCGCGCGGCGCTGTCGCTGGAGCGCATCGCCATCAACGTCAACGACGCGCACATCGCGGACAACGCCGGCGCCCAGCCGGTCGACACGCCGGTCGTGCCGGGCGGCCCGGCGGCGTACTTCACCAGCCTGCCCATCAAGGCCATGCTGGTGGCGCTGATCGCCGAGGGCATCGATGCCGAGGTATCGCAGACTGCCGGCACATTCGTCTGCAACCACGTGTTCTACGGCCTCATGCACGAGCTTGCGACGCGGCACGAGCTGGGCCGCACTCGCGGCGGCCTCATCCACCTGCCGTGGCTGCCCGGGCAGGGCCAGCCTTCGATGCGGCTGGACGAGATCGTGCAGGGCTTGCGCGTGGCGATCAGCTGCGCGCTGGTCACGGTGGAGGACGTCCGCAAGGAAGCCGGAGCGCTGAACTAGTGTCCTGTCCCACGGGACATCTGCGGGACAGGACAGCGGATAAGGGTATGCGCGGGGCGGGCCACGTCGAGACTTCCGCACGCCTAGAATTGGGACGTGTCCATTCTCAATGCAGACCTGCACTGCCATTCCGTTGTTTCCGACGGCACCCTCACTCCGGAAGAGCTGGCAGCGCGTGCCGCCGCCAACGGCGTCGAACTCTGGTCGCTGACAGACCACGATGAATTGGGCGGCCAGCAGCGTGCAATAGCCGCGGCGAAGGCGAATGGCCTCAAGTACCTCACAGGCTGTGAAATCTCCGTCACCTTCGCCGACCAGACGGTGCACATCCTGGGCCTGGGTTTCGACGCGGACGATCCGGCCATGCTGCAAGGCCTGACGCAGACACGTGGCGGGCGCGGGCCTCGCGCCCAGGAGATGGCCGGCCAGCTGGCGCAGGTAGGCATACCCGGCGCGTACGAGGGCGCGCTCAAGTACGTCGGCAATCCCGCCATGATTTCGCGCACCCACTTCGCGCGCTTCCTGGTCGAGGCCGGCGTCTGCAGGGACACCGGTGAGGTGTTTCGCAGGTACCTGAGCGAAGGCAAGCCCGGCTTCGTGCCGCACCGCTGGGCATCGCTCAAGGCGGCGATCCAATGGATCACCAGCGCCGGCGGCATGGCGGTGATCGCCCACCCGGCCCGCTACAAGTTCACGGCCAACGAAGAGTTCGCGCTGTTCACCGAATTCAAGACGCACGGTGGCCGCGGCGTGGAGGTCGTTACCGGCAGCCACACGGCGGCCGAATACGTGAGGTACGCCGAGACCGCCCGCGAGTTCGGCCTGGCTGCTTCGCGCGGCAGCGACTTCCACAGCCCCGGCGAAAGCCACACCGACCTGGGCCAGCTGCCGTTCTTGCCTGGCGAACTCACACCGGTCTGGGAAGTGCTGGCCGACCGCATCCAGTGAAGGCGCCGCGCTCAGCTTCGCCGGGCGCCCAGACCACCCTGGCCGGGATCGTGCTGGTGCTGGGCGCGTGCGCCTGCTTCTCGGCGCTGGACACGACCACCAAGTACGTCAGTGCCTCGGTGCCGCTGCTGATGGCGCTGTGGTTCCGCTATGCCTTCCAGGCGATCGCCACCACCGTCAGCGTGCTGCCGGTGCGCGGGATGGCGGCGCTGCGCACCCTGCATCCCAAGTTCCAGCTGCTGCGCGGCCTGCTGCTGCTGGCCAGCAGCCTGCTCGCATTCGCCAGCCTGAAGTACATGCCGGTAGGCGAGTTCACGGCCATCGTCATGATCGCGCCGCTGGCCGTCACCGTGCTGGCCGCAACGGTGCTGCACGAGCGGGTATCGCCGACGCGCTGGGCGCTGGTGGCGGGCGGCTTTGCCGGCACCCTGGTCATCATCCGGCCCGGCAGCCAGGCCTTCAACTGGGCCAGCCTGCTGCCGCTCGGGCTGGTGGTCACCAACGCCTGGTTCCAGGTGCTGACCAGCAAGCTCGCGCGCACCGAGGACCCGGTCACCATGCACCTGTACACCGGCTGGGTCGGCGCGCTGCTGGCAACCCTGGCCCTGCCCCTGGTATGGACCATCTTGCCGGTCTGGTGGCTGTGGGCGGCGCTGTGCTTCATGGGCCTGGCCGCCACGGTCGGCCACTACTTGCTGATCCTCGCGTTCCAGCGCGCGCCTGCAGCCACGCTCACTCCTTACCTGTACGGGCAGATCGCGTTTTCGATGCTGGCCGGCTGGCTGGTGTTCTCCCATGTGCCCGACGAGTGGTCGCTCCTGGGCATCGCGATGATCGCGATCTGCAGCGCGGGCGGTGCCTGGCTCACGGTGCGCGAGGGCCGTCTGGCGCTCGAGCCGATCGAAGTCTGAAAGCGGCGCCATGGCCCAGTACTTCGAGGTCCACCCCGACAACCCGCAGGCACGCCTGCTCAAGCAGGCAGTGGCCCTGCTCGAAGCGGGCGGAATCGTTGCCGTTCCCACCGATTCGAGCTATGCGCTGGCCTGCCACCTGGACGACAAATCGGCGGTGGACCGGCTGCGCCAGATCCGCGGCATGGACCACCGGCACCACATGACGCTGCTGTGCCGCGACCTGAGCGAGCTGGCCACCTACGCGCGCGTGGACAACCGGCAATACCGGTTGCTGAAATCTGCCACGCCGGGCGCCTATACCTTCATCCTGGATGCCACGCGCGAAGTGCCGCGGCGCGTGAGCCATCCCCAGCGCAAGTCGGTCGGCTTGCGCGTTCCCGACCACCGCGTGCTGCAGCATCTTCTGGCCATCCACGGCGCGCCGCTGCTGGCCACCACGCTGATTCCACCGCACGAGACCGAGCCCCTGAACGATGCACAGGAGATTCGCGACAGGTACGAGCGCCAGCTCGCCGGCGTGATCGATGCCGGCGCCTGCCCGTCCCAGCCCACCAGCGTGATCGACCTCACGCCCATGGGAAACGGCGGCGAAGCGATGGTCATGCGCCGCGGACGCGGCGACATCACGGCGCTGGGCCTGTGAAGCCGGGACCCACCGTCTGAGACAATCCGCCTCGTGGATATTTCCAACCTCGTCCAGACAGTCCTGATCTACGCCCTGCCGGTGCTCTTCGCCATCACCATCCATGAGGCGGCGCACGGCTATGTCGCGCGCTATCTGGGCGACAACACGGCGTACATGCTGGGGCGGGTCACGCTCAACCCGATCAGGCACATCGATCCCGTGGGCACGATCCTGATGCCGCTGCTGCTGTACTTCGCGACGTCCGGCGCCTTTCTGTTCGGCTACGCCAAGCCGGTACCGGTGAACTTCGGCCGGCTGCGCCGTCCCAAACGCGACATGATCTGGGTCGCGCTCGCCGGCCCAGCGTCCAATTTCGTGCAGGCGATGCTGTGGGCGATCGTCTTCACGGTGCTGGTGGGCAGTGACGTGAACGAGCGGTTCTTCCTTGAGATGTGCAAAGCCGGCGTGCTGGTGAACCTGGTCATGTGGGCCTTCAACCTGTTTCCGCTGCCGCCGCTGGATGGCGGCCGCATCCTGGTGGGCCTGCTGCCGCGGCGCCAGGCCCTTGCCGTGAGCCGCCTGGAGCCCTGGGGCTTTTTCATCGTGATGGGGCTGGTCCTGATGGGTGTCGTAGGCACCTACTGGCTACGGCCCTTGATCATGGTCGGGTACGGCGCGCTGGACCTGCTGCTCATGCCTCTCACACTGCTGTTCCGATAGTCATGCCGACACATCCTGTCCGTTACCTCACCGGCATCACCACCACCGGCACGCCCCACCTGGGCAACTATGTCGGAGCGATCCGGCCGGCCGTCGAGGCCAGCCGCCGCGCCGGCACCGAGAACTTCTACTTCCTGGCCGATTACCACGCGCTGATCAAGTGCGACGAACCGGCCCGCATCCAGCGCTCCACGCTGGAAATCGCGGCCTGCTGGCTGGCCGCCGGCCTGGACCCCGAGCAGGTGTTTTTCTACCGCCAGTCCGACATCCCCGAAGTCACCGAGCTGACATGGCTGCTGACCTGCGTCACCGGCAAGGGATTGCTCAATCGCGCCCATGCCTACAAGGCGGCCGTCGACAAGAACGTGGCGGGGGGCAGCGACCCGGACGCCGACGTGACCGCCGGCCTGTTCATGTATCCGGTGCTGATGGCAGCCGACATCCTGATGTTCAAGGCCCACAAGATCCCGGTGGGCCGCGATCAGGTACAGCACATCGAGATGGCGCGCGACATGGCGCAAAGCTTCAATCACCTCTATGGCGAGCACTTCGTGGCGCCCGAAGCGGCGATCGACGAGTCGGTGGCGATGCTGCCGGGCCTCGATGGCCGCAAGATGAGCAAGAGCTACGACAACATCATTGCGCTGTTCGCGCCGCCCGAGCAGATCCGCAAGCAGATCGCCGGGATCGTGACCGACTCGCGCGCCCCCGGCGAGCCCAAACAGGTCGAAGGTTCGGCGCTGTTCCAGATCTACCAGGCGTTCGCCTCGGCCGAGGAAACCCAGGCCCTGCGCGCAGCCTACGACAGCGGAATCGCCTGGGGCGATGCCAAGCAGCTCCTGTTCGAGCGCATCGATCGCGAGATCGCGCCTATGCGCGAGCGTCATGATGCGCTCGTGAACAACCCGGTCGAGCTGGAGAAAATCCTGCGCAACGGCGCTGAGAAGGCGCGGGTCCTCGCCAAGCCCTTCCTGGGCGAACTGCGCGCCGCTGTCGGCCTGCGCAGCCTGGCGGCGCGCCCCGATACAGCGGGCAAGGCAAGAACCGCCAAGGCCGTGCTACCGTCATTCAAACAGTACCGCGAAGGCGGCCGGCACTACTTCAAGCTGGTCGACGGCGGCGGCCGGCTGCTGGCCCAAAGCGCCGGCTTCGATTCACCGCAGCAGGCGGGCCAGCTGATTTCCCAGCTCAAGAGCAAGGGGCTGGCCGGCCTCGAAGCCGGGCTGGAATTCGCCGAGGGCGTAGCACCCGGGGAAGTCTCCGCTGCGCTCGAGCTGTTGTCGCAGCCGCGATAATCGTTGGCATACTAAAAGCCGCAGATCGGCTTTGCCCGATTTCGGGTTATCCTTACTTCTTATGAACGCAGAAATCAAGAACTCCAAACCGATGAGCGTTTACGTGATCGACGATCACCCGCTCATGCGTGAAGCCGTCGTGATGCTGATGCGCCGGCTGCGTCCCGGCGCCAGTGTCATCGAGCTGGACCGTATCGGAGGTGTCGAAGCCGCCGTCAAGCAGCACGGGGCACCCGATCTCATCTGCCTGGACCTCAAGTTGCCGGACACCACCGGCACTTCCGGCATTCATGAGATGAAGAACCTTTTTCCGGACACGCCGCTGGCGGTGCTGTCAGCTTCCCCGGCGGCCGATGCGGAGGAACAGTGCATCGAGGCCGGCGCCGACATCTACATCGAAAAGTCCTCGGGCGCGCAGGAGATCGGCAATGCGCTGCGGGCGTTGCTGACTGCCGATGGCGGCTTCGAGGAACTCTCGCCCTCCGACAACAAATTGTCCAAGCGCCAGAAACAGCTGATCGTGATGCTGGACCGCGGCCTGTCCAATCGCGAAATCGCCGATGAGCTCGGAATCAGCGAGCACACCGTCAAGGTGCACCTCTGGCGGCTGTTCCGCCGGCTAGGGGTGAAAAGCCGCACTCAGACCATCCATTACGCTCGCACTCACGGCATGCTGGCCAGCTGAGCCGCCAAAGGCGGCCGCCCGGTCGGTGGCCTCCTGGATGTCGGTCGGCTCGAGCATCACGCGAAACACCGTGCCGTGCCCCGGTCTGGACGCGAGGCTCAGCGGATGGCCCAGGATCGTCGACAGGCGGGCCACGATGTACAGCCCGAGGCCGAAGCCATCCTCGGTTCCCGCGTGGCTCGGGACCTTGTAGAACTCGCGGAAGATTTCGCGCTGGTGCACCGGTGCAATGCCCACCCCGGTGTCCCAGACTTCGATCCGCCAGCCCTTGGACGTCGCGCGCGACGCCAGCAACACCCCGCCGCGCTGGGTGTACTTCACTGCATTGGAAACGAGGTTGCCCACAATGCGCCGCAGCAGGATCGCATCGGACAGCACCGTGCCCGGCACGACGTGGACCCGCAAGCGCAGGCCCTTGGCCTGCGCGAGCGGACGGTACTGCAGCTCCAGGTCGTGCAGCAACTGGCCCAGATCGACCGGCTCGATGTTCAGCTTGATCTTGCCCGAGTCCAGCCGCACCAGGTCGAACAGCGAATCGAATAGCGCGTTGACCGCCTTGGTCGATTCGACGATCTTGGGCGCGATCTCGTGCACCAGCTCCGGCTCGCTGCCCAGCCAGTCGGCATACAGGCTCAGGGCGTGCACCGGCTGGCGGATGTCGTGAGCGGCGCTGGCCAGGAATCGGTTCTTGATCTCCACCGCTTCCAGCGCCGCCTGCGTCTGGCGCGTGAGCGATTCGATCAACTGGTTGTTGCGGTATTGCAGCTCGAAGTTTCTGCGGTGCGTCTCATGCAGTCGCAGCCCCGCCTGGCGCAGCACCTGCCAGAAAATGACCAGTAGCACGATCACCCAATAGTGGAAATGCGGCCCGTGGAATTGCAGCTCCACGCCGATGCGCCACAGCATGATCGCCACCGCTGTCAGCGCCAGCGTGTCCAGGTAAGCGCGCAGCGTGGCCAGGTGGCTGGACAGGCTGTTGACGGAAAACATCGCCAGTCCGGCCATCATCAGCCAGCAGATGAACTGGTCGTCCAGCGACGAATGGTCGAAATACAGCAGTGTCGAGATGCCCCAGACCAACGCGCTGATCGGCCACAGCGCGCGATAGCGACTGAAAAAAGACAGGTGCGCGGCCGCGTCGCGGATCATCACTTCGCGCACGTATTTGCCGGTGATCACAAAGCGCGCCGCGGCCACCGCCAATGCGGCCAGCGCCCACAACAGCAGCCAACTCGTCGGGGCGTCACCCCAGAGCACGCCGACAAAAATCGGGATCAGCACCAAGCCGACGAGCTGCGTGTTGCGCGCCGTCCTCATCAGGCTGCGCACCAGTTCGCCTTCAACCCACTCGGCCTCGGCGGCCGTTGCAATCGCGGGTGGAATGTCCAGCTTCATGGCCCAAGTCTAGAGCAGAAAAACACCCGGTTAGTTGCCCGCTCGCTTTTCGCCCGGACCCTCCAGGCCCCGCCCAGCTCTTCGGCGCGCGCGCTCAAGGCCGAGTTCGCGCCGCAGGCGACAAAGCCGGTTCGTGTACGAATTACGGCAAGATCTGCGCCGTTTTATTTCCAATAGGGGTGAGAATGGTAGTGGGCATGCACCCGCTCGTGCCACCCATACGCCAGGGCCTGCGGCCAGTGCTCACGGTCGAACGGCGGCGCCGATTCCAGCTGGGCGCGCTTGCAGTCCAGGACAAACTGCTGCCCGACGGGACGCAGGGCACGCCAGGGCACGGCGAACTTTCGCTCGCCCATTCCCATGAAGCCGCCAGTGGATAACACCGCGTAGGCAACGCATCCGCGCTCGAGGTCGAGGAGGAGATCGCTGATGCTTCCCAGCACTTCCCCATGGGCGTCCACCACCAGCCGCGCATAAAAGGACGTGGCTGGACTCAGGCACGGGCCTGGACCTTCGGCATGACCGGCGGAACCAATCTCCATTATTAAAGTCTCCACAGTCCCGATCGTTACTGGCAATGTTCGTGCCGGTTACCCGTGGAAACACGAACAACATTTTTTCAGCGGCTGGGGTAACCTCGGCCTCCCCGCCTCCACCTCGACAATGCGCTTGCTGCAACGACTCAAGGAACGGCCATGGCCGACGGCGTCGCTGCGCACGCATCTGGTCGCGGTGATCCTGCTGGCGACGTTGCCGATTGCCGCGCTGATGATCTATCACATCTTCGCGGACTTGCGCGGAGAACAGGCCGAGATGGAGGGCGAGCTAGCGGCGACGGCCGCCGCCCTTTCGCAAGCGGTCGAGCGTGAACTGGTGTCCTCGTTCGATGCCCTGGCGTTGCTATCGCAGTCCGAGGTGCTGCAGCGCGGCCAGATCGCGCGGCTGGGGGAGCTGCTGCAGTGGCGCCCGCGCCGCGACTGGGCAAGCTTCTTCGTGCTGGACCGTGACGGCGCGGTCCTGCTCGACACTTCATCGCCAGCGGGCGAGTCGGCCCTGGCGGGCCAGCTGCGCGAGCTGCACCAGCGCGTTCGCGCCAGGGCCCAAGCCGACGCATCGACACTGGCCGGCGCCAGCGGGAGCGGTGAGCGCTCGATCGCTGTCGCCTCGCCGGTAGTCCAGGACGGCACGGTCCGCTATGTAATCGGCGCGCGCATACCCGAAGCGGTCTGGCACCAGCTCGTGAGCTCAGCCAATGTACCCGCGGGTGCGCACGTGAGCCTGCTCGATGCCCAAGGCCGGTTGGTTGGTCATTCGGGAGCGCCGGTACCGGCCGGCCTGGTGCTGTCGCCGGACACCGTCGCCGCCATGCTCGAGCGCCCGTCGGGCATGCAGCGCTCGAACGACTACGAGAGAGGCGCTGCCTACGCCGCCTGGCACGTGGTTCCGGTCGCGGGTTGGCAGGTGCATGTCGCATTGCCGGCCGCGCCGATCGATGCGACGTTCCGCAGAACCTTGATCGTGGCACTGGGTACCAGTGCTGCATGCCTGCTGCTCGGTCTTTTGCTGGCGGCTGCGGCAGCCCGCCGGGTGACGCGTCCATTGCAACAGCTCGCCACTCGAGGACCGGAGGGTTTATCCGCCCTGCCGGTGCGCGAGATCGCGCTGCTGCGCGATGCCTTGATGCACGCGCACGCACAGGACGCCGCGGCCCGCGACTCGCTGGAGGCGAAGGCCCAGGAGTTCGAAACGATGTTCAACAGCAGCCCTATTGGCATGGCCTTCGCGCAGGATCCGGGCTGCAGCATGATCTGGCACAACAGGGCCATGGACGGCCTCATCGGCCCGCGCGGCTCGCACCAGGCCGGCACCGTTCGGGTGCTGCACGAGGGCCGCGAGCTGGCGCCGGGCCAGCAGCCGCTGCAGCGGGCCGCGGCGCTGGGGGAAACAGTGACCGGCATGGAGCTGGAAATCGCAATTGACGGGCGGCCGCCGACGTTCGTCATTGCCAATGCCGTGCCCTTGCATGACGCGAGCGGCCGGCCGCGCGGAGCGATCAGCGCTTTGGTGGACATCACGCCCCGCAAGATGGTGGAGGACCGGCTGCTTGCCGCCGACCAGCAGCTGCGCGAGGGCCAGCGGTTGATCGAGCTGGCCCAGGAAGCCGGCCACGTCGGCTTCTTCGATTACCGGTTCGGCGCCGACCGCCTCGAGTGGACGCCGGGCCAGTGCCGGCTGTTCGGCATCGATGCGCTCCCCGAAGGCGGCTTGCGCCAGTGGTACGACCGGATCGACGCGGCCGATCGCGACCGCGTGGAGCGCGAATTCTGGACCGCCTGCGCCTTGCGCCGCGACAAGGAAACCATCGAGTACTGCGTGGTGCGGCCCGATGCGAGTTCGCGCTGGCTGTCCAGCCGGATCATGCTGCGCTACGACGGCGACGGCCGGGCGGCGCAGATGGTGGGGGTGACGGTGGACATGACCGACCAGAAGCAGGCGGAGCGCGAGCGTGCGCAGCTGACCGAGCGTGCGCACGCCGCGCGGCTGGAAGCCGAGGCGGCCAGCCGTGCCAAGGATGAATTCCTCACCATGCTCAGTCACGAACTTCGCAACCCCCTGGGCGCCATCTCGGCCGCCACCGATGTCCTGGACGCGGCCCAGCCCGGCAGCCCCAACTCGATCGACGCACGCGCCATCATCGGGCGGCAAACGCGCAATCTGGCCCACATGATGAATGACCTCCTCGACGTGGGCCGCGTGATCGCAGGCAAGATCATGCTGTCTCGCCGGAGCGTCGACCTCGCGGCCATCGTGCAGCGGGTGAACCAGACGCTGGCGATGACCGGTGAATCCCGCGACCACCCCATCCAGCTCGACCTGGCCGACACCTGGGTCGACGGCGATCCGGTCCGGCTCGAGCAAGTGGTCACCAACCTGCTGACCAATGCCATCAAGTACACGCCCGGTGGCAGCTCGATCCGGATCACCGTGGGGCGCGAGGACGACACCGCCGTGCTGCGGGTCGAGGACACCGGTGCCGGGATACCGCCGGCGCTGCTGCCGCGCATTTTCGACCTGTTCGTGCAGGGAGACCGGCCGCTGCACCGTCCGGCCGGCGGACTGGGCATCGGCCTGACGCTGGTACGCAGGCTGGTCGAACTCCATGGCGGCACCGTCGCCGCGGACAGCTCCAGCGAAGGCAGCCGGTTCACCGTGCGCCTGCCGGCGGCGACGCCCGAGGAGCCGCAGGAGAGGGATCCACTGCCGCCGTCCCGGCGCCGTCAGGTGCTGGTGATCGAGGACAACTACGACGTCCTGGCGGCGCTGCGCTCCAAGCTCGAACTCGATGGGCACAGCGTGAGCACGGCGGTCGACGGCATCGAAGGCCTCAGGCGGCTGCTCAAACTCAGGCCGGAGGTTTCGATCGTCGACATCGGGCTGCCGGGCTTGACCGGTTTCGAGCTTGCCCGCCACGCACGCGCGGCCGGCTATGCCGGGAGAATGATCGCCATGTCGGGCTACGGGGCCGAGCGCGATGCCCATGCGGCCCTGGTGGCCGGCTTTGACGCATATCTGGTCAAGCCGGTCGATCCCAATCAGCTGCGGGCTAGCATGAGCGCCGAGTGAAGGAACTGAAGAGCTACACCTTGTGTTACAGCCAGTTCGTCAACAGCAGCGGAATAATCAACCCTGCCCGGCAGGGCCCCGCTAGGAGAGGACGAAAAATGATGGGGCATGCACTGATTGTCGAAGACGACGTTGACTCGGCGCAGATGATGGCGGCGCTGGTGGCCACGGAAGGCTTTTCCGCCGCCACGGCGCGGTCGCTGCACGATGCGCGGCGTCAGATGGCCTTGCAGCAGCCCGACGTGGTGCTGCTGGACCTGCAGCTGCCCGACGGCAGCGGCATGAGCCTGCTCGACGAGCAGGACCTGATCGGCAACTCCGAGGTGGTGCTGATGACCGGCCACGCCACCTTGGAAACCTCGATCCAGGCCCTGCGCTACGGCGCGGCGGACTACCTCATCAAGCCGATCAGTGCGAAGCAGCTGCACAGCATCCTCTCGCGCGTGACGCGGCCCTCGGTGCTGCGAGCCGAGGTCGACAGCCTCAACGAAGACCTGCAGCGAACCGGCCGTTTCGGCCACCTGGTGGGCAAGTCCGAACCGATGCGGCAGGTGTACGAGCAGATCGCGCGGGTGGCCGGCACTTCGGTCACTGTGTTCCTCACCGGCGAAAGCGGAACCGGCAAGGAACTGGTGGCGCGTACCGTGCATGACCTGAGCCGCCGCCGCGCACGTCCTTTCCTGGCCGTCAATTGCGGCGCGATCTCGCCCCACCTGATCGAGAGCGAAATTTTCGGCCACGAGCGGGGCAGCTTCACCGGCGCCGAGCGCCAGCACCAGGGCTTCTTCGAGCGCGCCCACGGTGGCACCCTGTTCCTGGACGAGATCACCGAGATGACAGCGGCACTGCAGGTCAAGCTGCTGCGTGTGCTGGAGACCGGCACCTTCATGCGGGTGGGATCGATCGCGCCGCAGGAGACCGACGTGCGGCTGATCGCGGCCAGCAATCGCGACCCGGTGCAGGCGCTGGCCGCCGGCGACTTGCGCGAAGACTTGTTCTACCGGCTCAACGTCTTCCCGATCCACCTGCCGACCTTGCGCGAGCGGCGCGAGGACCTGCCGCTGCTAGTCACCCACTTCCTGCAGGATATCGGCCAGCGCGAAGGCTCGTTCAAGCGGGCCACGCCGGCCGCGCTCGACCGGCTGGCGCAATACCGGTGGCCGGGCAACGTGCGCGAGCTCCGCAACGTGCTGCAGCGGGCGTGGGTGATGACCACCGGAAACGAAGTCGGCGACCAGTGGCTGCCGCGCGACGTGCTGGCCAATGCTTCGGTGAGCGCTCCAAGTTCCGGCACCGTCGAAGTTGCCGTGGGCACGACCCTGGCGGAAATGGAGCGGCAATTGATCCTGGCCACGCTGGAACATTTCGGGCACCAGAAGGAGCGCACCGCCGCCGCGCTGGGCGTGAGCCTGAAGACCCTGTACAACCGGCTGAAAGAGTACGGCCTCTGAGTTGTCAATTCCGCCGTCGCAACAGGCCTTGCCGCAAAATTTACCGCCGAGTCGCTGACATTGGCCAAAAAGGCCTCTAAAAGAGCCCAAGAAGCCCATGCACGGACGGGCACGAACCTTGCCACTTGAGGAATCCTTCAACCCCAGCAACGAAAGGATCCGACATGGCATTGAATGACAATCCC
Organism: Ramlibacter sp.; assembly: GCA_035571795.1. Classification (GTDB taxonomy): domain Bacteria; phylum Pseudomonadota; class Gammaproteobacteria; order Burkholderiales; family Burkholderiaceae_C; genus Ramlibacter. The sequence continues at coordinate 26,252 of DATNBX010000327.1, forward strand.
GCCCAAGGCAATGGTTCCGCGAGCCAGCGCAGGAGCCTGCGCGGATTCGCAGCGATGGACCCGCAGCGCCAGAAAGAGATAGCCAGCCTCGGCGGACGGGCAGCACACCAGAGCGGTCACGCCCACGAGTTCAGCAGCGAGGAAGCGCGCGCAGCCGGCCGCAAGCGGCACGCCCGGGTCGGCGCCCCCACCGAAAACAAATGACGGTTTTCCGCCGGCCGTGCAACGCGGCCGGCCTTGCCCGCTGTAGGAAACGGCGGGCCACCCTTGGGTCTGGGCACTGACATCAGACCGCCGCAGCTCCCCTTAGGATCTCCCGAAGTCTTCCGCAAGGAGCCGCATGATGGACGCCGATGCTCTCGCCCTTTCCCGCGCCTGCGCTGCCCTGTGGCTGGCCACGTTGTCATTGATGACTGCGTTCATGCAGACCGGCGCGCCGGCGCACCGCTACCTGATCGCCCGCAAGATTGCAAAAAACTTGGGGCTCTTGCGTGAACAGGATTGCTTCAGCGCCGAGTGCCGCCTGATCTTTTCAAATCTGTCGCAGCGATGGAATGCCAAGGCCGACCAGCTGGCTGCGCGCGAGGACAGGCCCCGCGGCGGCATCGGGCTGCTGCAGCCCGCCCTGCTCAAGACGCGGTAGGCGGCTAGGAGCCGCGCAGGCTCCTAGGTCCGGTCGACACCGCGGGCAGGTTCAAGCGCCTGTTTATCCTCGGGTGACCGGTCGTCGAAAGTCGAATCGCGGGGCTCTGCCGGCTCCGACGAAAATTCGACGTTCAGATGCGGGATGACGCTGGCCGCGCCATGGCCACTGCGGCGCGCGCGCCCCGATTGAATCCTTGCCGCTGGGATGGTTTTTGAGCTGGTCATCAGGCGCGAGGATAAGTCACGTTTGCGGCGGTCATCAGAGGCGAAATACCCGACTGAATGTAGGCTTGATCCTACGGCTGAGTCAAGAATGCCAGCCAAGCTCGCGTTCGCGGCGCTTTCCAATAGATGAGCCAAGCCGGAAACGATTCATCGCTCCCGCTGAGGCACTCGACGCAGTGCGTGGTTGTGTCACCTTTCGCCGACAGCGACGCGCGAATTTCTTACCAGCCATTTGCGTGCTTGCCGACGAACCGCAGGCACTGCCACAGCCGCACCATTGGCCACTCGATAACCGCTCGGTGGCCCAATGTTTTTTGGAGGCATTCCCGTTGCGTGCTGCAGTGCCCATTGCAGCATTGGCGGATCGCATTCGAAGAAGCTGGACGCCATCGCGGCGACTCGCTTTCCAGACCCGTCACCCGCTTTCGCGTTCGCCGAACGTTCCATGGTGGCGGAATCGTTCCCGACCGAATTCATGCGCGGGCGGCAACGGCGCTGGCTCTGGCAAGCCGTCATCCATTCCGTCCGAGGTAGCCCATCATGAAAAGCTTTCACCGACATGTTGGAGTGACTTTGCTGGCCGGCGCTCTGGCCGGAGCGCTTGGCATCGCCTGGACCCTGGACAGCTATGCACGCGACGGCGGCGGTGGTGGCGGCGGGGGCGGGGGTAGCGGAGCCGGGAGCGGCGGCGGTGCTGGTGGCGGTGCTGGTGGCGGTGCTGGTGGCGGTGCCGGCGGCGGTGCTGGCGGCGGTGCTGGTGGCGGTGCCGGTGGCGGTGGTGCCGGTGCTGGCGGTGCCGGTGCTGGCGGCGCGGGTGCTGGCGGCGCGGGTGCCGGTGGTGCGGGTGCCGGCGGTGCGGGTGCTGGCGGCGCGGGTGCTGGCGGCGCGGGTGCCGGCGGTGCGGGTG
>DATNBX010000328.1:0-4190 GCA_035571795.1 Ramlibacter sp.
TCCGCCCCCGGTGCCGGGAATGTTGCCTCCGCCCCCGGTGCCGGGAATGTTGCCTCCGCCCCCGGTGCCGGGAATGTTGCCTCCGCCCCCGATGCCGGGATCGTTGCCTCCGCCCCCGGTGCCGGGATCGTTGCCCCCGCCCCCGGTGCCGGGGTTGTTGCCTCCGCCGCCCGTGCCGGGGTTGCCCCCGCCACCCGTGCCGGGATCATCGCAAACGATGCCGGGTGGCCGGTTGAGCAAACTGCAAGCCGACTGAAGCGTGACGCTGACGTTGAACGAAGCCGCCGCCTGCCCTGCCTCGGCGGGCGGCGCGCCGGCAACCGTTACGGCCATCAAGCACGCAACGGAAAGCGCGCGAAGGCGCCAGGAGCGCCTATGCGCTATCGGCTCACGAGCTATCGGCTTGATTGCAGTCATCATTACTGACGCTATGCAAATCGACCGCTCGCCGCAAGTGGCGAATTGCTTAGTACGTCAGGATGATCTGGCGCTGATGGGTGACCGCGCTACTGGAGGCCACGGTTGCACCCGCCTGGTTGGCGGCCATCGACGCGCTGATGGTAAATTTATATTCCTTGGCAACACTGTTGTTGCCGCCCGTGCCGCCGGCGCCAGCCGTGGCTACGGTACCGGCGCTTCCCGCTCCAAGGGCGGTAGCGACGTCGGGGATAGCAAGCGTGTAGCGCAGGCCCGACAGGAGGCCTTCCGCCGTTGCCGCACCGGTCCCGCTGGCGCTCGTGGTGCCGTTGGCGGTGTCGAACGCAACGTTCGGAGCCAAGCCATGCGAGCATTGGAATGTCACGAAATGGGTGTTGACATTGACGGCAGCGTTCGTGAACGGTGTATACGTGCCGAAGTCGATGTCGAGTGCGTTCGTCTTGATGGAGCAAATCGGCGTCACACTGACCGAAACGTTGAACGACGCGGGGAGGTCCGTAGCGAATGCGGCACCGCTGGCTAGCAGGGTTGCGGCGGCGATCAGGCTAAGCTTTTTCATGGCGGTTCCTTTACAAGATTCCAAATCGAAGCGGGTGAAATTCCCAAAGGGGCTTAGGGAAATGACCTAAGGCGACTTGAATGTAATCGACGATGTAACGAAACGCAAGATCAAAGGCTGAGCAAAATCCACGAGTTACAACCTAAACCCTGGGGTTCCATGCGAAAAGTCACGTTTTGTTACGCTGTTTCAGTTACATTTACGGATGAGCGGCGTAACAAACCGACTGAGCGGTCGATTGAAGCCGATGGACGGCAAAAGCTGACCGTCCAGCAGGAAACCAAATGTTGCCTAACGTTTGCCTAACACTCCACGGGTAAGCTCTTCTACCGTTGCCCGGCGGATACGCGAAGCATGAGATTCGCCCTCGCGATGCCAAATCGGGTGTCGCAAAGTCATTCGCGGAGGTCTGATGCGCGTCCTATTGGTGGAAGACGATGAAATGATCGGCCAGAGCCTGGTGCGTGCGCTGGGTAGCAACGGCTGGTCGGTCGATTGGGTGAAGGAGGGCCTGCTGGCCCAAAGCGCCATGGCCGATGGCGGCTATGCCTGCGTGCTGCTCGATCTGGGGCTGCCCAAGCGCGATGGGATCGAGGTGCTGCGCAAGGCGCGCGCGCAGGGCGATCAGACTCCTGTGTTGGTCCTCACGGCGCGCGATGGCCTGGACGACCGCATTACCGGGCTGGACATTGGTGCGGACGACTACCTGATCAAGCCCTACGAATTCCGTGAGCTGCTCTCGCGCATGCGTGCCGTGATCAGGCGGCGCGACGGCAGCGCGCATTCAGTGATCGGTGGCGCCGACGTGGGTCTGGATCTCACCACTCGCGAGGTTCTGGTGCAAGGCGAGCGATCCCAGCTCTCGGCGCGAGAGTTTGCATTGCTCCATGCCTTGCTCGAACGGCCCGGCGCCATCCTCTCGCGCGACCAGCTGGAAAGCCGGATCTACGGCTGGGGCGAGGAGGTCAGCAGCAATGCCGTCGACGTCCTGATCCATGGCATGCGCCGCAAGCTCGGTGCCGACGCGATCCGTAACGTGCGCGGTCTGGGCTGGCGCATCGCCGCGAGCCATCCGGTCGATCGCGAATCTGCCGGTGGGGAGGCTGCGCAATGAATTCTCACGCCTTGACCTCTGATTTGATGTACCCGACCGCGCGCCATCGGATCTTTCATATTTTTCCCACCGGTCCGATGTGCTCGCTGCGTCGCGCGCTGCTGCTGTGGCTCGTGCCGCTTTTTATCCTGGTCGGGGCGGCTTCGGCGGCCTTCTCCTACTGGAGCACCAACCGGATGGTCTGCGAGTTCATGGATGACCAGATGCAGCAGCTCGCCAATGCGATTTCGGCACATGAGGAATTCGTCGTCCCGCCCGCACAGTCGGTGGAACGAATCCATAAGTGGGGCACCTACGTGACTCAGGTATTTGCACCCGACGGGAAGCTTCAGGTGACTTCGTGGCCCGAGTTGAATGCAGGCCTTCAGGAGCAGCCGGGTTTTCACGACCTGCGCCTGGGCGGTAGCGACTGGCGTGTCTACACGACGGCGGCCAGCGGGCCGGGCAGTCACCGGGTCCAGGTGTTCCAGAGCGAGACCTTCCGCGCCAAGCTGGCAGCCGAGCGCGTCGGCGCCGCCGTGGCCCCGATCGTGGTCCTGCTGCCGCTGGCCATTCTCATTCTGTGGGGACTCGCGGGCGCCGTGTCGAGGGCGATCCACGATATCGGCCGCCAGGCCGCGATGCAGGACGAGCACACGATCGCCGAGCTGCCGCTGCAACGCGTGCCGCAGGAAATCCAGCCGCTGGTGACATCGTTCAACAGCCTGCTCACGCGGCTTCGCGACGCGTTCGCCAATCAGCGGCGCTTCGTGCAGGACGCCGCCCATGAACTGCGCACGCCGATCACCGCCGTGGCGCTGCAGCTGGAAAACCTCCGGTGCGACCTGCCGCCGGGCGCGTGCGCCCAGACTTTCGCGCAGCTCCAGGCGGGCGTGTGGCGGGCCCAGCGCCTGGTGGACCAGATGCTCAAGCTTTCGCGCCAGGAGGCGCCCATAGCCGAAGCCGCGGGGCCGGTCGATTTGCACGCACAGCTGCACGAGAGCATCAACGCCGTGATCGCGCTGGCCGACCAGCGCAATATCGACCTGGGCCTGGTGCCTGCTGCCGACGGTTCGCCACCGGCCACGCTGCGGTGCTCCGTGAATGACCTGCGCAGCGTGCTCGACAACCTGATCGAAAACGCGTTGCGCTACACGCCCGAAGGCGGCGTGGTGGACGTGCGCCTGGTCAGCGAAGGCGGCCGGCCCGCGGTCGAAGTGATCGACACCGGACCGGGCATTCCGCCCGACTTGCTGGCGCGCGTGTTCGACCGGTTCTTCCGGGTGCCGGGCAGCCAGGCGCGCGGTAGCGGGCTGGGCCTGGCGATCGCACAGGCGGCGGCGCAACGCTGCGGCCTGCGCATCCGGCTGCGCAATCGCGACGATCGCAGCGGCCTCGTGGCGCGGGTCGAGCCGGCGTAGGCCGGGCCCTCAGCATTTCTTGCGTGCCGAGATGGCTGCCGGATCAAAGTCCGGCATGACAGGCCTTTGGACGTGCGTATACATGACAGTGTGTTTCGTCCAGCGCAATCGCGCTAATCCGCAGCTAAGGAACTGCTAAGAGCCATCTAAAAGGCCCCGCCTACAGTGAGATCACGGTTGAAGTTCGGGCTCGATAAGAGCAGACGGAAGCCGGAACGTTCGATTCAATCCACTCGCAGAAAGGTCCTATCATGAATTCCAAAGCTCTCTTCGCCATCGCCGCCTTCGCCGCCATCGCCAGCGCCGCCGCCCGTGCCGACGAAATGACCATTAGCAACACGCCGCTCCAATCGGCCCAGTACACGCAAGGCGTTGTGAACCCCTGGTGGTCCAACGGCTATGACCAGTCCACCGCCTTCCACTCGACCAAGACCCGTGCCGAAGTGCAAGCGGAGTACCTTGCCGAGCGCGACCACGGTGCGGGGATGAACGGCGAAGCGGCGGGCTCGCGCATCGCCGCGGCTCCGGTGAATTCCACCGTCGACGCCAAGTCGCTGCGCGCCGAAGCCGCGCAAGCCGTGCGCCTGGGACAGATCGCCCACGGCGAGGCCGGCCAGATCTGAGCGGCAGCCGCACCAAAAACAAAACGCCCCACGGGGCGTTTTGTTTTTTTGGGGAA
>DATNBX010000329.1:0-32986 GCA_035571795.1 Ramlibacter sp.
GCCTGCCAGCGCCGCGCAAGCGGCCAGTGTGAGGCGGGCCAGCATCCTGTTGCAGCGGTTCATGGTGTCTTCCAGAGGCTGTCGAAGAAAAAAGGCGCTGCGCGCAGCGCCTGCCGGGGAGCGAAGTTTACCAAAGCGTAAGCGTGCAATTGCTGAGCCCCACGGCTCGTCTTGAGCACGTTAAAGTGGGATTTCATCCTTCCAGGAGGTCCTTCATGCTTTCCATTCTGGGCACCATCGTTGTCGGATTTATCGTTGGGCTGATCGCGCGGGCAGTGAAGCCGGGCGACGACAAGATGGGCCTCATCATGACCACGTTGATCGGGATCGCCGGAGCGTTCGTGGCCCGCTATGTCGGCGTCGCGATGGGCTGGTACCAGCAGAACGAGCCCGCCGGCTGGATCGCGTCGGTGCTGGGTGCCGTGGTGCTGCTGGTGATCTACGGCTTGATCAGGGGCAGGTCGCGCGATCAGGTCTGAGCCACCTCATGTGGCTCCGGCTCCGAAGGCTAGCTCCCTATACTGAGCGTAGCCGTCCTAGGACGCTTGCTCACATGAATACATCGCCAACCTTGAACAGACGACGCGCCTTGGCCGTCGTTGCGCTCGCACTGGTGGCAATCTGGGGCCTATGGAACAACTTTCTGCTGCGCCAGGAGCTCGAGTCGCTGAAGCGAGAATACGAAACACTCCATCGGACATCCGTATCGGCAGTCCGTGCCGCGCCGCAACTGGCGGTAGTGCCCGGCGGCCCCGTCGTTGCCCCATCAGTTGACTGGCCGGCGGAAGTCCAGCGTGCGGACCCGCTCTCCAAGTTCGTCATATCGCCGAAGCCCGAACAACCTGAGGCTCCGTCCTTGGAGAAGTCGCTGCGTGCACTGAGGGAACGGCCGGAGAACGCCGGTGCCAACCCATTTGGCAAACCATAGTTCTGCAAACACATTGCGCGGTCCAGTTCGTTGACTTGGATCAGAAATATGGATGAGATAGATTGTAAAAGCACCTAGGTTTACCTAGGAGAAAACAATCATGGCCTTGCCGATCGCCAGAACTTCGGGAATATTGGGTTCGCTCTTCGTCGTGCTTGCCTTGTTGGCGCCAGCCAGCGGCTGGTCGCAGACATACGTTGGCAAGGTGTGTCTGATCAGCACCTTGACCGAGCGGCAAACCGGAGCCGTTTCCGCACAGCAATTCGCAATCGAGCTAGCGGTCACCAATCTTGGTGGCAACACATATTCCGTGGCGGGCGCCCTCGTTTCGCCGTCGGACGGGCCGTTCGTCGTGACCGGATCCGGAACCATCGTCGGCAACGAGTTGTACCTGAACATGACGACAAGCCAGGCTCATTCCCTTTCCCATGGATGGATGGACACGGGAATCATGCAGACCCGATTGAACCTTGCCTCGATGAGCGGCACCTTTTATGAGATCGGCCATGATTTCGACCGCGTCGGGCGCACTTTCGACAACAGCCGGTACACCTCAGGGACAGCCACCCTCTCCTTGGCTGGCTGCATTCAGTGAAATCGGTGGCGCCCGTCGCCGCAGCACGAACCAAATCGCCCAGGCACGCGAAAAAGCCTCGCAAGTGCTTGACTTGAGAGGCTTTCAGGGATTCTGGTGGCGCTTCACGGACTCGAACCGCGGACCTGTGGATTATGATTCCATCGCTCTAACCGACTGAGCTAAAGCGCCGAGCCGGAAATTATATCCAATGAGGGTGGAATCAGCCGCCTCTCGCCAATTTCCCAAGCTCCTGCGAAACCAGCCGCACGATCAACCGGTCGAGCGTGTCCACCGAGTAGTTCTTGACATCGTGCACGGTCTCGCGGCCCGGGCCGCTGGCCGGGTCATGCCCCTGTGCATAGGTCAGGAACACGAATTGGCCACCGGTGTACTGGGCGATCTGGCGCTGGATGAATTCTCCCTGCCGGTCCAGGCCGCTGGCGCCCACGGTGAAGATCTTGATCCCCTTGCCGAGCGCGGCCATCATGTCGTCGTCGTAGTAAGGGCCGCCGTAGTCCAGGTGGGGCGGCGCGTCGGCCAGCAACACCACCAAGCGCGTGGCACCATCGCCGCGCCAACTGAGGTTATGCACGGTTTCGTGCAGCGCCTCGTTCATCGCTTCGGGATAGTCGCCGCCGCCGGCCGCCTGCAAGGGGTTGAGCGCGCCCCGCAGGAAGCCGTCCAGGTCGTTGGTCAGGTCGTGGCTGCGCAGCAGGAAGGCATCGCCCTTGTCGCGATAGGCGACAAGCCCAAAGCACAGGTCGGGTTGGCTCGGCAGCCGCGACACTTCGGCCGAGATGCTGCGCAGTGAGGCCTTGAGTTTGTCGATTTCGTCCGCCATTGAGCCGGTCGCGTCGACGAGGAACACCAGGTCCAGCCGGGCGCGGGGTTCCGCGGCCCGTGCGTCCAGCAAGACCTCCACCGCGCTTTTCTGGCCTCGGGTCAGCCGGGCTGAAGACTGCCGGCCGTCCTTGCGCGCCGCCACCTCGTAGTGCTGGGAGCGGGACGGGTCGAAAGCGTTCGGGTGCAGCCAGACTCGGCCCGCGGCATCGGTGCGTGCCCACATCGCGTGTCCACTGGTGGCCTGCACGGCCACTTCGGCGTCGGCAACGCCGCGCCCGCGCGAATCCTTGACTTCCAGCAGATAGCGTTCGCGGATATCCCGGGCCCGGTGCTCCACGCGCGTGCGATTGCGAAAGGCAAGGAAGGCGGAGAAGTCCGCATTGTCATCGACCACGCCGGCGGTAACCGGGACCTGGGACGGGACTTGTTGAGCTTGGTGCGAGGGCGCGGAATGTGGTTTGAGCCCGGGAAACATCGACGGCGCCGACGGGCCGCGCGCCGCATCGGCCAGGGCGCCCGCCTCGGCGCGCATGGCCGGCGCCGGCGCCATCGCGAGCGGTTCGGCCGGCACGGCATCGGCCGGCGCGGACTTCGCCAGCCGGTCCCTGGACTCGCGCCGGCTCGCGGGCTGTTCGGCGGACCAGCCCGGGACCTCGTGCGTCGATACGGCGCGGGCGCAATGCGGCGCGGACGGCGCCTGGAAATTCGGCACTGAGCGCACCATCGCTGCCGGCGCCGGCCAGTTCGCCGGCTTGGGCTCGGGCCAGACGCCCGGGGCCGGCGAGTGTGCCGTTGCGCTGCAGGCAGCGAGTACGAGCTGGACGACCAGCAGGACGACGAACTTGCGAGGGGGACGGTTTTTCATGGGAAGCCTCCGGGTTGTGGTGAAGGCTGTTACGGGCCGCAGGCCGCCGCAGGGTGAAAACTTTCGATCGGGTTTAACCCCGCGCCGCGCGCTGGTCCGTAGCAGGTAATGTGAAAATCCATTCATGCCCCACGGCCCCAGCGACATGCCCGACGACCAACTGATGCTGGCCTATGCGCGGGGCGATGCCGCCGCTTTCGACGAGCTCTACGCCCGCCACGAGGGCGCGCTGTTCCGCTTCGTTCGCAGGATGCTGGGCGCCTCGCTGGCGGCACAGGCCGACGAGGTGTTTCAGGACACCTGGATGCGCATCATTGCCGCGCGCGCCAGCTTCGCGCCCCAAGGCGCGGCATGGCGCACCTGGGCCTTCACCATCGCCCACAACCTGGCGATGGACCGGCTGCGCGCCAGCGGCCGCGAGGTCGGCATCGAGCCGCAGGACGACGGTGGAGATCCGTTGGACTGGCTCGCGGCCACGCTCGACATGACGCACCCCTCGAGCGAAGACATCGCGTTCTGGCGTGGGGCCGGCCGGCAGCTGCTGCACTGCCTGGACGAGCTGCCCGACGCGCAGCGCGCGGCGTTCCTGTTGCACTATGAGGATGGCGCCAGCGTGGAAGACCTGGCGCAGCGGCTGGGCCTGCAATTCGAGACGGCCAAGAGCCGGTTGCGCTACGCGCTGCAAAAACTGCGCGGCTGCATGCGCCAATACCTGGACGTGCTGGAGCAGCCCTCATGAGCGGCTTTCGCGATGCCCGCCTGCACAAAGCGCTGGCATCCGCCCCCGACGCGCAGCTGCGGCCCGCTGCGCGCACGCGCCAGGCGATTCAAGCCCGCGCGCGTGACGCGATTGCGCCGTCGGGCGAGGCTGCCTGGTGGCGGAAATTCTGGGCGGGGGCGGGGGCGCTGCACAGCCCGTGGAACGCGGCCTTTGCAACGCTCGCATTGGCCACCCTGGTGACGGTCCTGTGGTACGAGCGCGAGATTCCCGGGGCCAGGCCCGAAACGGCGCAAAGCGACCAGCCCGCTCCTGCGGCGCCGCTGCAGCCGGCCGCGAGTGCCTCCGATGAAGCGCCCGCCGCAGCGGCCCCGCCGCCGGTGCGGACTGCGCCCGCACCGGCGCCGCAACAAGCTCGCAAGGCGGCACCAGCGGTATCGCAGGCCGGTCCCGTTCCCGAGCGGCGCAAGCCACTGGCGGCCGACGCGGCGCGCGAGCGAAATGTCGATTCCGCTTCAGCCGCTTTGCGCGACCAGGACGAGCGCGCCTCGGCCAAGAGCACGCGCCAGCGCGCCGACGCGGCCAGGCAGGCCGAGACGGCTTCCGTCGCGCCGCCGCCACCGCCGGCGACATTGCCTTCGCCTCCAGACGCAGCGCTATCTGGACCCGCCGCACCGGCCGCAGCACCGGCACCCCCAGGCGCGGCGCCGAGCGCAGCACCTGCCGCGGCGCCAAGAGCGGCGGCGCCGGCAACCGGCCTGGCCTCGCAGTCGTCGCCGATCGACGGCGCAACCCAGTTGCGCATCGCGAGCGGCGCGCGCAGCGTCGCGGCGCCACTCGAACATCCATCGCGGCTGGCGGATTTGATGAGCCGCGTGGCCCGCGATGCGCACAGCCCCGAGCCTCTGGAAGCGCCGGTTGATTTGCGGGTCGAGTTGCGCCGGCAAGGCGAACTGGCCGGGGTGATGGAGCTCGCCGGATCGCAGGCGCGCTGGACCTCATTGCGCGCTGGTGAAAGTCACAGCGCGACGGCGCGACCCGACGCCGCGCTGCTGCAAGCCCTGCGCGAGGAGTTCAATCGCCTGCTCGAGCGCTGAGCAGGCTGCGGAATCACTGGTGCCTGAACTGGGCCTTGCGCTTGCCCACGAAGGCGTCCATGCCTTCCTTCTGGTCCGATGTGGCAAACAGCGCGTGGAACAGGCGGCGCTCGAACATCACGCCGTCGGACAAGCCGCTTTCGAACGAGCGGTTCACCGACTCCTTGGCGGCCATCACCGCGATCTGCGAGAACTCGCAGATCGTCAGCGCCGCGGCTAGCGCCTCGTCCATGAGCTTGTCAAGCGGCACGACACGGCTGACCAGCCCGACGCGCTCCGCCTCGGCCGAGTCCATCAACCGCGCCGTCAGCACCATGTCCATCGTCTTGGCCTTGACGACCGCGCGCGGCAGCCGCTGCGTGCCGCCGGCGCCCGGGATGACGCCCAGCTTGATCTCCGGCTGGCCGAACCTCGCGTTGTCGGCGGCGATGATGAAGTCGCACATCATCGCCAGCTCGCAGCCGCCGCCCAGGGCGAAGCCGCTGACGGCGGCGATGACCGGCTTGCGGATGCTGCGGATGGTTTCCCAGTTGCGGGTGATGTAGTCGCCCTTGTACACGTCGGCGAAGCTGTAGCTGGCCATCGCGCCGATGTCGGCGCCGGCGGCGAACGCTTTTTCGTTTCCCGTGATGATCATGCAGCCGATCCCCGGGTCGGCGTCGAACGCCTTCAGGGCCGCGCCCAGCTCGTCCATCAAATCGTTGTTCAGCGCGTTGAGCTGCTTGGGACGGTTCAGCGTGACGACGGCGACCTTGCCGCCTTCCGTGCGAACCTCGATGAGATCGTAGGCCATGGTTCTCCTCGGTGGTTTTGAAACTGGGTTCGGGCCATGTTAACCGAGCGATCGGGGTAAAGTGCGGGGCCAGGAGACTGCCCTTACCGCACAGCACAGGAGCCGCCATGGCTGAAGAAACCATCCTCTTTGAAACCCGTGGCGCGGTTGCGCTGGTTACGCTGAACCGGCCGGCGTCGCTGAACAGTTTCACCCGCCAGATGCACCGCGAGTTGTGGACCGCGCTGGAGCGCATCGAAGCCGACCGGTCGATCCGCGCGCTCGTGATCACGGGCGCCGGGCGAGGCTTCTGTGCGGGCCTGGACCTGTCCGAGCTCGACCTCAAGCCGGGGCCGGACCTGGCCCGGCGGGCCAATCCGGGACCAGTGATCGAAGAAGCCTTCAACCCCACGGTGCGAAAGCTGCAGGCCTTGCGTGTGCCGACGGTCGCCGCGGTGAACGGCGTTGCGGCCGGCGCCGGCGCTTCACTGGCCCTGACCTGCGACCTGGCCGTCGCCGCACCCGGCGCATCGTTCGTCCAGGCTTTCAGCAAGATCGGCTTGATTCCGGACGCCGGCGGGAGCTGGTTCCTGGTCAAGCGGCTGGGCTTGGCCCGTGCGATGGGCTGCGCCATGCTGGGCGACAAGCTCGGCGCGAAGGACGCCAAGGAGCAGGGCCTGATCTGGGACGTGGCCGCCGAAGGCGAGGACTGCGTGGAAGCGGCGATGAAGCTGGCGCAGCGGCTGGCCGCGATGCCGACCCGCGCCCTGGTCGCGACGCGCCAGCTGCTGCGCGGCGCCGCGTCGCGCGACCTCGATGCGCAGCTGGATGCCGAACGCGATACCCAGTCGGCCCTGGGCGGGACGCACGACTACATCGAAGGCGTGACGGCTTTTCTCGCCAAGCGTCCGGCCAATTTCAAGGGCGAATAAGTGCCCGCACACGCCCATTGGTTCGCTGCCTTCCGGGGGCGCTGCAGCCACCTCGAGGCGGCCCGGCGCAGCTGAAATGGACGAACGAGCGCTCGCCGCCCGGGTCGGCGAAATCATGTTCGCGGCCGATCGCGCCACCCGGGATTTCATGCAGATCCAACTGCTCAGCTGCGAACCCGGCCGCGCAGTGACGCGCATGACCGTGCACGAGGCGATGCTCAACGGTCATGACATCTGCCATGGCGGCCTGATCTTCACGCTGGCGGATTCCACTTTCGCGTATGCCTGCAACAGCCGCAACAAGGCGACGGTGGCCTCCGGCTGCAGCATCGAATTCCTCAAGCCCGCCCGTGCGGGCGACGTGCTCACTTGCATCGGCGAGGAGCGCCTCCTGCAAGGGCGCAACGGCATCTACGACATGGAGGTGACGAACCAGCGCGGCGAGGTCGTCGCCATGTTTCGTGGCAAGAGCAAGCAGCTGCAGGGCGGCGTTATCCCGTCCCCACCGGAGCAATAGCGACATGAAAAGCTTTCCACTGGAACCGATCGAGAAGGCCGGCCTCGACGAGCTGCGGGCGCTCCAGCTCAAGCGCTTGAAAGCAACGCTGGAACACGCATACGACAACTCGCCGGTGTACCGCGCCAAGTTCAATGCCGCCGGCTTGCGGCCGGGCGATTGCCGCACGCTGGCGGACCTGGCGGACTTTCCGTTCACGACCAAGCTCGACCTGCGCGACAGCTATCCGTTCGGCATGTTCGCGGTGCCACGCGAGCAGTGCGTTCGGCTGCACGCATCGAGCGGCACCACCGGCAAGCCCACGGTCGTGGGCTACACGCGCAATGACATCGACACCTGGGCTAATTTGATGGCGCGCAGCATTCGGGCAGGGGGCGCGCGGCCGGGCGACCTGGTGCACGTGAGTTACGGGTACGGCCTGTTCACCGGCGGCCTGGGAGCGCACTACGGCGCCGAGCGGCTGGGCCTGACGGTGGTGCCGTTCGGCGGCGGCCAGACCGAGCGCCAGGTGCAGTTGATCAACGACTTCCGGCCGGACATCATCATGGTCACGCCCAGCTACATGCTGGCGATCGCGGACGAATTCGAACGCCAGGGGCTCGATCCGGCGCGCTGCAGCCTGCGCCTGGGCATCTTCGGCGCCGAGCCCTGGACCAACGATATGCGCGGCGCGATCGAGCGGCGCATGGACATGGATGCGGTCGACATCTACGGCCTGTCCGAAGTCATGGGCCCGGGGGTGGCCACCGAATGCATCGAGACAAAGGACGGGCCGACGATCTGGGAGGATCATTTCTATCCGGAGGTGATCGACCCGCAAACCGGGGCAGTGCTGCCCGAGGGCGAGTTCGGCGAGCTGGTATTCACCAGCCTGACGAAGGAGGCGCTGCCGATCGTGCGCTATCGCACGCGCGATCTCACGCGGCTGCTGCCCGGCACCGCCCGCACCATGCGCCGGATGGAAAAAATCACCGGCCGCAGCGACGACATGATGATCGTGCGTGGCGTGAACGTGTTCCCCACGCAGATCGAGGAACTGATCCTCAAGCGCAGCGAGCTGACGCCCCACTACCAGTGCATCCTCACCCGCGAGGGACCGCTCGACGCGCTGACCGTTGCAGTCGAAACCCGGGCCGATCTATCGCACGACTCTGCCGAAGCCCAGATTGCCGCGCAAACGCTCGCGCACGAAATCAAGACCTACATCGGAACGTCGGCGCGCATCGAACTGCGCCCCTGCGGGGGCATCGAGCGCAGTCTGGGCAAGGCCAAGCGCGTGGTGGATCAGCGCAAGGCTATTTAGCGCTGCTCGATCATCTCGACCATCAAGTCGACGTAAGTGTCTTCGCCCATGGTGACGCGGATGCGCACCGGCAGGTACTGCAGGGTGGGCGCGAACCACATCTCGGCGGTGATGTTGCCGCGGGGGTTGGCAATCGGCCGCGGCTTGAGATGGAAGGCGTCGACGGCCCCGAGCTGGGGCGTGTGCAGGGTTTCACGATCCACGATGTCGTAGGTCCACAGGTCGACACCGCCGGGCCGGGCCATCCAGAAGCTGACGCTGCGGCCCACCTCCAGCACGTCCTGGCCCGTGGCGAACCGATGGCTCAATTCGACGAACTGGCTGGCCGTATCCTGCACGCCCTCCGGACGCGGCACGCCGCGGCCGTCGGTCAGCGTGATGATGTCGTCTCCCAGCCGAAGCCCACGCGGGCCGCTGCGCCGCAACTCTTCATAGGCGCGGGGCAGCAAGCCTTGCACCGCGACCTCGCCCTGGCTGGTCAGCACCAGCCGCGCCAGCAGCGTGACATCGATATCCACGCGGGTCTCGTAGCGGTCGCCCTGGCGCTGCCATTGCACCCGGGCGCTGCCGTGCAACTCGCCGCTGCGGAACTGGCCCCCGAGCCGATAGTTCAGGCGGGTGTCGGCGGGCCAGCTGTCGAGCCCGGGGCTATTGCTTGCGGCAGTGGATTGCGCCGTGGGTGTGGATGCGGCCGCGGCTGCCGCAGCAGCTGCGCTCGCCGCCGCAGCAGCAGCGGCGCTTTCCGCTGCAACGTCAGTTGCGGGCGCGGTTGTCGGCGGCGCAGCCGCGCTCTGGTCGGTCTGCTCCGCGGTGGCCAGCGCGGTTGCCTGCGATGCGGCCTGCGAGGGTGCATCAGGGAGTGGCGAGGCGGCGTTTTCCGTTGCAGCTTCGCCGGATCCGGGCGCCGGGGCGGAAGCCGCGCGCTTGGCCGCTGCAGCCGGGGTCGGTACGGTAGTAATTGTCGAGCGTCGCGGCCGGGCACGCACTGCCTGTCTTTCCGGCGGAGAGAGCACGGCAGCTGGCGCTTGCGGCCGCAGCAGGCGCGTGAACATGGGGGTGGCCAGTGGCCGCAACAGCGCCGGCTGCTCCAATTGTTCGGCAAGCCACTGCAGTGCCAGCACGTGCGCCAGCAGCACGGCTGCCAGCAACGCCAGCAGCCGCAGGCGTGTGCCGGCCGTCACGCGTGCGCTGCCAGCCATGGCCGGGCCCGGTCTGGATCGCGCAACACCAGCCGCCAGGTCGTGGCCTGCGGCGGGAGGTTCAACTCGAGGCGCAGCAGCCGGCGGTCGCGCGCTACCAGCGCCGTCACTTTCCTGTGCGCGCCGGCGTAAAGCAGCAGGTCGTCCAGCTTGTTCATGCGCCAGCCGGTGGCGGCGACTTCTACGCCCAGCCATTCGTCGTTCGCGGCCATGCCGGCCTGCTCGGCGGCGCCGCCGCGGAGCACCGTCTTGATCTGGATGCCCGTCGTCTCGGTCACGCGCAGGCCCAGGCGCTGCTGCAACTGGGCCGGCTCTTCCAGCACGACGACGCCATGGGGCCGCAGCAGTTCTTCCAGCGGCAACTCGCGCGTGCCATGGACCCATGCCGCGATTTCGCGGGCGAAGGTGCGCCCGCCCAGCTCCTTGAGAACGGCCGCGAAATCCGCCTCGGTCATGGGCCCGGCCTTGCAGCGCTGCCACAGGGCCCGCATCACTTCATCCAGCGTGGTCTGGCCTTCGGCGCGCAGCGTCAGGTCGAAACACAACGCGACCAGGGCGCCCTTGGTGTAGTAACTCACCGTCGCGTTGGCGGTGTTCTCGTCCTGGCGGTAGTACTTGACCCACGCATCGAAGCTGGCCTGGGCCACCGCCTGTACTTCGCGGCCCGGCGTCTGCAGCACTTGGTTGATCGTCTTGTTGAGCAGTTTGATGTAGGTGGCATCGTCGATCAGGCCGGCGCGGCGCAGCAGCAGGTCGTCGTAGTAGCTGGTGAAGCCTTCGAAGAACCAAAGCAGCTGTGTGTAGTTCTCTCCGCCATAGTCATAGTGCGTGAATTCAGCCGGCCGCAGGTGCTTGACATTCCAGGTGTGGAAATACTCGTGGCTGATCAGCCCCAGGAGCGTCACGTAGCCGTCGCTGGTTTGACTATCGCCCAGCCGGGGGAGGTCGCGCCGCGAGGCGATCAGCGCCGTCGAGTTATGGTGCTCCAGCCCGCCGTAGCCGTCGTCCACGGCATTCAGGATGAACAGATAGTCCTTGTGCGGCGGGCGTTTGCGGTCATGCCAGAAACGGATCTCGGTTTCGCAGACCTTGTGCACGTCGGCCAGCAGGCGCGCACTGTCGAAGGCCTCGCTGGCGCCGGCCACGACCAGCCGGTGCGGAACGCCGCCGGCCTTGAATTCACCGCTCCAGAACGACCCCATCTCGACCGGACAGTCGACCAGGTCGTCATAGTCGGTGGCCAGGTAGGTGCCGAAGCCGCGCTTGCCGACTTTGTAGGGCGCCAGGCCGGTGGCCACCTCCCAATGAGCGGCCTTGCCTGCCGCCAGTTCGAGCGAATGAACCGAATTCTCCTGGCCGTGCACCTTCAGGCACAGGCTGGTGCCGTTGAAAAATCCGCGCTGCGGATCCAGCCATGCGGTGCGTACCGAGTTGTCGAAGGCATAGACCTCATAGCTCAGAACCAGGGGGCTGCTGGGCACGCAATCGACCTGCCAGTTGCATTTGTCGAGCTGCTGGACCGGCACCCCACGTCCCTCCTGCCGCGCGGCCAACCGCTGCAGGTTCTTGGAAAATTCGCGCACCAGGTAACTGCCCGGAATCCACGCCGGCAGCGACACGCGCTGCTGGACGGCAGGCTGGTCGATGCTGAGAGTGACCCGAAACAGGTGGGCGTGCAGGTCGGCCGGCTCGACGTGGTAATGGATGCTGGCGCTGCGGGGCGGCGAATTCGGCATGGAAAAGACCAGGGCCTGTTGCGCTAGCGAGTGCGAACGTGGTTAAGACAGCGCCAATCTACACGCAAGCGCCATTGCGTGCGCGCTCCCATCGCAAGGGTAAGCGGCGTACGAACCGGCCGCTACTTGGCGGCCAGCATCTTTTCCACCTGCGGCGCCCCGATAGCGCCGGGGACGCGGGTGCCGTCGGCAAAAACCAGGGTCGGAGTTCCGGTGATCTTGTGCTTCCTGCCGAACTCGATATTTCGATCGAGAGCCTCGGTGTCGCAGCTTCCCGCCGGGATGGCCTGGTCGCGCACCATCCAGTCCTGCCAGGTCTTGCCTTTTTCGCGGGCGCACCAGATGTTGCGCGACTTGTCGATCGAGTCGGGCCCGAGGATCGGGTAGAGGAACATGTAGATCGTGACGTTGTCGACTTTCTGCAGGTCGCGCTCGAACTTCTTGCAGTAGCCGCAGTTCGGATCCTCGAACAGCGCGATCTTTCGTTTGCCGTTGCCGCGCACGATGGTGAAAGCATCCTTGACCGGCAAGGCCGAGAAGTCGATCGCCAGCAGCTTGTCCTGGCGCTCCTCCGTCAGGTTCTTTTGCTGCCTGGTGTCGATCAGCTGGCCGAGCACGAGAAAATTGCCGTCCGCGTCGGCGTAGTACAGGTCGGTTCCGACGCGAACTTCGAACAGCCCCGGCATCGGAGTCTTGTTCACCTCGTCGATCTTGCCCAGCTTCGGCAGCCGCTCGGCAATGGCCTTGCGAATGGCAGCTTCGTCAGCCTGCGCATGGCCAGCCAACAGGCCGGCGGCCAGCAGCGCTGCCATCGCAACGTTCCTGATCAGTTTCATTGTTGTTCCAATCGTCTCGCAAAATTCAAAGACGGCCCATCGCCTGCCGCGCTACCCAATGCTTGATCGGACCGCTGCGGTCGAACCCCGTCATGCCCCAGTTGCGCAGCATCGCCCACGGCTCGGCCTGCTGCGCGAAAAGCTGTTGCAGACTGTCGGTGGTGGCGCCCATCGCCAGCACGTCACCCTTACGCGAGCGCTCGAATCTTCGCAGCAGCTTCAGGTCGCCCACCGGCCGCCATGGTTCACGCTGGTGCAGCACCTGCGCCAGTTCCTTCGCATCGGCCAGCCCCAGGTTCAAGCCCTGGCCCGCCAAGGGGTGCACCGTGTGCGCCGCGTCCCCGGCCAGCACCCAACCCGACCCGCACCAGCGGTCGGCTTGGGCCAGCTGCAGCGGCCACGCGGCCCGGTCACTCGCCAGCGTCAGTTTGCCCAGGCAATGATGGCTTACCGCCTCCAGCTGCGCCTCGAAGGCGGCGTGGTCCAAAGCCAGCAAATCCGGTGCGCGTTGCTCAAGGACTGACCAGACCACGGCCACCGAGTTCCCGGGCGCCGCCGGCTGAGAGCCGCCCAGCGGCAGAAACGCGAGGATCTCGCTGTCGACGAACCACTGCCGTGCAATCCGGCCATGGGGTTTTTCACAGTGAATGCGAGCCGCGATCGCGCGCTGCGGATAGCGGGTGACGTCGTACTGGACACCGAACTCGGCCCGGGTGGTGCTGGCTTTGCCTTCGCATACCACGGTGAGCGCCGCCGGCTGCGGCGCGTCGAGCCACTCCACCAGCGGCTGAAAGCCCAGGGCATCAGCCAGGCGCTCCTGCAAGGCCTGGACATCGACGATCCAGGCCAGTGCCGGCACCGCCTGGGCCTGCGCGGTGAACTGCACTTCACCGCCCTTGTCGCCATGGACCTGCATCGCCAGCACCGGCGTGGCGTGCCGGTCATCGGGCCAGGCACGCAGCATCTCGAGCAGGTGCTTGGAGGCGGCGTTCAAGGCATACGCGCGCACGTCGCTTGACGCGCCCGCCGCAGCGCCGGCCTGGCGCACCAGTCCCACGCGCAACCGGTCACGCGCCAGCAACAGGCCCAGGGTGCGGCCGACGATGCCGTCGCCGCGTATGCAAACATCAAAGGCTGAGGCCATGGGGGCATTGTAGGAGCCGGGCACAATCGCGGCTGGTCCTATCGGCAAGCCCTTTGATCCCTGACATATGAGTACTCCTGCAAGCGAGGCCGCGGCGCGCATTGCCCGCCTGTTCGTCTATCCCGTCAAGTCCTGCGCCGGCGTGGAAGTGGCTGAAGCGGTCCTGACCGAAACCGGCCTGGACCTGGATCGGGCCTGGATGGTCGTGGACGACCAAGGCGAGTTCGTCACCCAGCGCGAGCTGCCGAGGATGGCGCTGATTCGTCCGCAACTGAAAACTTATGAAGTGGTGCTGCGGGCCCCCGGCATGCTGGCGCTGCACCTGGCCATCGACGCGGTCGAGCAGCCGGTGCAGGTGAAACTATGGGACCAGCAAGTCAAGGCGTTCGATATGGGCGGCGTGGCGGCGCAATGGCTCAGCGACTTCCTGGGCCGCAAGCTGCGGCTGGTGCGCTTCGACCCCGACGATCGGCATTTGTCCAGCCTGGAATGGACCGGCGGACTGGAAGTGCCCAACCAGTTCAGCGACGGCTTCCCGCTGCTGGTGCTGGGCGAAGCAACGCTCGCCGAGCTGAACGAAAAGTTGCTTGCCAGCGGCCATGGCGCGGTCGGGATCGAGCGCTTCCGGCCGAATATCGTGCTGGCCGGCGTGGAAGCGCAGGATGAAGACCACCTGGACGTGCTGCGGATCGGCGCCGGCAGCGAAGAAGTGCGGCTGCGGCTGGTCAAGCCTTGTCCCCGCTGCCCGATTCCCAACATCGACCCGGCCACCGCCCAAATCGATCCGTGGGTCAGTGACGTCTTGCAGACCTACCGCAGGAATGAGCGCCTGCGGGGCGCGGTGACATTTGGCATGAATGCCATCGTGCTGCAAGGCGTGGACCGGAGCTTGCGCGTGGGCCAGGCCGTCACGGCCGACTGGCATTTCGACTGAGGCCGGGAGCCGTTGTCGGCGGCGCCCCTGCTCGTGGCGCGGACCCCGCCGCTGGCGGAACGCTGTCGGACTCGAGCAATGAAGAGTCGGAGTCAAATGGCGTCGGCTGCGTGACTTCCGGCTCCAGGAAGCGGATCGGACGGCGGGTGCGCGACGACATCGTGCCCAGCAGATCGTCGAGCGCGCGCACCAGCTCGGGCGCTTCCCCGATCCGCTCTTCCAGCAGCACGGCGGCAATATGGAACTGTAGAGTCACGTCGGGCTTCAGGCCGCTCAGCGGCATCAGTCCCGCGGCGATCAGCCGGGCGGCGCGGTCGGTCACAGCGATGCGCGAAGTCACCCCTTCGAGGATCAAGCCGAAGCGGGCCTCGCCGATCCGGCTGACGGTGTCCACATCGCGCAGCAGCCGCCGCAGTTTGATCACGCAGCGCAGCAGGCTCTGCTCGGCCACCGCCGAACCGTGGTAGGCCTTGATGCCCGGGTAGTTCACCAGGTCGATAAACACCACAGCCAGGTTTTCCTTGTCGCGTTTGTAGCGCGCCACGACTTGGCGCAGCCGGTCGTGGAACAGGTGCGGTGCCAGCAGGCCGGTGAGGGCATCCTGACTGGACAACGCCAGCTCGCGGATCTGCGCGCCGTGCCGCTCCCGCGATCGGATGTTCAACGCCACCAGCAGCAGCGGCACCTGCGACGCGAGTGCGGCGACCATGGCGTATTGCGTGCCGAAGGAAACCGGCAGCCAGCCGAACAGCCGCATGATGGCCAGGCACACCGTCAGGGCGAACGGGGCATAAGCCACCAGCACCCATGCGCCCACCACATCGCCGCGACGCCATGCCGCGGCGGCGATCCACACATTCGTGATCGAAGTCACGACGACATAGCAGGCAAGCATGATCAGGCCCAGCGGCTTGTCCACCACCAGGAACAGTGCCGCCAGCGCGATGCCGGCCAGCCCGGCCGCGTAGGCCAGCCGGTCGACCAGCGGATGGCGCGCCGATATGCCGGTGAGGTTGCGCACGAACAGCAACGCCGCCGCGGAGCCCAGCATGGCCAGGCAACCCTGCGGCGAATCGCCAAGAGCGGCAAAACCCGGCCACAGCAGGTGCGCTGCCGCGCCCGTGTACGCGGCCACGGCCAGGGCCGTGACCAGCGCGTACAGGGCGTACCAGGCATACACGCGATCCTGGTAAACGATGCTTTGGGCCAGGCAAGTGGCGATCAGCAACAACAGGGCGCCGAAGGTCAGGCCCAGCGCGAGGTATTCGAGCTGGATGCGCTGGTCATAGGCTGATTCGGTCAGCAGCTGCACCGGGAAGTTCGCGGACGTCATGTGACGGATGCGCACATAGACGTCGGCGGTGTGGCCCGCCGGCAGGTCGAGCCGGAAATGCGGGTAGCGGCCCGGTTCGGGCCAGGTCGACACTGCAGTCATGTCGCCGGCGCTCTGGCCCACCCAGTGGCCCTTGGCATCCTGCTGGTACACCGTCACGCTATCGAGTGCTGGCATTGGAAAGGCCAAGAGCCAGCGATGGTGCTCACCGGGTCCGCGCAGCAGCCGGTAGTGCAGCCACAAGACGCCCTGCTCGCCCAGTGAGTAGATCAGGTCGGGGTTGGCCGGCGCAAACTGTGCGTCGCTTCGCAGCACCTGTTCGAGCGAAACCGTGCCGCCCGGGTCGACCCATGCCACGCCCAGCTCCTGCGCATTCATCGTCGCCTGCGCGTCGCCCAGCAACGCGGTCGGCGGATACGAGGTGCCTTGGGCCGCGCCCGCCGTCAAGCACGCACCCGCCACGAGCAGCAGCACGGTAACGGCGCGCCACGCGGCCCAGCCGTCGCGAGCGATGCATCGCATACACTTTCGGGCTTGATTTTCGGGAACTGCCATGAGTTTGAAGTGCGGGATCGTAGGTCTGCCGAATGTGGGGAAATCCACCCTGTTCAACGCATTGACGAAAGCCGGGATCGCCGCGGAAAACTATCCCTTTTGCACGATCGAGCCCAACGTCGGTGTCGTGGAACTGCCCGATCGGCGCCTGGGCCAGCTGGCCGCGATCGTCAAGCCCGAACGCATCGTACCGGCGATTGTCGAGTTCGTCGACATCGCCGGACTGGTCGCCGGGGCGAGCAAGGGCGAGGGGCTGGGCAACCAGTTCCTCGCGCATATCCGCGAAACCGATGCCGTCGTGAACGTGGTGCGCTGCTTCGACGATCCGAACATCATCCACGTGACGGGCAGGGTCGATCCGGTCTCCGATGTGGAAGTGATCCAGACCGAGCTGTGCCTGGCCGACCTGGGCACCGTGGACAAGACGCTGCAGCGCTCGATCAAGGCGGCGAAGTCGGGCAACGACAAGGAAGCGGCCCGGCTGGTGCAGGTGCTGACCCGGGTGCAGGCCGCGCTCAACGAAGCCCGGCCCGTGCGGGCGCTCCAGTTCAACGAGGAGGAAACGGCAATCCTCAAGCCGCTGTGCCTGATCACCGCCAAGCGGGCGATGTTCGTGGCCAACGTCGATGAGTCGGGCTTCGAGAACAACCCCTACCTGGACCAGCTGCGCGAATACGCGGCGAAGCAGGGCGCGCCGGTGGTGGTGATTTGCGCCAAGATGGAAGCCGAGATGGCCGACATGAGCGACGAGGACAAGCAAATGTTCCTGGCCGAAATCGGGCAGGATGAACCGGGCCTGAATCGCCTGATCCGCGCGGCGTTCAAGTTGCTGGGCCTGCAGACCTACTTCACGGCGGGCCCGAAGGAAGTGCGGGCCTGGACCATCCACATCGGCGACAGCGCGCCGCAGGCCGCCGGCGTCATCCACACCGATTTCGAGCGCGGATTCATCCGAGCCCAGACCATCGCGTTCGACGACTACGTGGCGTTGCGGGGCGAACAGGGTGCCAAGGACGCGGGCCGGATGCGCAGCGAGGGCAAGGAATACATAGTCAAGGACGGCGACGTGTTGAACTTCCTGTTCAACGTGTGAGCGCCAATTCAGGCGCTGCTTCCAGTGCCCGCTGCATCGAAACGCAAGGGCGGCCTACCCCGGAAAAACCCACAGCAGCGCCGCCGTCATCACCACGTAGCGCAGGAATTTCCCGATCGCCATATAGCCCACGCAGGGCCAGAACGACAGCCTGAGCCAGCCGGCCACCGCGCAGAGCGGATCGCCCACGATCGGCAGCCACGCCAGCAGGCAGGCTTTGGGCCCGAGGCGCTGCAGCCATTCGATCGCTTTCAAATGCGAACGCGAATGATGGTACTTATCCACGACCTGATGGGCCCCGTAACCCATCCACCAGTCGACGACGCCGCCCAACGTGTTGCCGGCCGTAGCCACGAAGATGGCGCTCCAGAACAGGTCGGGGTTCAAGCGCAGCAGGCCGTACAGAGCCGGCTCCGAACCGACTGGCAATAAAGTTGCCGAGACGAAAGCGACGACAAACAGGGTGCTGAGCCCAAAGCGAGGCAGCGCTAGCCAGGCCAGTAGCGCTTCAAGCCAAGCCGGCATCTCAGTGTCCAGTCCATCGCGCGAGCACGGGCGATGCCTGCGTGAAACGGCATCCCATGCCACGTGATTGTCGAAGCTTCATTGACGGGCAGTATAGGGATACGCAGATCGTGAACTTGTAGGCAGCCATGCACTTTCAATTTTCAGCGGTTGAAACGCGGCGGGCATACAATCGTGCCTCATTTTTCAGCAGAGCGGCACTCCCCTTCGCATGAACATCGGCCCCTACCCACTGGCGAACAATCTGTTCGTGGCGCCGATGGCAGGTGTGACCGACCGGCCGTTTCGCCGACTGTGCCGCACGCTCGGGGCGGGCTACGCGGTCAGCGAGATGGTGACTTCGCGCCGCGAGCTGTGGGCCAGCCTGAAAACCTCGCGCCGCGCCGACCACCAAGGCGAGCCCGGTCCGATCGCAGTGCAGATCGCCGGGACCGACGCGGCCATGATGGCCGAGGCCGCTGCCTACAACGTCGAGCGTGGCGCGCAGATCATCGACATCAATATGGGCTGCCCGGCCAAGAAGGTCTGCAGCAAGTGGGCCGGCTCGGCGCTGATGCAGGACGAAGCGCTGGCGACGCAGATCGCCCAGGCTGTGGTCCAAGCGTGCGAGCCGCACGGCGTGCCCGTCACGCTGAAGATGCGCACCGGCTGGCGCGACACGCACAGGAACGCGGTGAAGCTCGCCCGTGCCTTCGAAGATGCCGGCGTTCAGATGCTCACCGTGCATGGCCGCACACGCGAGCAGGGTTATGGCGGACACGCGGAGTACGACACGATCGCCGCCGTCAAGGCCGCGGTGCGCGTTCCGGTGGTCGCGAATGGCGACATCGCCACGCCCGAGCAGGCGCGCGACGTGCTGGCGTACACGAAGGCCGACGCAATCATGATCGGGCGCGCGGCGCAAGGGCGGCCCTGGATTTTTCGCGAAGTGGCCCATTTCCTTGCGACCGGCACGCGGCTGGCACCGCCGCTGGTGGCCGAGGTGCGGCGCCTGCTGCTGGAACATCTGCGCGATCACTACGCCCTGTACGGGGAATTCACCGGAGTGCGCAGCGCCCGCAAGCACATTGGCTGGTACCTGAGGGCTCTGCCCGGCGGCTCGTCCTTTCGAGCCCGGATGAATTCAATTGAAGACAGCGTCGGACAGTTGCATGCCGTTGCCGCGTTTTTCGATGAGCTCGGTAGCATCACGGACCGGATGCCCGCGACCGCGCCGATGGCCGGCCAAGAAGAAGCGATGCAAGCATGAGCAAGAAGCACATTGAAGAATGCGTGCGCACCAGCCTGGAGGGCTACTTCCGGGATTTGCGCGGCACCGAACCCGACGGCATGTACGAGATGCTGGTCAAGGTGGTGGAAAAGCCGCTGCTCGAAGTCGTGATGGCGAAAGCCGAGCAGAACCAGTCCAAGGCTGCCGAATGGCTGGGACTGAACCGCAATACGCTGCGCAAGAAGCTGCTCGAACACAGGCTTATTAAATAACTTGCGGGACAGATCTTCAGCTCTGTCCCCAACTCATCAAGATGAACGCACTGATTTCCGTTTCGGACAAGACTGGCATCGTCGAATTCGCCCGCGCGTTGCATGCACTGGGCATCCGGCTCATTTCCACCGGCGGCACCGCCGCGCTGCTGGCCGAGCAGGGCCTGCCGGTGACCGAAGTCGCGCAGGTCACCGACTTTCCGGAGATGCTCGACGGGCGCGTGAAGACGCTGCATCCCAAGGTGCATGGCGGGCTGTTGGCGCGGCGTGAACTGCCGGAGCACATGGCAGCACTCAAGGCCCACGGCATCGACACCATCGACCTGCTGGTAGTCAACCTCTATCCGTTCGAAGCCACCGTCGCCAGGCCCGGTTGCACGTTGGAAGAAGCGATCGAGAACATCGACATCGGCGGACCGGCGATGGTGCGTTCGGCGGCCAAGAACTGGAAAGACGTGGGCGTGCTGACAGACGCGTCGCAGTACCCGATCGTGCTGGAAGAGCTGAAAACCGCGGGCCAGCTTTCCGAGCAAACGCGGTTCGCTCTTTCGGTGGCCGCGTTCAACCGCATCAGCAATTACGACGCCGCCATCAGCGACTTTCTGTCCAGCATCCAGGAAGGCGGTTCCCGCGCGCTGTTCCCGTCGCAGGCCAACGGCCGCTTCGTCAAGTTGCAGGACCTGCGCTATGGCGAGAATCCGCACCAGCAGGCGGCGTTCTATCGCGATTTGCATCCGGCACCCGGATCGCTGGTCACTGCCAGGCAGCTGCAGGGCAAGGAGCTGTCGTACAACAACATCGGGGACGCCGATGCCGCATGGGAATGTGTCAAGAGCTTCGATGAGCCGGCCTGCGTGATCGTCAAGCATGCCAATCCATGCGGCGTGGCCGTGGGCAGGGATCCGCTCGAAGCGTATGGCAAGGCATTCAAGACCGATTCGACGTCCGCCTTCGGCGGCATCATCGCTTTCAATCGCGCGCTCGATGGCGCGGCTGCGGAGGCGGTGTCAAGGCAGTTCGTCGAAGTGTTGATGGCGCCCGATTACACGCCGCAGGCGCTGGAGGCGTTCAAGAGCAAGGCCAATGTGCGAATCCTGCAGATCGGCATGCCGCCGGGCGGCCCGAGGGACTGGGACAACGGTCGCAATGCGATGGACATCAAGCGGGTCGGTTCCGGGCTGCTGATGCAAACGGCCGACAACCGTGAGCTGAACCTGGCCGAACTCAAAGTCGTCACGAAAAAACAGCCTACTGCGCAGCAATTGCAGGACCTGCTGTTCGCGTGGAAGGTCGCCAAGTACGTCAAGTCCAACGCGATCGTGTTTTGCAAGGACGGCATGACCATGGGCGTCGGAGCGGGCCAGATGAGCCGGCTCGATTCGGCCCGCATCGCCAGCATCAAAGCCCAGCATGCCGGCCTCTCGCTGCAAGGCACGGCCGCGGCGAGCGACGCTTTCTTCCCGTTCCGCGACGGGCTCGACGTGGTCGTGGATGCGGGTGCGACCTGCGTCATCCAGCCAGGCGGCAGCATGCGCGACGAGGAAGTCATCGCCGCCGCGAACGAGCGCGGAGTGGCGATGGTTTTTTCAGGCGTGCGGCATTTCAGGCACTAGAGCGTTCAATATGAAAACGCTACGTGCCACTGCGGGGGTCAAGCCAAGGCCTTGAAAACGTCTTTGGCCACTGAAATTGTTTCAGCGATGTCGGCCTCGGTGTGCGCGGCGCTTACAAATCCGGCCTCGTAAAGCGCCGGCGCGATATAGATGCCGCGCTCCAGCAAGCCGTGGAAAAGCTTGTTGAAACGGGCGCCATCGCTTTTCATGACTTGCGAATAGTTCTGGGGTAGCTGGGGCAGCAGGAAAAATCCGAACATGCCGCCTTCGCAATCGGCGCTGAACGGAACGCCTTCCGCCGCCGCCGCCGATTGCAAACCTTCAATGAGTGCGCGGTTCCTGGCCGCCAAACTATCAAAAAATCCCGTTTTTCGGATTTCTTTCAAAGTCGCCAGCCCGCAGGCGGTTGCCACCGGATTGCCCGAAAGAGTGCCTGCCTGGTACACGGGCCCGAGCGGTGCCAGCTGCTCCATGACGGAGCGCGGTCCGCCAAACGCCGCCAGGGGCATGCCCCCGCCGATCACCTTGCCCAGCACCGACAGATCGGGCGCGAAGCCGGGAATGGCTTTGGCGTACACGCTCTGGGCGCCGCCCAGAGCCACCCGGAAACCGGTCATCACCTCGTCGAACACCAGCAGCGCGCCATGCCGCGTGCACAACTCGCGGCAACGTTGCATGAACGGGACGTTGGCTCGGACAAAATTCATGTTGCCGGCGATCGGCTCGATCATCAGGCAGGCGATGTCCGCCCCATGCAGCGCGAATGCTTCTTCGAGCTGCGCCAGATTGTTGTACTCCAGCACCAGGGTGTGCTGCACCACCTCGGGCGGCACGCCCGCGCTGGTCGGGTTGCCGAAGGTGGCCAGTCCCGAGCCGGCCTTGACCAGCAGCGCGTCCGCATGGCCGTGGTAGCAGCCTTCGAACTTGATCAGCTTGTTGCGACCGGTGGCTCCACGAGCCAGCCGGATCGCGCTCATCGCGGCTTCGGTGCCCGAACTCACCAGCCGCACCATGTCCATCGAAGGCACCAGGCCGATGATCTCCTCGGCCAGTTCCACTTCGCGCTCGGTCGGCGCGCCAAAGGAGAAACCTTCCAGCACCGCCTTTTGCACGGCTTCGACCACCGCGGGATGGCCGTGGCCCAGGATCATCGGGCCCCAGGAGCCGATGTAGTCGATATAGCGTTGCCCGTTGGCATCCCAGAAGTAGGGCCCAAGGGCACGCTGCACGAAGCGTGGCGTGCCGCCGACGGCGCGAAAGGCCCGTACCGGCGAGTTGACGCCGCCCGGAATGAGCTGGCGGGCTCGGTCGAAAAGCTGTTGGTTGCGGTCAGTGTTTGGTGTCATGGGCGGGCATGTCGAAAACTTGCAGGGCCTGGGCTTCTTCATCGGTGAGCGTTTCGGTTTCGCCTTCCGGTTGCGCCCAGAACAGGCGATCGGGCACGACGTTGCCCATTCCGGGCCGGAATCCGGCGTCCAGGCAACGATCAAGATACCCCAGGGCTTCGGTCGCGGCTGCGGCCAGGTCGGTTCCGCTGGCCACCAGTGCAGCCAGCGCAGCCGACAGCGTATCGCCGGCACCCTCGAAGACGGCTTCGAAGCGTTCGAATTTTTCGCTGCCGAGGACCGCCTGGGGCGTGGCCAGCACATTGTCGATGAACTGTTCGGGCAGCGGGATTCCGGTTACCAGCGTATAAGCCACACCCATTTCGGCGGCGGCCTTGGCAATGTCGCGCGCCGAGGGGCTGCGCTCGCTGCTCCACTCGGGCAATAGCCAGCGCCACAACGTGCTGTGGTTTCCTACCAACACAGTGGTCTGCGGCAGCATGAGCTCACGGAACGCGTCCAGATACAGGTCGATCTGGCCTTCATCCCACCATGAGAGGTTGGGCATGTAAGCGATCAGCGGGACTTCGGAATAGTCCGCGGCGATTTCGGCGATCGTGCTGATGGCCTCAGGGCTGCCGACGAAACCGACCTTGAAAACTTGTACCGCCGCATCCTCAAGAATGGCGCGCGCCTGCTCCGAAATCACATCCTCATCGAAGGCGAAATGGTCGAACACTTCGGCCGTATCGCGTGCATACGCGCCTGTTACAACCGGCAAGGCGTGGGCGCCCACCGACGCGATCGCTGTTACATCTGCCGCCAGTCCGCCGGCGCCGCTTGGGTCGCTGGCATTGAACACCATCACGCATGCCGGGTTCGCGTCGTCGTCTTCGTCGATTTCCGAAGCGGCGGGTGCGGCTGGGAAAGTGGGGTTTGTCATAGGCCTTGATCTTGCAGCCGTTGGCGCACTGTGCGGGAGAGCAGCGAGGGGCCTCGATACAATCGTTGCATTCTATTCGAAGGCCCTTTAAGCTGTGACCGAAGCAAAAACCTGGATGTGTCTGATTTGCGGCTGGATCTACGATGAAGCGGCCGGAGCACCGGATCATGGCATTGCGGCCGGTACCCCGTGGTCGGAAATTCCGATGAACTGGACATGCCCCGAATGCGGGGCCCGCAAGGAAGATTTAGAGATGGTTCAGATTTGAAGGTGGCCCCTGTTACATATTCGGAGGATGCCGCCCCTAGAGCAGTTACAAAAGAGGAGCAGCGTCAAGTGAGCACGAGTGGTTTCAAGGTGCTGGTGATCGATGACAGCAACACCATCCGGCGCAGTGCGGAGATATTCCTGAAGCAAGGGGGCCACGACGTATTGCTGGCCGAGGATGGTTTCGATGCGTTGGCCAAGGTCAACGACTACCAGCCCAACCTGATCTTCTGCGACATCCTCATGCCGCGTCTCGATGGCTACCAGACATGCGCGATCATCAAGCGCAACGCGAAGTTCGCTTCGGTGCCCGTGGTGATGTTGTCATCCAAAGACGGAGTATTCGATAAGGCGCGCGGGCGCATGGTCGGCTCTCAGGAGTATCTGACCAAACCATTTACCAAGGACCAGTTGCTGCAGACGGTGCGGCAGTTCGGCGCCGCCAAAGAAGGAGTGATGTGATGGCCATTAAAAAGATTCTCGTTGTTGACGACTCGAAGACCGAACTCATGTTCATGACCGACCTGTTGCAGAAGAACGGTTTCTCGGTCAAGACAGCGGAGAACGCCGAAGATGCCTTCCGGCGTCTCGCCGAGGAAAAACCCGACCTGATCCTGATGGACGTGGTGATGCCGGGGCAGAACGGGTTCCAGTTGACACGGGCCATCACTCGCGATCCGCTGTATGCCGACGTGCCGATCATCATGTGCACCAGCAAGAATCAGGAAACCGACCGGGTCTGGGGTATGCGGCAGGGCGCGCGCGACTACATCACCAAGCCGATTGATTCCGACGAACTCATGGCCAAGATCAAGGCCCTGGGCTAGGGCCTGGCCGAAGTAAGCGTTTAAGGCAATGGCCAACCGCGAAGCTCTCCGAGAACTCCAGAACCGGCTGGCCAGCCGTCTGCAGGCGGCGCGTACCGAAGGTGTGCAGGCCTCATGGCTGGCCGTCGAATCGGCCGGTTCAAAGTACCTGTTTCCTCTGACCCAGTCCGGCGAGATATTCCCTTTTGCCAATGCCCAGCCGGTTCCCTACACCCGGCCCTGGTTTCTGGGTGTGGCCAATCTGCGCGGCGGCTTGTACGGCGTGGTCGACTTGGCCAGCTTCGTCGCGGGGCGACCGCCCGCCATGCGATCCGACGCAACGCGCGCGGAGTCGCGCCTCATCGCGTTGAACTCGATGCTCGACGTCAATTGCGCGCTGCTGATCGACCGTCTGGCCGGCTTGCGCAACCTGGACGCATTTTCATCCTCCGCTGAAGCCCCGGACGGTTCCCCCGCCTATTTCGGCAGCGGCTATGTCGACGCGAATGGCGCGTACTGGCAGGAGATCAACCTGCAGGCGCTGTCGCAGCAACCCCAATTCCTGAGCATCAGCGCTTAGAGGTTCCCCAAGTTTCCCGGAAGGCCTGCATCATGTCCGTCGTCGCCCAAATCAAAAACCTGTTCGCGAAGAACCCCGCCGCCGAGTCCACCCTGGAGAGCAGCGGCGAGCTCAGCCTCGGCATGCCCGACGCGTCGCTCGATGCGATGATGGCCACAGGGGGGATGCAAGCGAGCGGCGGCGGCACGGCGGCGGTGACGGCACCGGCCGATCCCGATAGCGTGGCGCAGGACGATTCGGTCGCGGCGGTGGAAGCCGCCGACGAGGCCGAGCTGATCTCGGTGCCGGTGCTGGGGCGCCGAACCGTCGGCATGCACCAGCGGGTGCTGTTCAGCTTGCTGGCCCTTGCGCTGTTGGTCCTGGCTGCGGTGGCCGTCCTGGCGCTGCGTCAGGCCGATACCGTTGCCCAGCAGGTGGCGGGTACCGGCCAATCGCTGATGCAGTCGCAGCGCCTGGCCAAGTCGGTGTCGCAGGCACTGGTGGGCAGTCCGCAAGCGTTCCCCGATGTGAAGGAAAGCGCGGACGCGCTGGCCAAGACAGTGCGCGGCCTGCAGGCCGGCGATGAAACTTTGCGCCTGCGGCCGGTTGTGGCCGATCTGCAGCAGGACGTGACGAAGATCCTTCCCCTGATGGAGCGCGCCGAAAAGAACGCGGGCACGGTGATGGGACAGCAGAAGATTCTGACCGAGGTGGGCACCGCGCTGCGCACGATCAACCGGCAGTCGTCCGACCTGCTGGAAATCGCCGAAACGGTGTCGTCGCTGAAACTGCAGCAGAACGCACCGCCGGCCGATATCTCCGCTGCCGGCCAGCTGGTGATGTTGACGCAGCGTATCGGCAAGTCCGCCAACGAATTCCTGACCATGGAAGGCGTGAGCCCGGAGGCGGTGTTCCTGCTGGGCAAGGACTTGAATTCCTTCAAGGAAATCGCGCAGGGCCTGCTCGATGGCAGCCCCGAGTTGCGCCTGGCAGGCTCCAAGGATCCGCAAACGCGCGAACGCCTGGATGCGCTCATGAAACTGTACGAACAGACCCGAACCCAGGCCGGCGCCATCCTGGGCAACCTGCAGGGCCTCGTGTCGGCCCGTGAAGCACAGGCGGTGATCCTTGCCGACAGCGAGCCCCTGCGGCGTTCGCTGGAAGAGCTGCAGGCCAAGTTGTCCGAGCAGACCGGCCTCGGGTTCGGAGCGCTGCTGGCACTGGCGGTTGCGGCGGGCTTCGCCATCTTGTGCTCCGTTGGCCTGGCGTATGTGCAACTGCAGGACAGCCGCAAACGCCAGAGCGTGGCGGAAAGCCAGCGGCTCGAAGCCGAACACCAGGAGCAGGAAGCCAAGCGGGTGAACGACGCCAACCAGGCGGCCATTTTGCGATTGATGAACGAACTGCAGACTGTGGCCGAAGGCGACCTGACGCAGGAAGCGACGGTGACCGAGGACATCACGGGCGCCATCGCCGACTCGGTGAATTACACGGTGGAGGAACTGCGGCAGCTGGTGGGGAACGTGCAGAACACGGCCACGAAGGTGGCCCAGACGACCGCGCAGGTGGAAAGCACGTCGACCGAACTGCTGGCGGCCTCCACCGAGCAGTTGCGCGAAATTCGCGAAACCGGCCAGTCGGTGCTCGACATGGCGGGCCGCATCAACCAGGTGTCCGGCCAGGCGCAGGAATCCGCGCAGGTTGCGCGCCAATCGCTGGTGGCCGCCGAGTCGGGCCTGCAGGCGGTGCAGAACGCCATCGGCGGCATGAACTCGATCCGCGACCAGATCCAGGAAACGTCCAAGCGGATCAAGCGGCTGGGCGAATCGTCCCAGGAGATCGGTGAAATCACCGAGCTGATTTCGGACATTACCGAGCAGACCAACGTGCTGGCGCTAAACGCAGCCATCCAGGCGGCGTCGGCCGGTGAGGCCGGACGAGGCTTCTCGGTGGTGGCCGAAGAAGTGCAGCGGCTGGCCGAACGCTCGGCGGACGCCACGCGGCAGATCTCGGCGCTGGTGAAGGCGATTCAGACCGATACACAGGATGCGGTGGCCGCCATGGAGCGTTCCA
This sequence comes from Ramlibacter sp., assembly GCA_035571795.1. GTDB lineage: Bacteria > Pseudomonadota > Gammaproteobacteria > Burkholderiales > Burkholderiaceae_C > Ramlibacter. The sequence continues at coordinate 26,976 of DATNBX010000329.1, forward strand.
CCCACGGTGTGGTGGAAGGAGCGAAACTGTCCGATAACGCGGGCACGGCCCTGACCGAGATCGACCAGGTGTCACGCCGCCTGGCTGAACTGATCGAGCAGATCTCGGCATCCGCATCGAGGGAAGCCGAATCGGCCAACGTGGTCGCCGGCAACATCCAGCACATTTTCGCCGTGACGGAGCAGACCGGTGAGGGCACGCGCTCGACCGCGCAGCAGGTGCGCGAACTCTCGCGCATGGCCGAAGAACTGCGCCAGTCGGTGTCGCGATTCAAGATCGCATAAGGCGCTACGCACCCGCGCGGCAGTCCGAGTTTTAGCCAGAGCCTTTTCATGCAAGCCAACGAAACCGATCTCGATCTGGCGACCAACGACCTCGGTCCGCTGGCCTGGGTGCTGGACGAGCTGCGCAAGTCGCTCGACTCGGCCTCAGCGGCATTGCGGCGTTTCGTGCGCGACACCGCGCTCGCGCGCGGCTCCGACATGGCCTCGGTCGACGGCGGCCATCTGCGCATCGCGCGCCAGCAACTGCACCAGGCCGTCGGAGCGCTCGAAATGGTCGGCCTGGGCGCGCCGGCGCACATGCTGCGCTGCATGGAAGCGGCCGTGCAGAAGTTCGTCGAGCGCCCCGAGCTGTGCAACGAGCCGGCGGCGGCGAAGATGGAGCGGGCCGGTTTCGCGCTGACCGAATACCTCGAAAGCGTATTGCAGGGCAAGGCCGCTTCGGCTGTCGCGCTGTTTCCCCAGTATCGCGACGTGCAGGAGTTGGCCGGAGCCGACCGGGTGCATCCGGCCGACCTCTGGGGCATGGAATGGCGCTGGAATGATCCGCCGTCTCCAGCGGCCAGCGAGGCGCTGGTGTACGACCCGGCAGTGCGCTCGCGCATCGATCAGTGCGTGCTGCGCCTGGTCAAGACGGGCGAGCCGAAGGCCGCGGGCGAGCTGGCCGCAATCAGCCTTGCGCTGTCGACTACCGAGACGGTGCTTCAGCCCAGGATCTTCTGGAAGATCTGCGCCGGTTGTTTCGAAGCCATGAGCCTTGGCTTGCTGCCGATCGACCTTTATCTGAAACGCGCGGCCTCGCGCGTTTTGCTGCAATACGCGTCGCTCGCCAAGGGCGAAGCCGGTGTATCCGACAGGCTGGCGCAGGACCTGGTCTTCTTCTGTTCGCAGGCCGGATCGGGCCGCAGTTCGCAGGCGCCGTCGCTCGAGGCAGTACGGCAGGCATGGGCGCTGGCGCGGTTCACGCCGGTCGATTACCAGACCGCAAAATACGGGCGCTTCGATCCGGTGCTGCTGGCGCAAGCCCGCAAGCGCATTGGCGCGGCCAAGGAGACCTGGTCGCGCCTGTCGGGTGGCGACACCGGCAAGCTCAAGGGGCTGGCCGAGCAGTTCCGCATGGTTGGGGAGTCTCTCACCAAACTGCATCCGGAGAGTGCGCCGCTGGCCCAGTCGCTGTCGAACGTGATGGACGCCATCGTGCGCACGGGCCGTCCGCCGGCACCGGAACTGGCCATTGAAGTGGCGACGGCCGTACTTTATCTGGAGGCGGCTTTCGAGGACCTCGATCCCGCGGACGCGCAGCTGGCCACGCGGACGGCCCGATTGGCCGAGCGGCTCGAAACCGCCCGCCGTGGCGGACCGCCCGAAGCCCTCGAGTCCTGGATGGAGGAGCTGTACCGCCGGGTCAGCGACCGCCAGACCATGGGCAGCGTCGTGAGCGAACTGCGCGGCACCTTGGGCGAGCTCGAAAAACTGCTCGACCAGTTCTTCCGCAATCCGCAGGACAAGGCGCCGTTGCACGATGCGCCGGGCCATATGTCGCAGATGCGCGGCGTGCTCTCGGTGCTGGGCCTGGACCAAGCTGCGCAGGCGATCCTGCGCATGCGCGAAAGCGTGGAAGAAATCATCGTCACCGAAATCGACGAGGAACGCGCGCGCGCCGCCGGTACTTTCGACAAGCTCGGCAACAACCTGGGCGCGCTCGGTTTCCTCATCGACATGCTCAACTACCAGCCGGCGCTGGCAAAAAAACTGTTCGCCTATGACGACAGCACCGGCGAGCTGCGGCCCCTGATGGGACGCGTCAGCCACGCGGCTGGCCACGAGCTCTCGCGCGAAGTGCAGGCTGTGGTCGACCAGGCTGAGCCGGGCACATCGCCCGAGAACCTCACCGCCCGTCTGGACGTGCTGGCGACCCGCGCCGTGCTGGCCGACCAGAATGCGATCGCTGAAACGGCACGCGAGGCGGCGGCGGCGGTGTCGGCCCAGGATACCGATGCAGCTGCCGCGGCGTTGAGCAGTCTGGCCGCCGCTGTCCTGCCGGCGCCCGCGACGGCGCTGCCCCCGGCAGGACAGGCGGACATCGAAGAGGATGACTTGCGCGACATCTTCCTGGAGGAAGCGCGTGAAGTGGTGCAAAACGGGCTGGCGGCCATCAGTGCACTGGCAGCCGATCCGGCGGACACCGCCGAACTCACTATCCTGCGCCGAGCGTTCCACACGCTCAAGGGTAGTTCGCGGATGGTTGGTCTGACGGAGTTTGGCGAGGCCGCGTGGTCGCTCGAGCAGGTGCTCAATACCTGGCTGGCGGATCAGAAGCCCGCCAGCGAGGACCTGCGCGCACTGGCGGCCGAGGCGATGCGAGGGTTCGACCTGTGGATTGCGGACATCGCGGCCAACAGCGACAGCGCCTGGAAGTCCGGCATGTTCCGCGGGCCCGCCGACATTTTCCGCATGGAGCACCGGCGGGTGCCGTTCGTGCTGGCAGAAGCCGCCGAACCAAGACAGCCGGTCGAAGAAGCTGCCGAGACAGTGCCTGCCGAAGTTGCTTTGGTTGAAGGCGTTGAACTTCAGCCGGTCGCGGCCGAGCTTCCTGCCGAGTTCGATTTCGAGCTTCCTTCGGCTGAACCCGCGTCGGATGCACCGGGCGCCGTCGATCTTGCGCTGGAAATCGAGGGGATCGAGCTGACCGAACTCCCGGCGGCGATGCAGACCACTCCGGCCCAGCCGGCAACCAGCGACGAGCTCCCGCTGCCGGCGGGGACGGATGCAGGACTTGAAGTAACGATTTCCGAGGGCGAAGATTTCATATTCGACCTCGGTGATTTCGCGCCGGCTGCGACCGAGACGCCGCCCGCGATCGACCAGCCGCCGATCAAGGCTGCCGAGTTGGCGCCTGAGGAACCGCCGCAAGCGCCGGCTCCCGCCGAGCCGATCGAGGCCTTCGAGTCGATTGAACCTATAGAGTCGATAGAGCCCGTCGAGTCGCTGGAATCATCGGTACCGGTCGACGAGCAGGTCAAGGTAATCGGGTCGCTGCGTATCGGCATCCCGCTTTACAACGTCTACCTGAACGAAGCCGACGAATGGTCGCGGCGCTTGGCTACCGAGGTAGCTGAGTGGGCGCTGGAATTGGGGCAGCGCTTGCCCGACTCTACGGTCGGGCTCGCCCATGCGCTGGCAGGCAGTTCGGCGACAGTTGGTTTTCATACCCTATCGGACATTGCCCGCGCGCTCGAAAGCGCCATGCAGCAAACCCAGTCGCTCGCCTACGGCACGCCACTGCATGGCAAGGCATTCACGGCCGCCGCCGAGGAAATCCGGCGCCTGCTGCATCAGTTCGCCGCCGGGTTCCTGAAGCAATCCGACCCTGCGGTGATCGAGAACCTGCTGGCCTTGAAGCAGCTCGATGTCCCTCAGCGCGCCGACTTGGCCGAGAACGACCCATACAGCGATTTCGCCGACCTCGAGCTGGAAGCGCCGGTCGAACCGGCGCCGGTGGTGGAGCAGGCCGCGGAGCCTGTGGCCGAACGAGCCGCGCCGCCGGCCGAGCTGCAGGAAGCCGCGGCATTTGCGGCTGTGGCCGACGTTCCGGCTGCGGCCCCTGCGATAGCTGAAACCGACGAAGTGGACATCGATCTGGTCGACGCGATCGACCCGGACCTGTTCACGATTTTCGAGGAAGAGGCGGCGGAACTCATGCCGCAGCTGGGGGGCGCGTTGCGGCAGTGGAGCGCGAGGCCGGACAACGGCAGCGCCCGCGAGGAAGTGCTGCGCGTTTTGCATACCCTCAAGGGCAGCGCCCGGCTCGCCGGCGCCTTGCGGCTCGGGGAGCTGGCGCACCGCATGGAGTCCGAGATCGAGCAACTGGGTTCGGAGGTACCTGCCGTTGCCGAACTCGAGACGCTGCTCCAGCGCTTTGACGGCCTGCAGGCCAATTGGGACGCTGTTCGTGGCGGCGTGGCGGCGATGGTCGCGGCCGAAAGCGCCGCCGCACTCACGCCGGCCGGTGGTGTCGACGAAACAACGCGGGCGGATCGCACCGACGCGGTTTCGCCGCCGGCGCCTGGAGCCGAACCAGTGCCGCAGCGGGCGCTGCTCGCCAGACCAGTGATCACCAACCTCGCGCCCCAGCGCGCGGCCGCGAACCAGGCGGTTCGCGTGCGCTCGCAACTGCTGGACCGACTGGTCAACCAGGCCGGCGAGGTGATGATCACACGCTCGCGGCTCGAAGCCGAACTGGGCCAGTTGCGCAGCTCTCTGATGGACCTCACCGGCAACCTCGACCGGCTGCGCTCGCAGTTGCGCGACATCGAGTTGCAGGCCGAATCGCAGATGCAGTCCCGGCTGGCCCAGGCGAAGGACTCGGCCGCCGGTTTCGATCCGCTGGAGTTCGACCGCTTCACGCGCGTGCAGGAACTGACCCGGATGATGGCTGAGTCGGTCAACGACGTGGCCACTGTGCAGCGCAACTTGCAACGCACGGTGGAATCGACCGAAGACAGCCTGATCGCCCAGGCGCGCCAGACCCGCGAGCTGCAGCGCGATCTGCTGCGCACGCGCATGGTGGAGTTCGAGGGAATTTCCGATCGCCTGTACCGGGTGATCCGGCTGGCTTCCAAAGAGTCAGGCAAGCAGGTCAAGCTGGACATCACCGGCGGTTCGATCGAAATGGACCGTGGCGTGCTCGATCGCATGACGCCGGCATTCGAGCACCTCCTGCGCAATTGCGTGGCCCACGGGATCGAAGACCCGGCCGCGCGTGCCGCCGCGGGCAAGGATTCGACCGGCACCATCCTGATCGGCCTGAGTCACGAAGGCAACGACGTGTCGGTGGAATTCCAGGACGACGGGGCCGGCCTGAATCTGCGGGCAATCCGCGAAAAAGCATTGGAGCAAGGGCTGACCGCGGCGGGCCAGGAATTGAGCGACCAGGAAGCGGCCAACCTGATCTTCCTGCCGGGGTTCTCCACCGCGGCGGAGGTGACCGAACTGGCCGGCCGCGGCATCGGGATGAACGTGGTCCGGGCCGAGGTGAATGCGCTGGGGGGCCGAATCGAAACCACCACCGCCACCGGCAAGGGAACGAAATTCAAGATGGTGCTGCCGCTGACGACGGCGGTGACGCAGGTGGTGATGGTGCGAAGCGGCGCTCTGTCGATTGGCGTGCCGGCCAACGTCGTGGAGCTCGTGCGCCGGGCCACTGCCAAGGAAGTGCAGCAGGCCTATAACAGCGGGTTCTACGAATTCGCCGGCGAGCAACTGCCGTTCTATTGGTCGGGCGCCTTACTGCAGGCGTCGCAGCGCAGCACCGAGCCGCAAGCCAAGACGCTGCCCGTCGTGATCTTCCGCAGCGCGGCCCAGCGCATTGCTGTGCACGTGGACGAAGTGCTGGGCAACCAGGAAGTGGTGGTGAAGAACCTCGGGCCGCAGCTGTCCCGCCTGCCCGGCCTGGCCGGCATGACCGTGATGGCCTCCGGCGCCGTGGTGCTGATCTACAACCCGGTGGCGCTGACGCAGGTGTACGGCGAGCAGGCTCGCCTGCTGGCCGCGGATCGCGCCCAGCCCGAAGTGCTGGAGAACACCTCCGCCGCCGAGGCCGCCGCCGCCGTGGTGCACGCCGCGGCCGAGGGCCTCGCGTCGCCGCCGATCCCCCAGCTGGTCGAAGCGCCGCCGCAGATCCCGCTGGTGCTGGTGGTCGACGATTCGATCACCGTGCGGCGCGTGACG
>DATNBX010000330.1:0-3207 GCA_035571795.1 Ramlibacter sp.
GGCCATCATGCGTGCCAAGGACATATTGGGAAAGAAGCAGGCTTGAGGAAGTCGGGAACTCTCTCGGCCTGGCCAAAAGGAGGCTATGTCCTTCTTGCCGACGAGGGCTGTGCTGCATCGACCGAAATCGGCCCGAAGCTAGGAGTCGCGACGGGATCGCACAATCAGCTCGCGCGGCAAGGTCCTTTGCGCTGGTCGGCTAGCTCCAGATTGTGGCCATGGCGCAATCATCGAGCGGAGTCTATCTGTTGGGGTGTTGGGCCGGCGCGGCGGTGACGTCGGTAGGTGACGCTTCCTGGGCGCCAAACAGGTGGACCAGGAAATCCACGAAGACGCGAATTTTGCGCGACAGGCCGCGGCCGCTGGCATACACGGCGTACAGCTCGGCGTCGCCTGGCCTGGGGTTGACCGTGTAGTCGTCCAGCACGCTGATCAGGCGGCCCTGCGAAATGAGCGAGCGCACCATCCATTCATGGACCACGATCAAGCCAAGGTCAGCCAAAGCCGCCGACAGCAGCACGATGCCGTTGTCGGTGCGCACATTGCCCTCGACCTCGACGTCCTCATGTTGCCCATCCTTGGTAAATCCCCATACGTTTCCGTAGGAGCGGGCGGTGAACAACAGGCAGTTGTGTGCGCGCAGCTCCTGGGGCTTTTGCGGAACGCCATGACGCTCAAAGTAGGCCGGCGAGCCGCAAACGATGCGGTGGCTGCGACTCAGGCGCCTGGCGACGATCTCCGAATCGGGTATGTGGCCCAGCCAGACCGCCACGTCGATGTTGTTGGCGATCAGCTCGCGTCTGTCGTCGGTCAGCGCGATGTCGATACTCAACTCGGGGTACTGCGCCAGAAATGCGGGCAGCGCCGGCACGATGATGGTCGTGCCCGCTGACACGCGCAGCGACACCCGCAGCACGCCCTTGACGCCCTCCTGGAACGACTTGGCCTCCGAGGCGGCGTTACTGAGGTCGTTGGCGATCTTGCAGGCGCGTTCGTAGAACCTGCGACCCGGCTCGGTCAGCGACAGGCTGCGGGTGCTGCGGTTGAGCAGGCGCACGCCCAATTCCTCCTCCAGCGACTTGACCTGGCGCGCCACCGAGCTGATGGACGATACGTCGCGCGCGGCAGCCGAGAAGCTGCCCGCTTCGACCACCTTGATGAAAGTCTGGATCCGTGCGAGTTCTTCCATCGAATGTCTCCTCTTTCGCTCATTTTGCTATGAATTGTGATTCCGTCCTCGTTCTGAACGGATGAGCACAGTCATTGCACTGCCCGCCAGCGCCAGACCACCTTTGCGCCCTCAGCAAGGGTCCTTGCCGTCAGGCCACGTATGTTTGCACTCGCCCGGTTCCTAGAATTTGCCAGGATCGATGCGTAGGGTTTCATATGCAGCGCTCTGTATTCAATGAGGAATTGATAATGGAAGAATTGACCGCGAGCCGGTTTCGTCCTGGCAACCTGGCCGACGCGGACCATGTGGCGCAGTGGCTGGCTGATTTCGAGGCGGCGCTGCGCGACTGCGATCGGGTCGAGCTGGCTGCGCTGTTTGCCGAAGAATGCCATTGGCGCGACCTGCTGGCCTTCACATGGAACATCACCCCGCACCAGGGCACCGCGGCGATCGTGGACACGCTGGTCAAGGCCCAACCTCGCATCCAGGCGAAAAACTTCGAGGTGCCCAAGAATCGCACCGCGCCGCGCGAGGTCAAGCGCGTGGGGCTGAAGGTGATCGAAGCGATCTTCGAGTTCGAGACGCAGGTCGGTCGCGGCCACGGCGTGGTTCGCCTGCTGGCAGCGCAGCCGGACAAGGCCTGGGGACTGATGACGTCGCTGGAGGAACTGAAGGGCCACGAGGAGCCGATCAGCGAGCGGCGCCCCAGCGGCTCGGCCTTCTCGCGCATATTCGGTGGCGAGAACTGGGCCGACCGGCGCGCGCGCGAGCAGGCGTTCGCCGAGCGCGAGCCGGCGGTGCTGATCGTGGGGGCCGGCCAGGCCGGGCTGAGCGTGGCCGCCCGGCTGAAGCTGATGGGCGTGGATGCCTTGGTCGTGGACAAGCTGCCTCGGGTGGGTGACGTGTGGCGCACGCGCTATCACGCGCTGGCCTTGCACAACCAGGTCGCGCTCAACCACATGGCCTACCTGCCCTTTCCTCCCAGCTGGCCGAAGTATCTGCCCAAGGACATGCTGGGCAACTGGCTGGAGACCTATGCCAGCGCGATGGAGTGCAATGTGTGGACCGGCACCACGCTCGTTTCAGGCAGCTACGAGGAGGCGGCGGGCTGCTGGAGCGCGCGGGTGCGCCGCGCCGACGGCTCCGAGCGGGTGCTGCGCCCGCGCCATCTGGTGTTTGCCAACGGCATCGTGGGCGCTCCCAAGAAGGCCAAGGCGCCGGGTCTGGAGGACTTCAAGGGCGAAGTGGTGCACACGCACGGCTACACCGAAGGCTCGCGCTGGCGCGGCAAGAACGCCTTGGTGCTGGGCGCGGGCACCAGTGGCCATGACATCGCGCAGGACCTGTGCGGCAGCGGCGCCAACGTCAAGCTCATTCAGCGCGGCTCGATCACCGTGGCCAGCGTGGAGGCCGCCGGCATCAACCATGGGCTTTACTACAACGAGGGGCTGCCGCTGGACGATTGTGACCTGATCGCCACTACCAGCACCTATCCGCTGATCGTGCACGGCTACCAGATGAACGTCAAAAAGATGCAGGAGATCGACAAGGATCTGATCGCCGGCCTGCAGGCCAAGGGGATGAAGCTGGACTTTGGCGAGGACGGCACGGGCCACCAGATGAAGCTGCGCCGCCGTTTCGGGGGCTACTATCTCAATTGCGGAGCGTCGGACCTGATCATCAGCGGCCAGATCGGCCTGCTGCAATACGAGGACATCGAGCGCTTCGTGCCCGAGGGCGCCTTGATGAAGGACGGTCGGGTGGAAAAGGCCGATCTTCTGGTCACCGCCACGGGCTACCAGAACCAGCAGGAAGTGCTGCGCGACATCCTGGGCGACAAAATTGCCGACAAGGTCGGCCAGATCTGGGGGCTGGACGCCGACGGGGAGCTGGCCAACATGTTCAAGCCCACCGCCCAGAAGGGCCTGTGGTTCATCGGCGGGGGCTTCGCTCATGCGCGCATCTACTCGCACTACATCGCCCTTCAGATCAAAGCCCGCGAAACAGGCCTGATCTCCTGAAAGACACAACAGAAA
>DATNBX010000331.1:0-4898 GCA_035571795.1 Ramlibacter sp.
GCCCACCTTGACCCGGCAGCCGCCGCACATGCCCGTGCCATCCACCATGATCGGGTTGACGCTGACCATGGTCTTGATCTTGCGCGAGCGCGTCGCATCGGCGCAGGCCTTCATCATGATCGGCGGGCCGATCGCGACGACTTCCTCGATATCCGGATGGCCTTCGAGGGCGACCGCGATACCGTCGGTGATCAGGCCCTTCATGCCGGCAGAGCCGTCATTGGTGCACACGATCAGTTCGTCGCATTGCGCGCGGAACTTGTCTTCCCAGAACACCAGGTCCTTGGTGCGGAAACCGAGCACGCCGATCACATAGGCGCCGGCCTCCTTGAAGCCGCGGGCCTGCGGGAACACCGGCGCTACGCCCAGGCCGCCGCCGACGCACAGCACTTTTTTCGCGTGGCTGATCGGGCTGGGAATACCCATCGGCCCGACCATGCCGTACAGGAAAGTGCCGACGGCGCATTCCTGTTGCATCTGTTTGGTTGTCTTGCCGACTGCCTGGATCACGAGCGTGATCGTTCCGCGTTCGCGGTTGTAGTCGGCGATGGTGAGTGGAATCCGTTCGCCATGCTCGTTGAGCATCACGATGACGAATTGTCCCGGTTTCGCGGCTTTCGCCATTTGCGGATGGCGCACTTCGAGGAGATAGGTCACCTCGGAGAAATCCTCACGAGCCACGATCTCGAACTGGGGCATAACGTTCGCTTTCATGTCGGCCGCCGCTGACGGGCTTCGGTACCGGTCAGGCAGTCTTTTCATCGCGCCCACCAGTTGTCCTAGGCCCTGCGAAGGAGCCTCCGAAGCGCTACCGGTTTGGGTGCAGGGAGTATGTTCCGGGCCACGCAGAGGCCAGTTGACACAAGTCAAGTACCCCCGCAACCCGGCGCAATGGTGTACTCGTGCGGTCTGTTATGCGCACACTCGGCCGCTGCGAAGAAAGTTTCGCGTAAGCAGCATGTAACCCAACCGCAGTGTCACTCCGGCGCGCGCCGCAGTGTTTCGATCACCGGCCGATTGAGCACCTCGCGCAAGCCCCACCAACCGGCTGCGAGCGCCAGCGCCGCGCCGGCCAACGCACCGAACAGCGGCACCAGGGGCGATGCGGTCCATTCGAAGTCGAAAGCGTAATGCGCCAATGCCCAGCCGACGATGGACGCCACGATGCTGGCCAGAAAGCCCGCGAGCAAACCCACCCCCGCGAGTTCCGCGCGCTGCACTTGGCGCAGCAGAGCTCCGCTCGCGCCCACCGCGCGCATGATCGCGAATTCGCGGGCCCGTTCCTCGCGTGTGGCGGTCACGGCGGCGAACAGCACCACCACGCCGGCCGCCAGCGTGAAGCCGAACAGGAATTCGACCGCGCGGATCACCTTGTCGAGCACACTCTGCAGCTGGTTGATGGTGCTGGTCATGTCGACGGTGGTGATGTTGGGAAATGCATGCACGAGGGCGTTGTCGAAGCCCTTGCGATCGGGTGCGCGGAACGCGCCCATGTAGGTGACGGGCGCGTCGTGCAGCCGCTCGACCGGGTAGATCACGAAGAAATTGGCCCGCATCGAACCCCAGTCCACCTTGCGCAGCGAAGTGATTCTTGCGTCGTCCTGGATGCCGCCTATATCGAAGCGCAGCGTGTCGCCCATCTTCAGCCCCAAGGTGTTGGCGATGCCCTCCTCGACGCTGACGGCGCCCTGCTCTTCGGGCTGCCAGCGGCCCGCCACCACTTCGTTGTGCGGTGGCTTCACCGTGCTACTGGACAGGTTGAACTCGCGGTCCACCAGCCGTTTGGCCCGCTCGTCCAGATAGTTGTCGGGTGTGATCGTCCTGCCGTTCACGGCGACCAGCCGGCCACGGAACATCGGATACCAGTCGAAGCGCCGCACACCCGCGTCGCGCAAGGTTTTCTGGAACGCTTCGCTCTGCTCGGGCATGACGTTGATGACGAAACGATTGGGTGCGTCCGGCGGGGTGGCGCGGCGCCAGCTCGCGACCAGGTCCGTGCGCAGCAGCACCAGCAGCACCAGCGCAAGCAGTCCCACCGCCAGCGCGCTGGCCTGAACCACCGTATAAGCGGGCCGCGCTGAAATCTGCCGCGTCGCCAGCACCAGCCAGCGCGGCGCGGTCGCCTCGTTGACCGACAGCCGCAGCAGCTTCACGGCCAGCCAGCTCAGGCCCGCGAACACCAGCGCGGCGCCCGCGAAGCCGCCCACGGCGATGGCCCCCAACTTCAGATCGCTGCTGGCGGCCAGCAACAAGGCGGCAAAGCCTGCGACGCCGATCGCCAGCACCGCCGCCGAGGCGGGCCTGAGATTGCCGAGGTCGCGCCTGATGACGCGCAGCGGCGGCACCTGAGCCAGTTGCAGCACCGGCGGCAGGCCGAACGCGAACAGCAGCGTCAGCCCCATGCCCATGCCGAACAGCACCGGCCAGACGCTGGCCGCCGGCAACGCGGTTTCCACCAGGCCCGCCAGCAACAGCAGGAAGACGAAGTGCACCGAGTAGCCGATCGCGACGCCCAAGGCACTGGCGGCCATACCCACCAGGGCGAATTCGAAGGTGTAGCTGAGCGCAATGGTGCGCTGGCTCTGCCCCAACACGCGCAGCATCGCGCAATCGTCCAGATGCGCAGCAGCGAAACCGCGCGCAGCCAGCGCCACCGCCACGGCGCTGAGCAGCGCGGCCAGCAGCGCCACCAGATTCAGGAATTTCTCGGCCCGGTCCAGCGTCTGGCGCATCTCGGGCCTGCCACTGTCCAGCGACTCAATGCGCACTCCGCGTACCGCCGGGTTCTTCACTTCCCGGTCGGCCCATTTCACGAATGCGTTGACCTGCTGGTCCCCGCCAGCCACGGCGAATCGGTAGCCGACCCGGCTGGCCGGCTGGATCAGCCGGCTCGCGGCCACGTCGGCCTCGTTCACCATGACGCGCGGCGCGAAGTTCACGAATCCGGTGCCGCGATCGGGCTCGAGCGCGATGACACGGGCGATGCGCAACTCGATATCGCCGACGAGCAGGGTATCGCCCATCTTCAGGCCCAGCGCGTCGAGCACCGGCGCATCGACCCAGGCCTGGCCGGCGGCTGGAATGTCGCGCGTCTCGGCGGCGGCCGCTTCGGGTTGCGCGGCCACCCTGAGGTTGCCGCGCAGTGGATAGCCGGGCGGCACTGCCTTGAGCGCGACCAGCCGGCTCGCGCCGCCGTTGTCGTCGGGCGCCCGCACCATGGTTGGAAAGCCCAGCGTGGCGGCCGTCTGCAACCCGAGCGAACGGGCCTTGTCGATGAAGGCCTGCGGCGTCGGGTTGTCGCTGGCGACCACGGCGTCGCCGCCGAGCAGTTGGCGCGCATCGCGCGTGAGGCCGCCTTTGAGCCGGTCGGCGAAAAACCCGACGGCGGTGAGTGCCGCCACCGCCAGCGTGACGGCCACGATCAGCAAGCGCAATTCGCCGGCACGCAGGTCGCGCCACAACGTGCGCCAGCCCAGCTGCCAATGCGAACTTGCCTTCATCAGGTCGACCTTACCGCACAAGACTCAGGCCTGCATTAGGCGGGCCATTGCCCAGCGACGCTAGACCACCGCGCGCAGCTTCGGCCCGGCCAATTCGGGCTGCAGTTCCAGGCGCTGCGGCGCGGTGTAGCAGAGGAAGCGCTTGTTGGCAGCACGCCCGATGGCACACAGGCCGAGGCGCTGCGCTATGTCGTGGCCCATCTGCGTGATGCCGCTGCGCGAGATCACGATCGGCACTCCCATCTGCGCCGACTTCATCACCATCTCGCTGGTCAGCCGGCCGGTCGTGTAGAAAACCTTGTCGCCGCTTTCGATGGCCGGGTGCTGCAGCCACATCCAGCCGGCGATGGTATCGATGGCGTTGTGGCGGCCCACGTCTTCGATGAACAGCAACATCTCCTCGGCCTTGAACAGGGCGCAGCCGTGCACGGAACCGGCCGACTTGTAGGTGCTCTCCTGCAGCCTGATCGCGTTCAGGATGCCGTAGAGCTGGGACTGCGTGATCGAAGCCTCCGGCAAATTGATCGAGCCGATCTCGTCCATGAGCCCGCCGAACACACTGCCTTGGCCGCAGCCGGTGGTAACGACGCGCTTGGCGGTGCGCTCCTCGATCCGCTCGATCCCCGAACGGGTCTTCACGGCGGCCGACCCGACCTCCCAGTCGACCGTGATCGACTCGACCTCGTCCACCGCATTCACCAGCCGCTGGTTGCGCAAGTACCCCAGTACCAGCCATTCCGGCCGTGCACCCAGTGTCATCAGCGTGACCAGTTCGCGCTTGTCGACGTAGACGGTAAGTGGCCGTTCGGCCGGAATCGAGATGGTGTCGCGCTCGCCATGTTCGTTGACGACGTCGACCTGCCGCGTCAACGGCGCGCGCGCTTCAGTGAGCAGTGGCAGGTGCATACGTGCAGAGGCTACCGCAAAAAGCCTGTCGAATATCAGAGGGGGCTGTTCCCTCCCCCTCCGGGGGAGGGTTAGGGTGGAGGCATCGCAGCTCGTGCCCCCACCCCTGCCCTCCCCCGGAGGGGAGGGAGGAATACAAACTCAAGGCTTTTTCGGCGCGGCCATTTCGGCCGAAGGCGGCTTGACGCTGGGCGGACTGGCAGCCGTGCCGGGTGGTGAATGCGCACCGGAAGATTCCAGCGGCTTCTGTTCCGGCGGGTTGTACGCAAACGGGCCCGGGTCCGTGCATGGCGGCGGCGGCTTCGAAGCCACCGGCGTACCCGAGGCCGCCGGCTGTGCAGAAGCAGCAGCGGAAGCAGCCGGCGCTGCCGCAGCAACCGTCGGAGCAGCTGCGGCAACTGCAGGCGCCGCCTTCTCTTCCTTGAGCGCGGACTTGCCTGACGTCTTGACGTAAGCCGCCGCTACCTTATCCTGCGACTTGCACAGCTGGTA
>DATNBX010000332.1:0-27013 GCA_035571795.1 Ramlibacter sp.
TGACCTGGCCGAAGAGTACGGCTGCTCGGCCATCGTGATTGGGGCGCATGGCAAAGGCGCGCTCGCCAGCGCCTTGCTGGGTTCGGTTTCACATGCGCTTGCCAATGTGGCGCCGGTACCGGTCACCATCGTCAGGCAAGAAGAGGCCGATCAAACCGCGGACGAGGCAGCGGCGGCGCTCGATGCGTCCACGCAGGCCGCCCCCGACGATCAGGCGGCTGCTCGCCGATAGGCGGCAATCGCCGCCACGGTCGTGCACGCCAGTCCGTGCCGGTGCGCGAAACGCACGACGTGCTCGCCGCGCGCCATGGTGCCGTCCGGGTTCATCAGCTCGCACAGCACCCCTGCGGGCGCCAGCCCGGCCAGAGCAGGCAAATCTACAGCGGCCTCAGTATGGCCATCCCGCTCTAACGTCCCGCCGGCACGGGCGATGAGCGGAAAGACATGACCAGGGCTGACCAGCTCGTTGCGTTCCAGAGTCGAGCGCAGCGCGCAACGGATGGTCTGGATCCGATCCGCCGCCGACACTCCGGTACTCACACCGTGCGCCGCGTCAATGGATTGGGTGAATGCGGTGGCGTAGCGTGACCGGTTAACTTCGACCATCGGCCGCAGCTTGAGCTCGCTGGCTTTGTCGGGTTTGATGCACAGGCAGACGATGCCGCTGCCTTCGCGAATCATCATGGCCATCACGCCCGGGCTGGCCAGCTCGGCGGCGCAGACTATGTCGGCCTCGTTTTCGCGTTGCGCATCATCGAGCACCAGCACGGGCCGGCCCGCGCGGATTTCGGCGATGACCGAGCGCAGCGCGGTCAGCGCGATGGCGTCGGTGGACGCCGGGGTGGGGTTGGAAACAATCATGAAACGCTCCTGTCGATTTAACAAAAACGCTTCAAGGCACACAAGATCGCCGGTGCCTTCCCCGCGCGGAGAAAGGCGACGGCACATCACCGCGATGCGGACATCGCGGCGAATCTTCTTTCATCCGGACTATGACCGTCGGCCTCAGCTTGTCTGAGTCTGCTGACCTCCGGAAATCCTGGGGATTGCCGGAGCGCTCGCGGGCTCGCGGCTTGCGCCGCCTACCGCCGGTGGGGAATTTCACCCCGCCCTGAAGACGATTCGAATATAGAGCGGCGCAAAGAAAGCTGCACGGGATGCTTGCGACCACATCTACAACCTGGGTATCGGACAGTCGCTGCCGGGACCGGCCACCGCCACGCCGCCGCGTATAGTCTGTCGCGATGGAGACATGCCGTGGCTGTTGAAGACGGTGACGTGCGCGTCAAGCGCAATGTGCTGATTCGGCACGCTGCATTCGCGCACAGGCGCGCGTCAAGGCTGGACCCCGTTGTCCGCGGACTGCTGTGGTCGTCCGCCGCCGGCTTCCTGTTCGTCGTTCTCAACGCTCTGATGCGCGGCCTCACGCTGCAACTCGATCCCCTCCAGACCCAGTTCCTGCGCTATGCCTTCGGGCTGTTGGTGATGCTGCCGCTGGTGGCGCGCGGCGGGCTGGCTTCGTACCGGCCGCGCAGCATCCGCGGCCAGTTCCTGCGCGGCGCCGTGCACACATTAGGGCTGTGCCTGTGGTTCGCCGCGATTGCTCACATCACGTTGGCCGATACCACGGCCATCGGTTTCACCGGGCCGATCTTCATCATGGTCGGAGCGGCGTGGGCGCTCGGTGAGCGGATGCGCTGGGAGCGCTGGTTGGCGGCTCTCATCGGCTTCGCCGGCGTCCTGATCGTCGTGGCGCCCAAGTTGACCGGGTCGGGCGGCGGCTACTCGCTGTTGATGCTGTCTTCATCGCCGGTATTCGCAGCGTCTTTCCTGATCACCAAGGGCCTCACTCGCTACGAGCGGCCCGCTGTGATCGTGGTGTGGCAGTCGATCACGGTGACGCTGTTCAGCCTGCCGCTGGCCTTGCTTACCTGGCGGGCTCCCAGCATCTGGCAATGGCTTGGTTTCCTTGTGTGCGGCATTCTCGGCAGCGCCGGGCATTACTGCCTGACCCGTTCGTATTCCGTCGCCGACATCTCGGCGACGCAGTCGGTCAAGTTCCTGGACCTGGTCTGGGCCTCGCTGCTGGGATGGCTGGTATTTGCCGACACGCCGAGCCGCTCGACCCTCATCGGCGGCATCGTCATCTGCGCATCGACGCTGTGGATCGCCCGCCGCGAAGCGCGCGGCAGGGTGGCACTGCCGGGGCGCTAAGCGGCGCTTTCCCGCAGTTGGTACGCCGCATCGCCGTCGCCGCGCCCAAGCAGTTCCCAGCGGCGTGGGTGAAACACATCGAGCGCAGGCCCGTGTGCGATCGACACCATCGCGCCGCCTTTGCGGCGCACGAGGGCCATGAGCCTGCCGTACAGGGTCTTCTCCGCCTCCTCGTCGAGCGCGCTCGTGGCTTCGTCGGCCAGCACCCAGGCGGGTTGCTTCAAGAACACCCGCGCCAGCGCCAGGCGCTGGCGCTCGCCGCCCGAGAGCTTCTGGCTCCACGCGTCCTGCTCGTCCAAGCGCTGGCCAAGCTGCGGCAGCAGCGCCTGGTCCAGCGCGCCGCGCAAGGCTTCGTCGGTGTAGTGGCTTGCCGGCACGGGGTAGGCCAGTGCATCGCGCAAGCTGCCATCCGGAAAGTAGGGATTCTGCGGAATGTACATCGTCTCCTTCGGGATTTCGACCCTTCCCTTGGCGAAGGGCCAGATGCCGGCAAACGCTCGAAACAGCGTCGACTTGCCGCTACCCGAAGGGCCTCTGACCAGTACCGAGTCGCCGGGCGCGACTTGCAGCGAAAGTCCCGACAGCAGCACTGCGCCGTTAGGCAGCGCCAGCGTCAGGTCCTGGGCGGCCAGCGCCGCCGAGCCTGTCGCCACGTCGGGCCGGCCCGCCTGTGCTTGGGCTGCGAAGCTCTCCTCGAAACTGGTCAGCCGGTCCGTGGTGGCGCGCCAGGCGGCCAGCAAGCTGTAGTTTTCGACGAACCAGGCCAGCGAGTCCTGGACCTGGCCGAAGGCCGACGAAATCTGCATCAGCTCGCCCAACTGGATCGCGCCGCTGAAGAAACGCGGCGCCGAAACCAGAAACGGAAACACGATCGCGGCCTGCCCGAAGAAATTTGTGAACCAGGCCAGGTTCTTCTGCGCCCTGATCAGCCGCAGGTAGTTGGCCAGCACAAGCAGGAAGCGCCGGTCCAGGTGTTGCCGCTCGACCTGCTCGCCCTTGTCCAGCGCGATCGCCTCGCTGTATTCGCGCACCCGCACCATGTGGTGGCGGAAGTCCGCCTCGAAGCGTTGCTGCTGGAAGTTCAATGCGATCTGCGGGCGCCCGATGTAATGGGTGACGACGCTGCCGACAACGCAATAGGCGATCGCCGCCCAGACCATGAAGCCGGCGATTTCGTAGGTGCGGCCGGCCAGGCTGAACGTGTATCCGCCGCTCAGGCCCCACAGGATGCCGACAAAGCTGGCCAGCGTCACCACGGCGTTGAGCAGCCCCATGGACAAGCTGACGCTGTAGCTGGTGAACAGGTTCAGGTCTTCCTGGATGCGCTGGTCCGGGTTGTCCGGCGCGGCGCCGCTGTTGGAAAACCGCGCCAGCTCCATCCGGTAGAACGCCTGGCTTGACAACCAGCGTTGCAGGTAATGGCTGGTCATCCAGGCGCGCCAGCGCATCTCCAGCAGCTGGGTGAGGTAGAACTTGTAGACCGCGACGATGATGTAGCCGAACGCCAGGTAGGTGAAACGCAGGAGCTGGGCCCAGAACACCGGCTGGTCGTGTTTTTCGAGCGCGTCGTAGAACAGGCGATTCCAGTCGTTGATCAGCACCAGCATGTAGACGGCCGCCAGATTGAGCAGCACGATGGCCGCCAGCATTGCGCGCGCCTTCCATTTCTGCTCCGAGCCGAAATAAGGCGTCGTCAGCGCCAGGACCTTGTGCGTGGTGGCGTTCAATACGGCCAGCTTGGCGAGCGTTTTCATGCGGACGGGCCCTTCGCAAAGAGGGCTCATCGTAGCGCGGCAGGTCAGTTGCGCGGGTTGGAGATGCCGCTGGCCACATGGCCCGAGGGCACATGGCGCGCGGCATGGCGGGCGTGGCCGGTCTGGTCGTCGAAGAAGAAGTCGGGCTCGAATTCGCGCAGGAACTCGCCCTTGGGCAGGCCACCCAGGAACATCGCCTCGTCCACGCGAATGTTCCAGTCCATCAGGGTGCGGATTGCCCGTTCGTGGGCCGGCGCGCTGCGCGCCGTCACGAGCGCGGTGCGAATGCGCATCCCCTGCGTGCCGGCCTGCTGCAGGCGATGCAGCGCCGACAGCAGCGGCTTGAAGGGACCTTCGGGCAGGGGCTGGGCAGCCTTGCTCAGCTCGTGCTGCTGGAACGCGTCCAGGCCCTGGGCCTGGAACACGCGTTCGGCTTCATCGGAGAACAGCACCGCATCGCCGTCGAAGGCGATGCGGACCTCGCTCGGATAGTTGTTGCCCGCCAGCACCGATTCCGTGAGGACGCGCGCGGCCGGAAAACCGGCGGCCAGCGCCTCGCGCACGTCTTCCGCGTTGGCTGAGAGGAACAGGTGGGCACGCAGCGGCCGCAGGTAGCGGAACGGCGAGCGGCCCTGCGTGAAGACGCCGCGTTCCAGCTTGATCTGGTTGGCATGGCCGGAGCGGAAAATGCGCATGCCTGAAACCGGGTCGTTGCGCGACAGGATCACTACTTCAACGCGTTGCGCCGTGGTGTCGTTGAAGGCCAGCAGTTTCTTGATCAGCGAGAAGGCGATGCCGGGCCGCGCGGGCAGGTCCAGCCGTTCGAACTGCAGCTTCATGTACGCCTGCGGGTCGCCGCTTTCGAAGATCGCGTTTTCCTCCTCGAAATTGAACAGGGCGCGCGACGAGATCGCCACCACGAGTTTGTTGTCGAGGGACGCGGCCAACGTCACCTCGCGAACTGGTTCAGCTGGATGATCGGCAGCAGCACCGCCAGCACGATCAGCATCACCACGAAACCCATCGCAACGATGAGCAGCGGCTCGAGAATCGTCGCCAGCTGCATGGCCCGGCGCTGTACCTCGGCGCCCAATTGGTTGGCGGCGCGCTGCAGCATCGCGGGCAGCTGGCCGGTCTGTTCGCCCAGCCTTGCGAACATCGACAGCAAGCCGGGAAAGCGCTTCTTCTGCGCCATCGCGGAAGCCAGTGGCGCACCTTCCCGGACCAGTACCAGCGCATCCATCGCATCGGCCCGCATGGCGCGATTGCCCAGAGTCTCGGCCGCCGCCTGCAGCGCCTTGAGGATCGGAACGCCGGCGCCGGCCAGCATCGCGAGCGTGCTGGCGAAGCGGGCCGCGTTGTAGCCGCGCGAAAGGCGGCCCACCAGCGGCAGCTTGAGCCACGCCGCGTCGAAACGCTCGCGCGTAGCCGGGTTGCGTAGTGCCAGGCGGGTGATGATGGTCCCGGCAACCAGCAGCAGGGCCGCCACCCAGCCCCAGTTGCGCACCAGGGCACTTACGGCGAGCATGGCCACCGTCAGGAACGGCAGGGCGCGCTTGCTGCCGGCAAAAACGTTCGCGACTTGCGGCACCACGTAGGCGACCAGGAACAGCACGATGGCAACGGCGACGACAGTGACAATGGCCGGATACAGGGCGGCGCCGATCAGCTTGGCCTGCAAGGCCTGGCGCTCCTCCAGGTCGTCGGCCAGCCGCTCCAGGACCAGTCCCAGGTTCCCGCTTTGTTCGCCGGCCCCGACCACGGCGGTATAGATGTCGGGGAATTCACGCGGGAACCGCGACAGCGCCTTCGCGAACGACGATCCCGCGTTGACTTCGGCGCGCAGCGCGGCGACCAGATTACGTTCACGGTCGGTTTCGGCTTCGTCGGTCAGGGCTGTGAGGGCGCGCTCCAGCGGCAGGCCTGAGGTGACCAGGCCGGCCAGCTGGCGCGTCCAGATCGCCAGGGCCGTGGCGCTGAAGACGCCGCGGCCCAAGGTGCCACCGCTCCACATCGAAGCTGGTTCATCGGCCGCGACCCCGGCACTCACTGGCACCACTTGCAGCGGCACCAGCGACTGTGCCCGTAGCGAGCTGCGCACCGCCTTGGCGGTGTCTGCCTCCATCACGCCGCGGCGCGTTTCGCCCTCGGCGTCCAGGGCTTCGAATGAATAAGCTGGCATGGCACGATTATGTCCGCGCTTCGGGCGCGTACGGTGTCAGGCCTTCCCGGCTCTAGAGCTGGCGCAGCTTGAACCGCTGCAGCTTGCCGGTTTCCGTGCGCGGCAATGCTGCCACGAACTCGATCTCGCGCGGATACTTGAAAGGCGCGATCGACGCTTTGACGTGGTCTTGCAGCGCCTTGACCATCTGCGGATCGCCGGCATGGCCCGGCTTGAGCACACAGAACGCCTTGACGATCATGCCGCGCGCCGTATCGGGCTTGCCGATCACGCCGCATTCGGCCACGGCCGGGTGCCTCAGCAAGGCATCTTCGACCTCGGGACCGCCCACGTTGTAGCCCGCCGTGATGATCATGTCGTCGGCCCTGGCCTGATAGTAGAAGTAGCCGTCATCGTCTTCGGTGAAGGCGTCGCCCGGGTAGTTCCAGCCGTCCTTCACGTAGCTGGTCTGGCGCGAGTCATCGAGGTACTTGCAGCCGGTCGGTCCGATGACGGCCAGCTTGCCGACGGTGCCGCGCGGTACCTCGTTGCCGTCGTCGTCGACCACCCTGGCCCGATAGCCCGGCACGACCTTGCCGATGGCGCCCGGCCGCACGTCGCTGCCGGCCGCCGAGATGAAAATATGGAACATCTCGGTGGCGCCGATGCCGTCGAGCATCTCGATGCCGGTGGCCTGCTTCCACAGTTGGCGCGTCGCGTCCGGCAGCCCCTCGCCGGCGCTGACGCAGATGCGAAGGCGACCAACTCCTTGTTCGCGCGTCAGCGGCGCCATCTGCCGGTAAAAAGTGGGCGCGGTGTAGCAGATGGTCGCGCCGATTTCCCGGATCATGCGAACCGCGCTGTCGGGCGTATACGGCGCGTCGGGAAAATAGACCGATGCGCCGGCCCACATCGGGAACAGCAGCAGGCCGCCCAGGCCGAAAGTGAAGGCCAGCGGCGGCGATCCCACGACGATGTCATCGGGGGTGGCGCGCAGCACATGGCGGGGCCAGGCCTCGCAAGCGGCGAGCACATCGCGATGGGTGTGCACGGCGGCCTTCGGCTTGCCGGTCGTGCCCGAGGTGAAAGCCATCATCGCGATGTCGTCTGCGGAGGTCGGGCATGGCGCGAATTCGCCGTCCTTGCGCGCCGTGCGCGCGTCCAGGGAGCCCGGCTCATGGCCGGAATTGAAAGCTAGCACGGTGGCAAGCACCGGCCGATCCTGGCGAGCCAGTTCCAGCTCCTCCAGGAGATTCGCATCGCACAGCGCAACGGTGGGCTGCGCCTTGTCGATGATGTCGCCCAGTTCGCGCGCACGCAGCAGTGGCATGGTGGCGACCGCGACCAGACCGGCCTTGACGACGGCCAGCCATGCGAGCGCCAGACCGATCGAATTGCCACCGCGCAGCAGCACCCGATTGCCCGGCACCAGTCCGAGATCTTCGACCAGGACGCGGCAGATGCGGTCCACCTGGGCGCGCGCGTCGGAATAGCTCAGGATCGTGCGGCTGGATCGCAGCATGGGACTGTCGCCGAAACCTTTCGACCGCGCCTTGTCCAGCAATTCTTCGATCACGTTCAGCTGGGCCGGGAACCGAAATTCCGGACGGTCGTAGACCAGTTCCGGCCACTGCGCGGGTGGCGGCAGACGGTCATGAACGAATCGGTCTTGCTGGATGGACATGCCTCAACTCCCTTGTCGCAGACAGTCACGCCGCTGCCGCGGCGCTGGACTGCGCATGATCTTTGACCTTGCCGAGCAGCTTGTGCAAGATCGCCACTTCCTTGTCGGACAGGCCGGCGAAGGCCTGGACGATCCAGCTCTCGTGCTGGTGGGCCATCTCGTGGAACATCTTGCGGCCCTTGGCGGTCAGGCGCACGCGGTAGGCGCGCCGGTCGCCCGCCACATCGACGCGATCGACCAGGCCCTCGGCAACCAACTGGTCGGTAATTCCGGTCACGTTGCCGCCGGTCACCATCATGCGGCGCGACAGCTCGTTCATCTTCAACCCGTCAGGGGCGCGTTCCAGCTGGGCCATGAGGTCGAAACGCGGCAACGTCGTGTCGAAGCGCTCGCGCAGCTGGCTACGAACCTGCTTTTCGACGATCTGCGTACAGGTGAGCAGTCGCAGCCACAAACGCAGGGCTTCCGGGTGCTCGCTATGGGCGCGCGCTTCCATATCCATCGGCGGAGTCCTGTGCATGGTGTAGGGCCTGTCGCACTTGCAAAAGCAGCGCGACCAAGCCTCAATAGTTTAAGCCTAAACAAATGGCTGTCAACTCGGCCACTCCGGCTGTGCGCCGGCCCGTGGCTCACGGATCCGTACCTCGGGAAGCGAAGCTGTCCTACACTTGCGTACTGCACTCCCTGAGTTGACGGGTGGCTTGAACCGTGGCGAGAATTTCCTCATGGACACACTTATCCGCAAGATCGAGTCGCAGTTGGCCGGCCTGCCCGTGCCGGTGGCGGTGCAGTTGCCCGCCGGCAAGCGGGTGGGGTCGCCGACGGCGGCGGTCACCCTGTCGTTCAAGGACTGGTCCAGCCTGGCCACCATGGCGGCGGGCCAGATCGGCCGGCTGGCCGAGGATTTCGTCGAGAGCCGTGTCCAGCTTGAGGGCCGGATGCGCGACCTGATGGCAGTGGCGGCACGCTTGCTTCCCGGCACCCCGGTGAGCGGCGACAGCGGCTGGTGGACCCAGATGCTGCGCCGCGCGAAGTCCGCAGCTGCCCATTCGCCGCACAAGGATGCGCAGCAGGTGCAATTCCACTATGACGTGTCCGATGATTTCTACGCCTTGTGGCTGGACCCGCGGCGGGTCTATTCATGCGCCTATTACCGCGATACGGCAATGTCGCTGGCCCAGGCCCAGGAAGCCAAACTCGACCATATCTGCCGCAAGCTTCAGCTGAAACCGGGTGAGCGCTTCCTGGACATCGGAGCGGGCTGGGGTGGGCTGCTCATGTGGGCAGCGGAGAACTATGGTGTCAACGCTACCGGAATCACGCTGTCCAAGAACCAACATGCCCACGTCCAGCGCCTGATCGAGGACAAGAGATTGCAGGGCAGGGTGCGCATGGAGCTGCGCGATTACCGCGAACTCGGCGAGACGGAAGGATTCGACAAGATCGCGTCGGTGGGCATGTTCGAGCACGTGGGGCAGGCCAACATGCCGGCCTACTTCGGCAAGATCCATCGGCTGCTCAAGCCGGGTGGCCTGGTCATGAACCACGGCATCACATCCGGGAGCGTCCATCCTGGCCAGATGGGTGCGGGAATGGGCGAGTTCATCGAGAAATACATCTTTCCCGGCGGTGAGTTGCTCCACATCAGCCACGTGCTCAAGGACATGGCGGTGGCCGGACTTGAAATGGTCGATACCGAGAACCTTCGACCCCACTATGCCCGCACCTTGTGGGCGTGGTCGGACGCGCTGGAGGCGCGGCTCGACGAGGCTCAGCGCGTGCTGGCCACGACCGGCCACGTCGACGATGCGCAGAAAGTCCTGCGCGCCTACCGCTTGTACCTGGCTGGCTGCGCGATGATATTCGAGCAAGGCTGGATCGGACTGCACCAGATCCTTGCCACGCGTCCGGACGGCCAGTTGCATACCGGCTCATTGCGCGGCGCCCAGTCGGCCTATCCTTTCAACCGCGAGTACATGTACCGATGCTCTTCAAGTTCAAATCCAAGGCAACCGGCGACCTGATCATGCTCGAGCCGAACGGGCGCCGGGTACTCGAAATCATCGGAAAGGACGCCCAGCCAAAAGGCATCATCCTGCCCGAACAGATGCCCGCCGCGGTTGGCGCCCTGGAAGCGGCAATTGCCACGGAGGAGGCGGATCAGAAAGCCATGGTCGAAGAGGCCAAGGCCAAGGGCGAGAGCCCGCCTCGTTTCGAGAGCATCTCGCTGCGGCAGCGAGCGGTGCCGTTCCTGGACATGCTGCGCCGATGCGAGAAAGCCGGCCAGGAGATCGTCTGGGGCGTGTAGGGCAGGTCCCGCGGCCTGGATTAGCCCTGGATCCCGGGTCGAGCCCGGGATGGACACGGCCGCTGTCGCGGCCCTAGTCCACCTTCGCGCCGGAGGACTTCACCACCTGCGCCCATTTGCGGTGTTCGTTCTCGATGTGGCGCGCGAACTCGGCTGGGGAATTGCCGCTCGGGATGGCGCCCTGCGCCAGCAGCTTTTCCTTGATGGCCGGCGTGCCCAGCGACTTGGCCACTTCCTGCTGGAGGCGATTGACGATGTCCGGCGGCGTGCCAGCGGGGGCGAGCAGGCCGAACCATGAAGTGGCGTCGAACCCCTTCAAGCCCGCCGCCTCCTCGACCGTCGGCACGTCCGGCAGTGCGGCCGAGCGCTGCCGGCTGGTCACTGCCAGTGCCTTGAGCTTGCCACCCTTGATCTGCTGCATCGACGAGGGCAGGTTGTCGAACATCACGTCCGCAGTGCCGCCCACCAGGTCCATCAATGCCGGCCCGGAACCGCGATACGGCAGGTGCACCATGTAGATGCCGGTCATGGTCTTGAACAGTTCGCCCGACAGGTGGATCGAGGTACCGTTCCCGCTGGAGGCCATGTTGAGCTTGCCCGGATGCGCCTTGGCGTACCGGATGAAATCGGCAACGCTGTTGATGCCCAGGGTCTTTGCCTTTTCGGTCTGCATCACCATCACGTTGGGGACGCCGGCTACCAGCGTGATCGGCACGAAATCCTTGATCGGGTCGAAGGGCAGCTTTTCGTAGAGCGCGCGGTTGATGCCATGGGTGCCGACGGTTCCCATCAACAGGGTATAGCCGTCGCCGGGCGACTTGGCCACGATCTCGGCACCGACGTTGCCGCCGGCGCCGGCGCGGTTGTCCACTACGAACTGCTGGCCGAAAGCCTTTGACAATTCCGGCGCAATCGCCCGCGCCAGGATATCGGTGGTGCCGCCTGCCGCAAATGGCACGACGATTCTGACGGGCTTGGTGGGCCAATGGCTCTGCGCGGCGGCCGGCAGCGCGGCAATGCCGAGGGCGGCCAGCGCCACGGCGCCAAGGAATAGTCGCCGATGCGGTTTGAGAATCGTCTTCATGTTCACTCACTCCTTCGTTGAATCTGGTGGTGGCAGCAGTCGGCTCCGGGGTCGGCTGATGATGCCACGTCCAACCTCATTTGCCCGTCGCGAAGGCGCGCTCGCGATCGGCGCAAAGGACCGAAAAATGAAAGGCCGCCCTCGAGGCGGCCTTCAAGAGCTCGCGCGGGAATTCAGTCGGCATACACCCCGGCAGCCTTGATGATCGGGCCCCACTTGGCAATCTCGCCCCCGACGAATTTCTTGTGCTCGGCCGGCTCGACCCGCTTGTCCGTCATCACGACGGCCCCGAGGCCCTCCTGCTTCTTGACGAAATCCGGATTTTTCAGCGCCGCTTTGAGTGCGTTGTTCAGCTTTTGAAGTACGTCGGCAGGCGTACCCCTGGGCGCGTACAGGCCGTGCCAGATCGTGACCTCGAACCCCTTGAGGCCGGCCTCCTGCATGGTCGGCAGATCCTTCAGCCCGGGGGTGGCAAGTCGTTTGCTCGTCGTTACGGCAAAAGCCTTGACTTTCTTCGACTCGATCTGGCTGGTCGTATTGGTGGTCTGGTCGCACATCAGGTCGACCTGGCCTCCGATCAGGTCGGTCATGGCAGGTCCGGTGCCTTTATAGGGAACCGTCGTCATGTCCATCTTCAGCGCACTCATGAACAGCAAGTCGCACAGGTGGGAGGCCGCGCCCAGGCCCGCGTTGGCCATGTTCACCCTGCCCTTGTTGGCGTTGAGCCAGGTGCGCAGTTCGGCAAAATTATTCGCCGGCAGCGACGGGCGGCCGATCAGGGTCATCGGCACTTCGTTGACCATGCCAACATACTCGAAGTCGTCCAGCGTCTTGAAGGGCAGGTTTCGGTACAGCGCCGGCGATGTGGCCATGCCTATGTGGTGCAGCAGCACCGTGTAGCCGTCAGCAGCGGCCTTGGCAACCTTGTTGGCGCCGATCGTGCCCCCCGCGCCGGCTGCGTTGTCCACCACGATGGCGGCGCCCCCGAGCGGCTTGCGCATTGCGTCGGCCAGGTCCCGTGCAACGCGATCGGTCGGTCCGCCGGCGGCGAACGGCACCACGATCGTGATGGGTTTGTCCTTGACCGGGAAATCGGCGCCGTGCACGCCGAACGCGGCAGCCATCATGGCCAATGGTGCCAGTCGAGCCAAAGGGCGCCACGGGTTCCTCATTGGAAAGACTCCTTGTTTCGAGACCTCCAAATCGTAGGCCGCGCCGCCCGCGGCCGCATGACGGGAACTACGTAGCGTGGGCGCCGGCCGCGTTCACTTGTAACTGCGCGCGTCCTCGATGACTTTGCCGTCATTGGGCAGGCTGCCGGGCCGCAGCATCTGCACATCGCCGCGCAGTTTGGTGACGTCGCGAATGGCGTCGCCAATTCGCTCATCCAGGCCATGCGGCACCGACGCCGCCTCGACCTTCAGCGTCATGACGTCGTTCGCCATCTCGCCGCTGACCACCAGCCGCGCCTTCAGCACTTCCGGGAAACGCCGCGCAATGTCGGCCACCTGCGCCGGATGCACGAACATGCCGCGTATCTTGGTGGTCTGGTCGGCCCGGCCCATCCAGCCCTTGATGCGGGTGTTGGTACGCCCGGTCGGGCAAACTCCCGGCAGCAGGGCAGAGAGGTCGCCAGTGCCGAAACGGATCAGCGGATAAGACGGGTTCAGCGTCGTTACGACCAGCTCACCTACGTCACCTGCGGCTACCGGGTCGCCGGTGCCGGGCCGCACGATCTCGACGATGATGCTTTCGTCGAGCACCAAGCCTTCACGCGCTGCCGTTTCATAGGCGATGAGTCCCAGGTCCGCAGTGGCATAGCTCTGGTAGGCGGTGACACCGCGCTCGGCAAACCAGCCGCACAGGCTCGGAGGCAACGCTTCCCCGCCGGTCAACCCCTTGCGCATCATCGAAATGTCGCTGCCGGTTTCGGCGGCCTTCTCGATGAGGATGCGCAGGAAACTGGGGGTGCCCATGTACGCATTGGGCTTGAGATCCGCGATCGCCTGCAACTGCTGTTCAGTCTGTCCGACTCCCGCGGGAAACACGGTACATCCCACCGCATGCGCGCCCGATTCCATGATGAACGCGCCGGGTGTCATGTGATAGCTGAACGCGTTGTGCACCAGGTCGCCGGCACGAAATCCGGCGGCAAACATCGCGCGTGCGGCGCGCCAGTAGTCGCGGGCGCAGCCTTCGGGTTCGTACACCGGTCCGGGCGAGGCGAATATGCGCGGCGTCTGCGGTCCGCGCAGCAGCGTCGAGAAGCCGCCGAAAGGTTCTCCTCCACGGCCGGAGCGCTGCCGCTCCAGCAGCTCATGCTTGCGTGTTACCGGCAATTGCGCAAGCGCGGCGCGCGAGTTCACTGCGTTCGGCTCCACGCCCGCCAGGATCTGGGCAAAGGCCGGCGCGTGCTGCTGGGCGTGTGCCACCTGCTGCGGCAGTGCCGCCATCAACTGTGCTTCACGTTGGGCCGGGTCGCGGGTTTCCAACGCGTCGAAAAATTCGCTCATCATTTTTTCCTCAGGCCAGCCAGCGCTTGCGCCGCTTGTAACTCTTGACATCGCGGAAGCTCTTGCGCTCGCCCCCGCCCACGCCCAGGTAGAACTCCTTGACGTCCTCGTTCGTCGCCAATTCGGCGGCGGGCCCGTCCATGACGACCCGCCCGCTTTCCATGATGTAGCCGTAGTCCGAGTACTGCAGCGCCATGTTCGTGTTCTGCTCGGCAAGCAGGAAGGTGACCTTTTCCTTGGCGTTGAGGTCCTTCACGATCTCGAACACCTCCTGCACGATCTGCGGCGCCAGGCCCATCGAGGGTTCGTCAAGCAAGACCATGCTCGGGTTGGCCATCAGCGCCCGGCCGATCGCGCACATCTGCTGCTCGCCGCCGGACGTGTACGCCGCCTGCGAGCCCCGGCGCGTCTTGAGCCGTGTGAAGTAGGTGTAGACCTTTTCCAGGTTGGCTGCCACCTCGCCCTTGCTGGAGCGGGTATAGGCGCCCGTCAGCAGGTTTTCCTCGATGGTGAGGTGGGCAAAGCAGTGGCGGCCCTCCATCACCTGCACCACTCCGCGTTGCACCAGATCGGAGGGCGAGAGATTCTCGATGCGCTCGCCGCGCAGCTCGATGGAGCCCTTGGTCACCTCGCCGCGCTCGCCCTTGAGCAGGTTCGAAACGGCGCGCAGCGTCGTGGTCTTGCCCGCCCCGTTGCCGCCGAGGATGGCCACGATGCCGCCTTCGGGCACCTGCAGCGAAACGCCCTTGAGCACGAGGATCACGTGGTTGTAGATCACCTCGATGCCGTTGACGTTGAGAACGATTTGTCTGGAGTCCATGTTTGGGCCTGTTAACACTGTTCTTGGCAGTGCGAACGTGATTAAAACCGCGCCTTCACCAATCCACAGGGCTGAAGCACAGCGCTGTGGATTGGCGGCTCGAATGAGCCGCGAACCTCCCCGCGCCGCCTGAGCGGCGCATCCCTTTCGGTCAGAAAAGGCGTGGAGGATGCCTTGTCACCCCGCGGATTGGCAGTCCGTGGGGGCGCGCCGCGTCAGCTTCTTTTCGGCCGCGTACTTGTCGGCAGTGGCCTTGACCATCGGCTTGAGCACCTGGTCGTCGGCCTGCAGCCAGTCGGAAGTGAACTTCCATTGCTTGCCGTCCCACGTGTGGATGCGCGCCCAGTTGGCGCCCTGGTGGTCCATGCAGGAGGTGCTGATGGGACGCATCACGCCCTTGAAGCCGAGCGCGTCGAGCTTGGCCTGCGTCAGGTTCAGGTTTTCCAGGCCCCAGCGGACCTGGTCGCCGTTCATCCACTTGCCCTTGCCAAAGCGCTCCTGCGCGGCGCGAACGCCCTCGACGCCGAACATCGCGCTCAGCACGCCGCGCATGTAGAGCACCTGGCCGACTTCTTCCTTCGGGCCCGTGCCCTGGCCCTTGGCATGGACCTTCTCCAGGATTTCCTTGACCACGGCCGATTGCGGCTCGGCACCGTGCTGGAACGTGATGCCGTTGTATCCCTTGGCGCCTTCGCCGACGTCCTTGACATCCGGCTCGGCGGACGACCACCAGACGCCGTACATCTTCTCGCGCGGATAGCCGGTGGCCTGCGCTTCCTTGATGGCGGTGGAATTCATCACGCCCCAGCCCCACAGGAACACATAGTCGGGCCGGTTCTGGCGGATCTGGAGCCAGGTGGCCTTCTGCTCGATGCCGGGCGAGGCGACCGGCAGCAATTGCAAATCGAAGCCATGCATCTTGCTGCGCTCCTGCAGCAGCGCGATCGGTTCCTTGCCGTACGGGCTGTCGTGGTACACGAGCGTGATCTTCTTGCCCTTGAGCTTGTCCAGTCCGCCTTCCTTCTTGCCGACATACTGGACCAGGACGTCCGCGGCCATCCAGTACGTGCCGGCCAGCGGGAAGTTCCACTTGAACACGCCGCCGTCGGCGCTTTCACTGCGGCCATAGCCGGCGGTGATCAGCGGGATCTTGTCTGCCGGAGCTTTCTCGGTGAGGGCGAACGTGATGCCGGTGGAAAGCGGCTGGAACAGCGTCGCTCCACCGTGCTTGCCCTTCAGGCGCTCATAGCATTCCACGCCGCGGGCCGTGTCGTAGGCGGTTTCGCATTCCTCGAAGATGATCTTCACGCCATTGATGCCGCCGCGCGCATTGACCAGCTTGAGGTAGTCGAGGTAACCGTTGGCCCACGGCACGCCGTTAGGTGCGAACGGGCCGGTGCGATATGGCAAGGCCGGGAAGAATTGATCTTTGGCCTGGGCGAAAGCAGTGATACCGACGGCTGCCAGGCAGGCGGCCAGGGCAAGATTGCGCAGTTTCATAACGTCTCCTTGATTAAGGGCACTTGCGGTGCCGGGTTGCCTGAAAACATCTGTCTTGATTTTCAATGCGGGAACGGCCACAGGCGCAGCTTCTGCTTGCCCGTGGACCAGAGTTTGGCCAGGCCATGCGGCTCAACGATGAGGAACCACACGATCAGCGTGCCGAAGATGATGAGCTCGGCGTGCGCGATGCCGGCTGTCGAGATCTCGATACCGAAGGCGCCGAGCAGCACCGGCAGGAACTGGTTCAGGCCGATCGGCAGCAGCACGATGAAAGCGGCGCCGAAAAAGCCGCCCATGATCGAGCCGAGCCCACCGATGATCACCATGAACAGCAGGCGAAACGACATGTCGGCCGAGAAAGCCGCCGGCTCCCAGGCGCCGAGGTACACGAATCCCCACAATGCGCCGGCCATGCCAATGATGAAAGAGCTGACCGCGAAGGCGCTGAGTTTCGCGTACATCGGCCGGATGCCGATCACGGCCGCCGCCACGTCCATGTCGCGGATGGCCATCCACTCGCGTCCGATGGCGCTGCGCACCAGGTTTTTCGCCAGCAGGCCCATCACCGCGAGAATCGTCAGGCACAGCAGGTACTTGCTCGTGGGACTTTCAATAGGAAAGCCGAATACCTGCATCCCCGACACCGACACCGAACCCGAGGGCGTGTAGTTGGTGAACCACTTGACGCGCAGGAACATCCAGTCGGCAAAGAACTGCGCGGCGAGCGTTGCCACCGCCAGATAAAGCCCCTTCACGCGCAGGCTGGGCAGCCCGAACAGGATGCCGAACACGGTCGCGCACAGTCCGCCGATGATCAGAGCGGGGACCAATGGCAAGTTCGGAATGCGTATGAAGGCGTTATAGGCGCCATACGCACCCACCGCCATGAAGGCGCCGGAGCCGAGCGAGATCTGGCCGCAATAACCCACCAGGATATTCACCCCGACCGCGGCCAGTGCCATGATCACGAATGGGATCAGGATCGCGCGGAACATGTAGCCGCTGGAGATGGCCGGGACCACCAGGAAGGCGAACAGCAGCAGCGCGAAGATGAACAGGCGGTCCTGCGCGATCGGGAAGATCTGCTGGTCGGCGCGGTAGGTAGTCTTGAACTGGCCGTTTTCTCTGTAAATCATTTGAATCTTCCCGATAGTCCTGAGCTGTCGAAGGATCAGACCCGGTCGATGATCTTCTCGCCGAACAATCCCTGCGGACGCACCAGCAGAAAGAGCAGCGCCAGGACATAGGCAAACCAGATTTCGATGCCTCCGCCCACGAAGGGACCCAGGTACACCTCGGAGACTTTTTCGCCGACGCCGATGATCAGGCCTCCGATGATGGCTCCGGGAACCGAAGTCAGCCCGCCCAGGATGACCACCGGCAGCGCACGCAACGCCACTGTGGCGAGCGAGAACTGCACACCTAGCTTGCTGCCCCAGATCATCCCCGCGACCAGGGCGACCACGCCGGCCACGCACCAGACGATGACCCAGATCCGGTTCAGAGGAATGCCGATCGACTGGGCGGCCTGGTGATCGTCCGCCACGGCGCGCAGCGCGCGTCCCGTTCCCGTCTTCTGGAAGAACAGCGTGAGCAATATCACCAGGGCGGCGGCAATGGCAGCGGCGACCAGGTCTTCCTTGTTGATCAGGATCCCGCCGGGAAAAGTGCTTTCGAAAGCCATCACCGGCTCCTTCGGCATGCCGATGTCGAGCTTGTAGATGTCGCTGCCGAAGATGCTCTGGCCCAGGCCGTCGATGAAATAGGCGATGCCCAGGGTGGCCATCAGCAGCGTCGCGCCCTCCTGGTTGACCAGTTGGCGCAGCACCAGCCGCTCGATCAGCCAGGCCGTGACGAACATGATCGCACCGGCCAGGATGAATGCGCCCAGGCCCGCGAGGAACAGGTTGTCGATGCCAGTCCAGTGAGGCAGCCACTCGACGAAGCGCGCCATCGCCAGCGCCGCGAACAGCACCATCGCGCCTTGCGCGAAATTGAAAACGCCGGACGCCTTGAAGATCAGCACGAAGCCCAGCGCCACCAGCGAATACAGCATCCCGGCCATCAGGCCGCCCAGCACCGTTTCCAGAAAGAATCCCATGATGCGCTGTCCTTAATGCGAGGTACCGAGGTACGCCTTGATCACGTCCGGGTTGCTGCGGACCTCGTCCGGTGTGCCGTCGCCGATTTTCTTGCCGTAGTCCAGGACCACGACCCGGTCGCTGATGTCCATGACGACGCCCATGTCGTGTTCGATCAGCACTACGGTGGTGCCGAACTCCTCGTTCACGTCCAGCACGAAGCGGCACATGTCCTGCTTTTCTTCCACGTTCATCCCCGCCATCGGTTCATCCAGCAGCAGCACCTGGGGCTCCATCGCGAGCGCGCGCCCCAGGTCCACCCGCTTTTGCAGGCCGTACGGCAACTGGCCCACCGGCGTCTTGCGATGGGCCTGGATCTCCAGGAAGTCGATGATGTGTTCGACGAACTCGCGGTGGCGTATTTCCTCGCGCAAGGCCGGCCCGA
This sequence comes from Ramlibacter sp., assembly GCA_035571795.1. GTDB lineage: Bacteria > Pseudomonadota > Gammaproteobacteria > Burkholderiales > Burkholderiaceae_C > Ramlibacter. The sequence goes on from DATNBX010000332.1 coordinate 18,568, forward strand.
TGCGCAGTGCCTGCATGAACAGGTTGCTCTTGATGCGCAGGTTGCGCCCGGTCATGATGTTGTCCAGCACGCTCATGCCCTTGAACAGGGCCAGGCTCTGGAACGTACGGGCGACCCCCATCACGGCCACCTCATGGCTGTTCATGTGCTTGAAGGTCTGGCCGCGGAACGTGATGGACCCTTGCTGGGGCTGGTACACGCCGTTGATGCAGTTGAGCATCGAGCTCTTGCCGGCGCCGTTGGGGCCGATGATCGCGCGAATCTCGTGCTCCTTGACGTTGAAGGAGATGTCGCTCAATGCCTTCACGCCACCAAAACTCAGCGAGATGTCCTGCACGTCCAGGATGACTTCGCCGGTCCTCCTGGCCGGTGCGATCGGCTGGTTGGCACTGGTCTGTTCGACCAGCCGCGCCGCCCTCTCGGGGGTCAGGGCTTCGACGGGCTCGGCCCGCAATGTCACGGTGCTCATTGCATATCCTCCACGCGTGGCGCTGTGGTATTCGCCTGGGACACGATAACCCGGGAGCTCATGCCGCGGCTTTCACCGGAGTGAAGGTTCGCGTATCCATGATCTTGAGCGTGGCGTTCACGCTGCCGGTGCGCCCATCCTCGAACTTCACCTGGGTCTCGATATATTGCTCGGTCTTGCCGCCGTAGAGCGCGTCGACCAGCAGCTGGTACTTTTCGGCGATGAAGCCGCGTCGGACCTTGTTGGTGCGGGTCAGCTCGCCGTCGTCGGCGTCCAGTTCCTTGTGCAGGACCAGGAAACGGCTGATCTGGGACCCGGCCAGCCGCTCGTCCGCCGCGAGGTCGGCGTTGACCTTTTCCACGCAGTCCTTGATCAATTCGTAGACCTCGGGTTTCTGCGCCAGGTCGGTGTACCCCGCGTACGGCAGGTTGCGGCGTTCGGCCCAGTTGCCGACCGCGTCGAAATCGATGTTGATCATCACGCAGACCTTTTCGCGCAGGTCGCCATAAGCCACCGCTTCCTTGATGTAGGGAAAGAACTTCAGTTTGTTCTCCACGTACTTGGGCGCGAACATGGCGCCGTCGTTGACACCGCCGCGGATGCGGCCGACGTCCTTGACGCGATCGATGATCTTAAGGTGGCCGTGCGCATCCAGGAAGCCCGCGTCACTGGTGTGGTACCACCCGTCTCGGGTGAGAACTTCGGCCGTGGCCGCCGGGTTCTTGTAGTACTCCTTGAGCAGGCCGGGCGAACGCACCAGGATTTCTCCGTTGTCGGCCACCTTGATCTCGACCCCGCTGATCGGCACGCCGACCGTGTCGGCCCGGGCCTGGTTGTCCGGCTGCAGGCAGACGAACACCGCGGTCTCCGTCGAGCCGTAGAGTTGCTTGAGGTTGATCCCGATGGAACGGTAGAAAGTGAAAAGGTCGGGCCCGATTGCCTCGCCGGCCGTGTAGGCGACACGTACCCGCGAAAAACCCAGGTTGTTGCGCAGCGGCCCGTACACCAGCGCGTCGCCCGCGAGGTAGCTTATCCTGTCCAGCAGGCCGACGGCCTTGCCGTCCATGAGAGCCGGGCCGACCCGGCGCGCGAGGTCCATGAAAGCATGGAACATCTTGCGTTTGAGCCAGCCGGCGTCTTCCATCCGGATCATGACCGTCGTCAACAGGCCTTCGAACACACGCGGCGGGGCGAAGTAATACGTCGGGCCGATTTCCTTCAGGTCGATCACCACGGTCGCAGCGGATTCCGGGCAATTCACCACATACCCGCAGGCCAGCCACTGCGCATAGCTGAAGATGTTCTGTCCGATCCAGGCCGGCGGCAGGTAGGCCAGCACCTCCTCGCGATGCGTGAGCTTGTCGAACTGCGCGCCCGCATGTCCGCGATCGAGCAAAGTCCTGTGGCTGTGCACCACGCCCTTGGGGTTGCCGGTGGTTCCCGAAGTGAAGAACATCGCAGCGACGTCGTCGGGCTTGGCCTTTTCTACTTCGGCCTTGAAAAAAGATGGATGTTGCTGCGCGAATGCGCTGCCAGTTGAGATCAGCTCGTCCACCGATTGAAGGCCGGGTTCGCTGTACTTGCGCAGGCCGCGCGGATCGTCGTAGTAGATGGCGCGAAGGCGCGGGCACTGGGCGCGGATTTCCAGCAGCTTGTCGACCTGCTCCTGGTCCTCGGCGAACGCGAAACGCACTTCCGCGTTGTTGAGGGGAAACACGCACTCGGCAGCCGCCGCGTCCTGGTACAGCGGAATCGGAACGGCGCCGAGCGACTGCGCGGCTAGCATCGTCGCGTACAGGCGCGGCCGGTTGGCGCCGATCACGATCATGTGTTCGCCGGATGCCAGTCCCGCCTGATGCAGTCCGCAAGCAACCTGCTCCACCAGTTTGGCCATTGCGGCCCAGCCATGGGTTTGCCAGATACCGTATTCCTTCTCGCGCATCGCCGGGTCGGCGGGGCGCTGCATTGCATGCTGGAGCAGCAGCCGCGGGAACGTCGTCTCCATGGGGGTTGTCCTTGTTTTCGCCTAACGGAACTGAGCGCATACTAGGACTGACTTTGACGCCAACTTGTCTTTGTAACGACAATCCTAGGGAATGTCCTAGTAGGGCGAGCCCGGGGCATCATTGACGCTCCAGGCCCGCCCGCTCCATACAACAACTGATCGAGCCATGGCGACTGACCTGACCCTGCACCAGCGGCGGCGCGACCCGACGGCCGCCGAGCTTGCGGGTATTCCCTGGCTGAAGCTGCTCAAAGCCGACGAATACGAGACCGTCGTGGCTGCGCTCAAGGTTGGCGACGCGCTTCCGGGCGACTTTGTCTGCCGGATTGGGCGACCAGTAACTTACTGGTTCGGCGTGGTCGAAGGCCTGCTCAAAATGAGCACGGACAACGAACAGGGTCATACCATGACCTTCACGGGCGTGCCGCCGGGCGGTTGGTTTGGCGAAGGCACTGCGCTCAAGCGCGAAAGTTATCGCTACAACATGCAGGCACTGCGAAAGAGTGTCGTCGCAGGGGTGCCGGTCGACACGTTTCATTGGCTGCTGGATCACTCGATCGGCTTCAACCGATTCGTGATGGACCAGCTCAACGAACGGCTGGCGCAATTCATTGCAGCCCGCGAAATCGACCGCATGAGCAACCCCGACCTGAGAGTGGCGCGCAGCCTCGCGGCCCTGTTCAATCCCGTGCTCTATCCCGGCGTGGGCGAACTGCTGCGTATCACGCAGCAGGAACTGGCCTACCTGGTGGGGCTTTCGCGCCAGCGCGTGAACGAGGCCCTCGCCGCGCTCGAGGCCCAGGGCACGATTCGCGTCGAGTACGGCGGCGTGCGAATCCTGGACCTGCCGGCGCTGCGCTCGAGCATTTTCGCGCGCGTAGCATAGAGCGCGTGACCGAACCCTTACCTGATGCGACGACGCGTCTGAACAAGCGCATGGCCGAACTGGGCCTGTGCTCGCGGCGCGAGGCCGACGACTGGATCGCCAGGGGCTGGGTCCGCGTCGACGGGGCGCTCGCGGTGATGGGACTGCAGGTTTCGACCGAAGCGCGTATCGAGGTCGATCCGCGGGCCCGCGGCCAGCAACAGCAGCAAGTCACCATCTTGCTCAACAAGCCGATCGGCTATGTCAGCGGGCAGGCCGAGGATGGCTACCAGCCGGCAGTCGTGCTGGTGCAGCCGCGCAACCACTGGGCCGGCGACGTGTCGAGGCTGCGATTCGGTCCGCAGCAACTCAAGGGGCTCGCCCCCGCGGGCCGGCTGGACATCGATTCCACCGGGCTGCTGGTGCTGACGCAGGATGGCCGCGTCGCGCGCCAGCTGATCGGCGAAGACAGCGGGGTGGAAAAGGAATATCTGGTGCGGGTGAGCTACGGCAGCGTCGCGAGCGACGTGCAACACGCCTTCCCGCCGGCGCAGCTCGCGCGCCTGCGCCATGGGCTGAGCCTGGATGGCCGAGCGCTCAAGCCGGCGCAGGTGGAGTGGCAAAACCCGGAGCAATTGCGGTTCGTGCTCACTGAAGGCCGGAAACGCCAGATCCGGCGCATGTGCGAGCTGGTGGGGCTGAAGGTCGTCGGACTCAAGAGGGTCCGGATTGGGCGGGTGGTGCTGGGGCAACTGCCGATGGGGCAGTGGCGGTATTTCGAGGCGCACGAGCGCTTCTAATCGGCTGCGGCAGTCTGAAGACTCAATATGAAATGATTACGCTGTGACTGTTAGTGTTTGATCCACAGCCGCCCCCGCCACAGCCGGACTGACCCGCAGGAATTGTCGCCGTGACCGTGTAAGTTTGCGGCGCACCAGTCCCATTGGCAGTCGTTGAACTGAGGCTCAGGATGTACCTGAGATTTTGAAGAACGCCCTCGGGCACATCGGTCGCCAGCGTGTAGGGGAAGAGAGTTGTGCACTGGACGTTAAACGTTGTGCTGCCGATGACCTGGGGCCCCAAGGCCACGTAAGACATGCTGATGTTCCCTGGGTTCGTCGTGAAAATGCACGAAGCAGGTGCGGTAATATTCACGTGAAAACTGGTGCTAGGTTGGGGGCCTGTCGTCGGATTCGCAGTCAGCGTCACAAGTTGCTGATAGAGTCCGGCTGCGCCCGCAACCGTCTGGGACGGCACACATACGAAGAACGAGGTTGTCTTGCTATAAGCAGTGCCTGAGTTCGGCAGGGCCAACGAGTCGGCGATCGTACCGCCGCTGAGCCACTGGTCCGAGCAACTGCTTCTGCCGAGGGTGTAGTTCACCGTGGCGCCGCCGCTATTGGTGGCCTTAGGGCTATTTCCGACGTTGTGCGTCACCGTATAACTGACTGAGCTCGCACCGCCTGGATTGCGGCTACAGGTGACAGTAAAAGTCCCCTGCATCGATACCGTGGTGTTGTTGACGTAGAAGATCGGGACGTCCGGCACGACCATGGTCGTGCAGTTGATGTTGGCCGCGACGGCGGGCAGGCAGGCCCACAGGAGAATCAATGCCACCGCATCTCGCAACAGAGTGATCATCGCTTGACCCCTCCACAGCGCAAGGGGCCAAGCCGGATAACGTCGTCATTGGCTGCGGGCGAGATCTGGACCGGGAAACGGCAGGACTGCTGCTTCCACGTCAGAGTGAGCACGTTCTCCGGCTGGAGGGCCGTCACATAAGCCTCGCCTCTGCGAGCGACATAGAACTCCTCGTTGTCGCCTTCGATCCGGACCACGGCGCCCGCGGGTGCCGGCTCGCCGTCATCGAATTGAATTTTCAGCAGCGCCGCTTTGCCGGCACGCACCGGGAAGTCAACCTTGACGCCGCTGCGCCAACGGGGAACCACGGTCCGCTCGATTGATTCGATCTCCGCGCTGATCGGCAGGTCGGACGCGTTCAAGCGGATCTGATTGGACTGGTACGGCGAAAGGAACGGAACGAGCGCAATTCCTGACGCGTCGGTCCGAGTCGTGGGGTTGCTGCCCAATCCGATGCCGATGTCGGGATACCCCTTGACCTCGGCGACAGCGAAACTCTGGTCGACCCGCTTGGTCAAGAACGGCAGGCCGGCGGCCCAGACCAGGCCCCCTGTGAAGCCGCTGCGGATGGTTGTCTGGCTACCCGAGGTGCTAAGGTCCGAAGAGAACCGGCCGAAGCGGCTACCGTAGTCGATGCCAGCCTCCGCATGCGCCTCGTGCTGGAAACGACCAGCCAACGCGCGCCAGCCAAGATCGGTTTCCGGGTTGGGCGCGCTCGTCACCGTTGTGTAGAAATCGGTGCCCCCTTTGGTGGTGCTAGCCGAGGCCTGCATTTGCCGGTTGCCGTCCAGCGATACAGAGATGCTCAAGCCGAACAGTGTGCTGGGCGTATTGCTCAGTGCCCGGGTGAAGTTCGCCATCAGAGTGGTCTGCTTGCTCAGGCGGATCGAGTAGTTGACTCCAAGCGTGGTCACAGAGGTCGTGTCGAAGTTGCGAACACCCGCCAGGCTGATGCCGAGCGTTCCCATCGAGCCGAATTGGTGGCTGAAGCTGGTTGCCCACTCCGTGCGGGACGGCAGGATGGCGGCCGGTTTCCCAAGCTCGACGTACTGCCGCGATGCACCCTGCGCTTCCAAATAGACGGAGGTGTCGGTCCATTGCCGCTCCAAGCCTAATACCCACTTGTGGCCGGAGCCCACGTCCACATCCGTGCTTCGAACCAAAGCCGCCTTTCCAAGCAGGTCGAACGGCAAAGCGGAAACAAGCCCCAGCCCCGTGGTCTTGGTGCTGCGCGTGAATTCGCCGCGTCCCTCCACGGTGATGAGGTCATTCAATCCACGGCGCCACGTGACGTTGAGGAACTTGCTGCCGTAGTCATAGCTTTCGACGCCGAGGTTGCGCCGCACCGCGCCAGTTTCAACACTCCAATCATTCAGTCCGCGGGCCAGCAATTGGGTGCTGGTGAAATAGGGCTGGACGATGACGACTTCCCGGCCAAGCACATCTTTCACGACCAGCCTCGCCTGCCCGGTGCCGGTGACACCGGTCAAGTTGTCGATCACGAACGGGCCTGCCGGGACGTCCGTGGTTTTGCGAAGCACGTCATTGACATAAAGCTGCACCGTCGAAGGAGCCGCCGATACGCCACTGACCAAGGGCACCGGTTGGGTGATGAAGCCCGGTGTCAGCGCGTAGTTGCTGCCGAATTGCACGCCGCCGAAATAGACACTGCTGCCCCAAAGGCCGGGCCTGGTGGCGGCATCACCGACCCGCAGCGTGCGGGAGCTCTCAGGCATATGGCGCGTGAACGTACTCTCCAGTCGCACCCACCCCGAGTCGCCCGCGCTGGAATGGTTCAGGTTGCGCCCGACATGGCTGCTGGTCAGGACGCCCCAATCGTTCGAGGCTCCGAGCTCCAAGAGGGCGCCCAGACTGTTCTGAAACGGCTGCTCGCGCGCTTTGGACGATTCGAGGTTCAGATCGTAGTTGACGAAGACACTTGGAAGGACCGGGCTCGTCTTGATCGAAGCAAGTTCGGAGTTGAACTTCGTGGTGTAAAAGGCCTCGGGCGCAAAAGCAATCTCGACGATCTGGGACGAGTAGTTGACCTTGAAGTTATAGCCGGGGACGGCGGCCAGTGGCCAGTAATCCACTCCGCGCACGCTGATCGACTGCGGCCCCGGGGGCAACTGCACCCGCCAATCCTCAAAGGCGTCCTTGCCGACATAAAGCTGTCCCTGCCGTTCAACGAAAGGCCAGGTGCCCACCTTGCTGCCGTTGACGACCGCTTCCATGGGAATGATCCGGTCGGCCAGCGGTGAGGCGGTAGGCGCGTCAGGTCGCGTGGGCTGGGCTGCGAGCATCGTACTCACCAGAAAGCTCAGTACCACGATCAGAATTGACCTGCATCGCAACTCTCCTTTCATTCAGGCAAGTTCCCCTCGAAGGTCTGGACGGTTCCATCGTCCAGCCCGACTTGGAGCTTGACCTTGCCTGCCGCGATCGGCCCGGCGGACCGTGTGATTTCGAATGTCCGACGGATCGTCGGCAGGATGTACCCCCCGCTTTCCCGCACGGCAATCTTTTCGCCACCGCTGTTGAGCAACTCGAAGGTGCGCAACTGGGCGTACGCACGACCCGCGTTCGTACAGATGGCCTTGACCGTATCGGGTCCGCCGCGTTCGACCTGGCAAGCCAGTGATCGCTTGGCGCCCGGCGGCGTGATGAATACCGGCAAGGAGAATGCCAGCGAGAGTTGGAGCGAAAGATCCGCCTGGGGGCGCGCTTCCGGCACCTCCCTGACGATCAGGCGATAGGTCTGCTCGGCGTCCAAGGAAGGAGGAACTAGCCGCGCCAGGCGCACGACCTGCCTGGACTTGGGCGGCACCTTCAGAATGGGCGGCGACAGGATCATGTCCTCCGTCAGCACCAGCTGATCGGTGCCATCCGCGCTCTGCTTCCAGTCGTAGAGATCGGCCTGCATGACGATCTCCTCATTCCCGTCGTTCGTCACCGTCACGGCCACCGCGCGGTCTCGTGGCGTCATGAAGATACGGACAGGTGTGACGGTAAATTCGGCGGCTTTGCCAGGCAGCGCCAAAGCGGCGGCTAAGAAAGCGAAGGTCGCGAAAGTCGCTTTGGATCGGAAATTCATTTGAGCCCCGTGAAGTTCTAGCCTGGCAAGCTTAACAATTCACCAGGTGACTGTGATCTCCACGTACTCGAAATCGCCAAACTTTATTGTCCGGGTCGAATAGTCGCCAAAAGTGAATAGCAGCCGGTGCTGCTTTTCATCGAAGTAAGCGTCCCCAAGCCAAGCACGAATCACGTTGGGCTGCCACTCGCCTAAAGCAATTCCGCTGGGCGGGGTGGTCGTTGGACCCGCGGGTACGCTGCCGCCCCCGGGGTTTCCCCCCGTTCCGCCCCCCGTGCCGGGAATGTTGCCCCCGCCCCCGGTGCCGGGAATGTTGCCTCCGCCCCCGGTGCCGGGAATGTTGCCCCCGCCCCCGGTGCCGGGAATGTTGCC
>DATNBX010000333.1:0-59453 GCA_035571795.1 Ramlibacter sp.
CGGCCCTTGTGCCGGCCAACGCGGGTCGGCGAGGTTGTAGCTGATGCCGGGGGCGACCTGCCCCAGGGACATCACGAAACCACGCGGGGCCAGTGGATGGGATACCTGTCCATCCGCCCCCTTGGCGGCGTTCATTAGCTCGTTCCAGCGCTGATGCGCGAAAGCCTCGCCCGGCGCCCGGCCTTCCTGCGGACCGGTCGTCCCCTGCACGGAAACGTTGCCGTTGTTGTTGGCATTGGCGAGGTTGACTGTATGGCGAATCGTATTGGTGTTCGACCGGCGCATCGCGGGCGCTTCGCCCGTGCTGGTAGGCCAGATCAACTGGGCATCGGGTCCGCCGGTGGAAGTGAGCGGCTGCGACGTCAAATTGTGACAACGCAGCAACGGCGACTGGAATGGCCGGTCATACGGCAGCGGGCTGCGCGGCGCGCCGGTCGGGACCGAGGCATAGGCGCTGTTGGCAAAGGGGCTGAGGCCCTGGATCGGGAGCAGCATGCCGCCCACCCCAAAAACCTTCAGGAGATCGCGCTTGGACATCTGGCCGCGGGAGCGCGCTTGTATGATCTCCGCCCGATTCTTCATCGCATTCTCTGCTTCGCGCAGGCGGGCTTGCGAATCTTTCCGTGATATAAAAAAAGAAGACATTTGGCGTTCTCCGATGGTCAAAAAAGTGGTTGGTTGCGCAATCGCTCCCGCGGTCCCAATCGCTAGCAAGAAAAAGTTCCGAGGCGCCGCCGACCCAGCCAGCCGGTTCTCCCGATTCGCCCCCGCTCAGACAAAAAGAGTGGGCGGGGAAAGGCGTCTCGGAACTAATCCCCTACAGCCATGGGGTATTCGCCGGATAGCATCCTGTGTGCCAACAAGTCACCAAACGGCCTGGAACACTCTGTACTACCTGGAACACTCTGTACAAAATCGTAACTATTGGCTTTTTGCGCAGTTGATTCTTAGGGGAAACCCCCCGCGGTCGGGGAAATATTCCCCAACCCCGGGGGTGGTGGAGCAATAGGAACGCAGGCGGCGGTGGGGATTAGGCAACCCGGAATTGGTCAAGCTGCGCCCGCGCAAGCTCGAACAGGGCCGCTGTGATCGCAGGCCGAAGCCAAACTGGCTTGGTGGCGGAGGAAAGGTCAGTAAGTCCGACCGCCCTTGTACATGCCGCTTACCTTGCGCGCGCTCGCCTGGGCAAGCCGGCTCATCGCAGCGCCTGCGTGCGCGTGCGTGATCGCCAGTCCGAGTGCATCGGCCGCGTCCTTGCCGGGCAGTCCCGGCAGCTTGAGCAGGCGCTTGACCATCTCCTGGACCTGGGCCTTGGCCGCCTTGCCATGGCCGGCGACGGCCTGCTTCATTTGAAGCGCCGTGTACTCGGCCACCACGAGGTCGCAGGCCACTAGCGCCGTGACGCAGGCACCACGGGCTTGGCCCAGCAGCAGGGTGGCCTGCGGGTTGACGTTGACGAAGACGATTTCCACCGCCGCCACATCGGGCTGATAGCGTTCCCGGACTTCGGCGATGCCGTCGAACAGCACCTTGAGCCGGGCCGGCAGGTTGCCGCGGTCCAAGTGGGTGGTCGTGATCGTTCCGCTGGCCACATATGTCAGGGTGTGGCCCGTCGCATCGACCACGCCAAAGCCCGTTGTTTGCAGGCCGGGGTCGATGCCGAGGATGCGGATGGATTTCATGGGGCTCTTCTCAGGCGCCGAAGTACCAGCGCGCCGAGTGGAAGAAGATCGGCGCGGCGAAGCACAGCGCGTCCACGCGATCGAGCAGGCCATTGGCGCCTGTCACCGAGATGCCGCGCTGGCCCCACGCCGTGACGCCGCGGTCGCGCTTGAGGGCCTTCATCACCAGGTGTCCCATCGATCCGGCGGCGCAGGCGACGAAGGCCATTGCGAGGGCCTGCCCGGGCTTGAAGGGCGTGATGAAGGACAGCACGCCGCCGGCGAGGCTGCCGGCGCCCATCCCAAGCATCCAGCTGGACCAGTTGAAGCTCTTGCTCACTTGCGGCGCGCTGGGCGGGCGCTTCAGGCGGCGCGTCGCGATGTGCTGCACCAGCATGCAGGTCTGCACCACGAACACCAGGAAAAACACCAGGAAAGCTCCCTTGCCCTGGTAGCTCCTGAAGTCCAGCAGCAACAGCGCGGGGACATGGCTCATGCCATAAATGCAGACCACGATCCCCCACTGCAGCTTGGCGTTGCGCTCCAGGAAGCGCTGGGTGTCGCCGGCCAGCGCGCTCACCACCGGAATGGCCAGGAACACATACACCGGGATGAAGACGGTGAACAGGTCGAAGTGTTCGGTGGCGGCCAGCCAGAACTGGATCGGCAGCACGACAAAGAAAGCCAGCACCAGGCTGCGGTGGTCGCCGCGGCGTGTCGGCGACAGGGTGATGAACTCGCGCAAGGCGAAGAACGCCATCACCGCGAACAGCACCGTGGCGGCCGTGTCGCCGGCCGCCCAAGCCATCCAGAACACCACGACCATGAACCAGGACGTGCGCAGCAGTTTGCGGAAGTTTTTCAGCTCGGCGTGCCAGGCTTCGTCGTGCCCGCCGGCCTGCTCGCGGAACGTAAAAAGGAAGGCCGTGACGCTGACCACGACCAGGATGCCGAACACGATCACGAACAGCGCGCCGACCTGTTGGGTGGACGAGAGGCCGCGCAGGAATTGGTTCATACCTCACGCAGCGCGATTACGGCCTGCCGGGCGCGGTCCAGGAAGGCGCGGCGCTCTTCGCCCGCCTCCAGCCGGATTGGCGCGCCGAACGTGACCGAGCACAGGATCGGGACCGGAACCACTTCGCCCTTGGGCATGACACGCTGGATGTTGTCGATCCAGGCCGGCACCAGCACCGCCTGCGGGAATTTTTGCGCCAGGTTGTACAGGCCGGCCTTGAAAGGCTGCGGCTCTTCCGCGTTGCCACGCGTTCCTTCCGGAAAGATGATGAGCGAGTCGCCGTGTTCCAGCGCGTCGATGAGAGGCTGCAGCGGGTCGGAAAAATCGGGGTCAGATTCCAAATTCGCCTGACCGTCATCGGGCGCCTCCAAGGGCACGTCCGTGCCCTGCGAAATTGGAGTCTGACCCCAATTTTTCCCGCGGTCCACATAGATCGCGTTGAAAACGGCCGTCGTGATCCATTGCTTGAACGCCGATTTGGTCCAATAGTCCTTCGCGGCGATCGGCCGGGTGATGCTGCGCAATTCCTCGGGCAGCGCCGCCCAGATCATCACCAGGTCGGCATGGCTCTGGTGGTTGGCGAAATAGATGCGCTGTTCCGCCTTGGGCGGGCAGCCGTACCAGCGCGCCTGCGCGCCCGTCAGCACGCGCACCAGTGCGAGCAGGAACAGGCTCATCAGTTTCGCCAGCATGGGCGGATGATAGGGGACGGCCGTGCTGCACGACAGCCCTCAGGGCAGTTCGGCATCGCGCATGCGCGCCACGATGGTCGAAGCGCGGCTGGCCAGGTATCCCGAGTTGGGGACCTTCTCGAAGTACTTGGGCCGTGGCAGCATGACCGCCAGCCGCGCCGCTTCGTAGGGCGTCAGTTGCGCGGCGCTCTTGCGGTAGTAGTGGCGGGCGGCGGCTTCCGCGCCGAAAACACCCTCGCCCCACTCGACGCTGTTCAGGTAAACCTCCAGGATGCGTTCCTTGGAGAGCATCCTTTCCAGCTCGAAGGCCAGTACGAACTCCTGGCCCTTGCGCAGCAGTGTGCGCTCGCCGGACAGCAGCAGGTTCTTGGCGAGCTGCTGGGTGATGGTGGAGCCGCCGACGATCTTGGGCGGCTTGGCGGCCCGTGCCGGCGGCAATTGCGCTTGCGCCGGCTGGCGCGGGCGTTGGCGCGCGGCCCGCTCCTCGGCCTGCGCATTGCGCTCCCAGGCCTTCTCCAATGCCTCCCAATCGACCCCGTCGTGGTTGGCGAAGCTGCCGTCCTCGGAGGCGATCACGGCCCGCTTGAGGTTGTCGGAAATTTGCGCGTACGGCGTCCATTGCTGGCGCCAGCGCAGCTTGCCCTTCTGGGTCGCGATGCGCCAGGCCTCGGAACGTTCGAAACTGGTGGATTGCGGGTCCACCGTGGCCATCAGGGCGATGCGCGAAAGAAAAAAGACCTGCAAGGCCGCGGCCGCGACGATCACCAGGGCTAGCCAGCGAACGAGCGCCTTCATCGCGGGTTAGCCAAGCGTCGCGCGAAGCTCGGCCAGCACCTGCGCCGACGGCGGCCGCACCCCGCGCCACAACAGGAAGGCTTCGGCGGCCTGCTCGACCAGCATGCCCAGGCCGTCGCGTGCAATGGCGCCATGCCCGCTGGCCCAATCGATGAAGCTTCGGGCGGCCGGGCCATACATCAGGTCGCAGGCCAGCGTTCCGCGTTTGAGCACGCTGGGCGCGACCGGCACGGCGGCACCGCTCACGCTGGTGGCCGTGGCGTTGATCACCACGTCGAAGCCGGCGTGAACCGCCGGGAGTTCCGGCGCCTCGAGCTGCACGCCATGCTCCGCCGCCAGCGCGCAGTGCCGCTCGATCAGCAGCGCCGCCTTGGCCCGCGTCCGGTTGGCCACGGCGATGCGCCGCGGCCGCGCTTCGATCAGCGGTCCCAGCACGCCGGCAGCCGCGCCGCCCGCGCCCAGCAGCAGGACCTCGCGGCCGGCGAGCTTCACACCGGCGTTGTGTTCGATGTCGCTGACCAGGCCGATGCCGTCGGTGTTGTCGCCGAAAATCCCGGACCCGTCCAAGCGCAGCGTGTTGCAGGCCTGCGCGAGCCGGGCGCGCGCCGATTGCCGCGGCGCCAATGCCGCCGCCTCGAACTTGAACGGCATGGTGACGTTGCAGCCCTTGCCGCCTTCGGCACGGAACTGCTGCACCGCCTGCTCGAATCCGCCCAAGGGCACGAACCTCTTGACGTAACTCAGGTCGTGGCCTGTGAGCTGCGCGAATCGCGCATGGATCCACGGCGACTTGCTGTGATCCACGGGATTGCCCATGACGCAGTACTGGTCGGCGGTCATCGGCTGGTGAGGTTGGTTTCCAGTGTCTCGTCGCGCGTGAACTTGAAGCGCGACACCACCACGATCTGGTCGGCCCTGCGCCGCATGGCATCGCTGAAGCGGCCGAACGGTCCCGCATTGCGGGCGATGGTCTTGGCGCGCCGGTCCAGCGCCAGGCTGCCCGACGTTTCCGCCACTTCGGTGTCCAGCACCTTGCCGTCGAAGTTGACGGTCACGATCATGGTGAGTTCGCCATAGAGCTTGCGGCCGGCGACCTCGGGGAAGTTATGGGTTCCCTTGTCCTCGATCTTGCGGCGCAGTCCGTCGTAGTACACGGCGTACACCTCTTCCCGGGTGGACGGGCTGATGTAGCGCTTCTTGGGCCGCGCATTCTCCTCGTTGATGCGCCGCTCGATCTCGGCCAGCATCTTGATCAGCTGGCGGCGTTTGTCTTCGCGGGCCTGGGCTTCCGGATTGTTGCTGGACTGCTTGGGATCGGGCGGCGGCAGCGCGGCCAGCATTTTCCTGATCTGCGCCAGCAGCACCACCTGCTGCTCCTGCATGGCTTCGATCTTTTTCTGCGCATCCTCGGCGGAGTCGCCCAGCTCGGTCAGCGCAGACGGTGGCAGCGGCGAGGTGGCACGGCCTTTGGCGGCTTCGCCGCCGCCGGCCAGCGAGGTTTGCGCGATGGCGCGAGCCTTGTCCGCTTTTTCGTGCGTCTTGGTGTTGACCAGGATCACTTCCAGCGGCGTGTCCTGGAACACGCGGTTGAAGCCCTCGGGGTCGACGAACCGCACCGTCAGCAGCGCCGCATGGACGGCCACGGAGGCGCCAAGCGCGATCTGCAGGGTACTGAACGAGCGCAGGTTCACGTACAAATTATCCGTTATCGCGGATGCTTTGCACCGCGATAACCCGGCGCGTTCGACGGGGCTTTACGCCCGTCAACTTGCCGCTGGCGAGGGCGCGTCCGCGGCCTCGGCCTCGTTGACGTCGACCGCGATCTCGATCGGTCCGGCCACGGGTTCGTCGTCGGCTTCCTCCTCTTCGGCGGCCATCGGCTCGGGAATCGTATCGAGACGTTCGCTCACCGTGCCCTTGACATCCAGCGTGATCAGGTCGATCTCGCCCAGTTTCACCCGCACCTTGGCGCCGCGCGGCAGGGCCGCCCCGCCCAGCACGGGCAGCACCAGCGGCAGGTCGTCGGCGCGCACCAAGCCTTCCCTGAAGACCGTGCCCACGAGCTCCTGCAGGCCCTGCTGCTGAAGGTACTTGAGCGTCCAGAAGCGTTCCATGCCGGCCTGATGGGCGTTGTAGGCCGTATACGCGGCGTCGAAGCCCGAGATGACCGAGAACAGCTCCGCATCTTTCGGCTTGAAGGGCGCCGCGAGAGCCGCGGTACGGCCGTGACGCGCGGCCGCGATGATCTGCCACTGGTTGACGAGATCGGTGTAGCGGCGCAGTGGCGAGGTACTCCAGGCGTAGCTTTTCACGCCGATACCGGCGTGCGGCAGCGCCTTGGTCCCCATGCGCACCTTGACCCCCGGCGCCAGGCTGGCCTGGCTGCGGTAGATCGCCGGTACCCCGAGCTCGCCGAGCCACCCGCCCCAGGTGCTGTTGGCCAGGATCATCGCTTCGGACACGATCAGGTCCAACGGCGCACCGCGCCGGCGCACCGTGATCTGCACCTGTTCGTCGCCGGCGGGCTCGGCGTCGCCGTTGCCGATGAGCCTGAAGTTGTAGTCGGGCCGGTTGAACGTTTCGGGCTTGCCGCGCACCACTTCACGCAGCGACTTCAGGTGCGTTGCCAACCGGTGCAGAAACGACAGCGGTTCGCGCAGACTCGCTGCCGCTTCCGGGGCTGGAGCGGCGTCGGCCGGGTTTTGCAGCCATTGTTCCGTGAGGACCGCATCGAGCTGATCGTGTCGCAGATTGGCAACGATGGGAACGCGTTCGAGCCGGGTATGCGCGTCCTTCTGTGCCAGCGTGGCTTCGTCGAAAGCGACGTAGAGCGACACGGCCGGGCAGTCGCGGCCCTCCAGCAGCGTGTAAGCCTGCACCACTTCGTCGGGCAGCATGGTTATCTTGTAGCCCGGCATGTAGACCGTGGACAGCCGCTGGCGGGCCACATGGTCGACGGGAGCAGCGGGCTGCAGCGCCAGCCCCGGCGCCGCGATGTGGATGCCGACCGTGACGGTGCCCGATCCCAGGCCCTGCACCGACAGCGCGTCATCGATCTCGGTGGTGCTGGAGTCGTCGATCGAAAAAGCCTGCACGTTCGAGCGCGGCAACTCGTCCTTGATTGCCGGCGCCTGCAGCGGCGGGAACGCGGTGCCCCGCGGGAAGTTCTCGAACAGGAAGCGCTTCCAGTGGAACTGGTAGGGCGAGTCGATGGCGCCGGCCTGTTGCAGCAGCGTAAGCGGCGCGGTTTGGGTGCTGCGGGAAGCCTCCACCACCGCCTTGTATTCCGGGGCATTCTTGTCGGGCTTGAACAGGATCTTGAACAGCTGCTCGCGGATCGGTGCGGGGCAACGGCCCGCGGCTAGCTCCGCTGCCCAGGCCGTGATCTGGGCCTGCAGCAGCTGCTTCTTCTCGATCGCCGCCAGCGCCTGTTGCAGGATCTCCGCCGGCGCCTTGCGAAAGCGCCCCTTGCCGGCGCGCCGGAAGTAGTGCGGCGCCTCGAACAGGCGCAGCAGCATCGCCGCCTGTTGCGCCATCGTGGCGTTGGCGCTGAAATAGTCGCGCGCCAGTTCCGCGAAGCCGAATTCGTCTTCGGGCGCGAATTCCCAGGCCAGTTCAAGCTCGATGGTGGGCGCCAGTGCCTGGGCTTCCCGCATCAGCTCGGAGGGCGACGGCCGGTCGAACTTCAGCAGGATGTTCGCGCCTTTGACCTTCACCCGCTTGCCGCTGCCCAGCTCGACCTGCGCCGACGCGTCGGACTCCGCGAGCACCCGGCCGGCGTGGAACTTTCCGGTTTCTTCGAACAGTACAAACATCGGGACGATTGTCCCATGGCATTCCGCGCGCACCGCTCAGGTTGCGAGATCCAGGAAAGCGAACACTTCCTCGACATGCCGGTCGAAGTCCGACAGCGCGTGATCGCCGCCTTCGAGCAGTTTGACCTTCGCGCCGGGATAGCGGCCCGTCATCTCGCGCCAGTCCAGGACTTCGTCACCCTTGGCGATCACGGCAAAGTAATTCTCCGGCCGTCCGACCGGGCCGCACTCGAGCGAGCGCAGTTCATCGACGAAGCGCGGCTCGAACACGAAGCGCTCGTTGGGGTCGTGCCAGGCGCTTTGCTCGCCGGTGTATCCGGCCAGGTCGCGCGCCGGATCGATCGCCGGATTCAGCAGGACCGCGCGGCAGCCGGTCGCCTCGGCCACGCAGGTGGCATAGAAGCCGCCCAGCGAGGAGCCGATGACGGCCATGGCGTCATGCGGCCATCGGGAGACGCCCTGCATCACCAGCTGCATCGCCAGCCGCGGCGACGGCGGCAGCTGGGGACACCACCAGTGCACCTGCGGATGGCGCTGGCGCACGAGGGCCGCGATCTTCTGCGCCTTGGTGGACTGCGGCGAGGAGCGGAAACCGTGGAGATAGAGCAGGTGGGTGACGGCCATGCCGGATATTCCCATATTCATGGGATCGGGGCCCTTCGCCTTGCGCCCTGCTGCGGGCATACTGTAGGGGAGGGCTGGCCGCAATCGCCGCCGGCAGAGGAAAAACCGGATGTGGCGTGTATTGATCGTGGAAGACGACGCGCAGATGCGCGAGTTCTTCGCCAGCAGCGTGCGCCGCTGCGCCAGCCTGGTCCTGGCGGGCAGCCTGGGCACCGTCGCTGAAGCCCGGGCCTGGCTGGACGACTCGGCGCTGGCCGCGGACGTGCTGCTGATCGACCTGGGCTTGCCGGACGGCAGCGGGCTGGAGGTCATTCGCCATGCGATCGCCCGCAATCCGGCTTGCGAGGCCCTGGTCATCTCGATGTTCGGCGACGAAGAGAACGTGCTTGCCAGCATCGAGGCCGGCGCGCTCGGATATATCCACAAGGATTCGACCCCCGACGACATCGCTCACACGATTCTCCAGATGAAGAACGGCGCTTCACCGATATCGCCAATGATCGCGCGCCGGGTGCTGGCGAACTTCCGGCAGCTGCGCGATGACGCGAGCACTCACCCGGAAGACCAGGCGAACAGGGGGCGAACGGAGACGCCCGCGGTCTCGCCTGCGCCCGGGCGTGCCCTGTCGCCGCGCGAGCAGGAAGTGCTGGAACTGATCGCGCGCGGCTTCTCGTATGCCGACATCGCGCGGCTGAAGGCGGTGAGCGTGCACACCGTGCAGACGCACATCAAGAACCTCTATGGAAAGCTGGCCGTGCGGTCCAAGAGCGAAGCGGTGTACGAGGCCACGCAAATGGGATTGCTGCAGCCGCCTGGGTGGCGCTGACGCGCCTACATCCATGATTTCGCGCCTTTGGAGGAACCTGGCGGCCGCCGCCTGTGCCTTCCTCGCGATTGCCGCTGGCGCCGCAACGACCGAGCTGACGCAAGCGCGCGCCTCGATCACCGTCGACGGTGCGACCACAGTGACGCAAGTGGTACTTCCCTACCACCTGGACCGCGAGCAGGGCACGCGTGCCGCGCAGGCAACCTTCGAGACGCACTTTCCGGCCGCCGCCGCCGGCGCCGACGAGCTCTACGGACTTTACGTGGCGCGGATCGGCAACACCGCCGAGATATGGCTCAACGACAGCCTGCTGGCACAGCTGGGGGACATCCGCCAAAGCAATGCCGCTGACTATTCGAAGGCGCCGCAATATTTTTCGATTCCGGCGCAACTGCTGCAACCGGACAACGTGATCCGGATCGATTTGCGCGGCGACGGCGGACGCCGCGGCGGCTTGTCGACGCTGGTCGTCGGGCCGGAGGACGAAGTGCGGCCGCTCTTTGAACGGGCGACCCGCTGGCGGATGGACGCGTCGCTGGCGGTCGCGGTCTTCAGCTTGATGGTTGGCACGCTCGCACTGGTGCTGTGGGCTACCCAGTTCGAAGCCGGGGCCGGGCGGGCCATGCGCGACAGCATCTATCTGAGTGCCGGCGTGGCGGAATTCTGCTGGGCGCTGCGTGTGGGCGACACGGCGATCGCAAACCCGCCGCTGCCCTGGCCGGCCTGGGGGGTCGTGGTGACGGCTGCCTTTGCGGGCTGGATCTGCTGCGTCGCCCTGTTTTGCCACCATGCCGCCGGCTGGCACCGCCACTCCAGCATGGGGGCGGTGCGCTTCGGGCTGATGGCCCTGTTCGGCAGTTCGATCCTGGCCTCGTCGCTGTCCTACACCCTGCACCAGCCCTTGTTCCTGACGGCGTGGCTCGGTCTTGCCAACCTTTTCTTCATCGTGTATGCCGCGGCCTACCTCGTTGCGGCGGTGCGGGCACCGTCCACGGCCAGGCTGCTGGTCGCCGTGGCCGGAACGGTGAACGTCGCCGTGGGCGTGCGCGACTGGATTGCCATCCGCATCAGCGGCGACTATTCCGAATCGACCTGGATCCGCTATTCATCCGTGCTGTTCGGACTGGCCCTGGGCTACATCGTGATCACGCGTTTTCGCGCCGCCAGCACGCAGGCCCATGACCTAATGGTGAACCTGGCCTCGCGCGTCAGCGAAAAAGAACAGGAACTGTCGCTGGGCTATGCGCGCCTGGCCCAGCTGGGGCGCGAGCACGAGCGCGCCGCCGAGCGCACGCGCATCCTGCGCGACATGCATGACGGCGTCGGCTCGCACCTGAGCTCGGCGATTCGCCAGCTCCAATCGAGGCGGGCCGATCGCGAGCAGGTGCTGCAGACGCTGCGGGACTCGCTCGACCAGCTCAAGCTGTCGATCGACGCGATGAACCTGCCGCGGGGCGATGTGACGGCGCTGCTGGCGAACCTGCGGTACCGGCTGGAGCCCAGGTTCGCAGCCTCCGACGTCGAGTTGCAGTGGCATGTGGACGCGATGGAGGCGGTGCCCAGGTTCGACGGGGCGGCGATGCGGCACCTGCAGTTCATGCTGTTCGAGGCGCTGTCGAACGTGCTGCAGCATGCCCAGGCCCGGGTGCTGCGAATCGAGGCACGCTCCGCCGATGCGGGCGCGCAGCTGAAGATCATCGACGACGGACGCGGCTTCGATGTGCGACGGCCGCTGCGCCGCGGCCTCGCCTCGATGCACGAGCGCGCGGCCGCCATCGGTGCGAGGCTGTCGTTCGACAGCCAACCCGGCCGCACGGTCGTCGAGATCGTCCTGCCGCAGTAACCTCAATGGCGACCGCGACTTGTTGGAGATGGTTGCGATGTGCCGGGCTGGCCGTGCTGCTGGCCGCCCCGGTGGCCGTCGCCCAGGCGCAAGTCCAGATTCTCGACCGGGCAGTGGCCAACGTCCACACTGGCGCCGAAGACAAGATTTCGGAGGTCAGCCTGCCGTATCACTGGGACCGCCACAACCGCGATCAATCGGGCAGCGCAAGCTTTCGGATCGCTTTTTTGATCCCACGGTTGCCCACGGGGCCGACGGCGCTTTTCATACCGCAAATCGGCAGCGCCTATGAGATCTGGCTGAACGATGCCCTGGTCCAGCGCATGGGGGACCTGCATGCGCCGGACACCGACGATTTCTCCAGGTCGCCGCGCTACGTCGACATCCCCGGCAGACTGCTGCGCAACGAAAATCTGCTGCGCATCGAAATTCGCGCGGATGCCGGGCGGCGCGCGGGTCTCGATGCCCTCACCTTCGGTCCCCAGGGGCAGGTGTACCGAGCCTACCAGGCTATGCACGAAACCAAGGTGGTGGGTTCCCTGGCCATCGCCATGTTCAGCCTGCTGGTGGGCCTGAGTGCCTTCGCGCTGTGGCTCACCCAGGTGCGCAAGCGGGACGGCCGTATCGAGCGGGACGGGTTGTATCTGGCCGCCGGCATTGCCGAACTCAGCTTTGCCTTCCGGGTGGGCGAACTGCTGTTGGATCGCCCGCCCCTCGCGTGGCCGCAATGGTCCGCGGCGATGACTTGCGCCAGCGCGTGCTGGTTCGGCGGGATGGTGGTGTTTTGCTGCCATGTCGGCGGCTGGCAGCGGTATCGGTTCCTGCTGCCGCTGGCCCGCAGTGTGTGGCTGTTCGCCGGCTTCACCGCCGCCAGCGTGGTCCTGGCGGCAGGGCTGCGATGGTCGACGGCGCTGTCGCTGTGGTATGGCACGGTAGCTACGCTGTTCGGCTTGTTCACGGTTCGCTTTTGCTGGGACGCGATCAAGCCCGGCGCGTCGAGCGCGCAACGGGCCGTCGCTCTGGCAGCCGTATTGAACGCGGCGGCGGGGATTCGGGACCTGGTGTTCTTCCGCTTGAGCGAGGCTTACGGCGGGCAGACCTGGGTGCGCTATTCCTCGGCGGCATTCGGCCTGACCCTGGCATACATCGTCATCCAGCGCTTTCGCACCGCCAACGCCCAATTGCGCGAACTGTCGGCCAATCTGGCGGCGCGCATCGCGCAGAAGGAGGCTGAGCTGGCGCAGACCTACGGCCAGCTGGCCCAGACAGCGGGCAAGCAGGCGCGCGCCGCCGAGCGCACGCGCATCCTGCGCGACATGCATGACGGCGTCGGCGCCCACCTCAGTTCGGCGATCCGCCAGCTGGAGTCGGGCCGCGCGGACGACGAACAGTTGCTGCATACGCTGCGCGACTCGCTCGACCAGCTCAAGTTGTCGATCGATGCGCTCAACATGCCGCCCGGCGACGTCACCGCGCTGCTCGCGGGCTTGCGCTACCGCCTCGAGCCGCGATTTGCCGCGTCCGACGTGGAACTGCAGTGGGCCGTCGACGACCTGCGCGCGGTGGGCGGCTACGACGCCCCTGCGATGCGGCACCTGCAGTTCATGCTGTTCGAGGCGCTGTCGAACGTGCTGCAGCATGCCCAGGCCCGGGTGCTGCGAATCGAGGCCTGCGCCAGCGGCAACGGGGCCCGCCTGAGGATCATCGACGACGGCTGCGGGTTCGACGTCACCCGGCCGCTGCGGCGCGGCCTGGCCTCGATGCACGAGCGCGCCGCCGCCATCGGCGCGAAGCTGTCGCTGCAAAGCCGGCCGGGCCAGACCGTGGTGGATATCACGCTGAACGAAAAAGGTGGTTCGACCGAGGGGTTACCGACGGCGCAGGCGAGCGGCGCGGGATAATCGCGGCCATGGCCGCAGTCATCGAGAAACCCCCCGTCTTGCAGCGCCTGGCACCCATGCTGCAAGGCTACGACGGCCCGCTGGCCTTCGCCGTGTTCCTGCTGGCCTGCGCCGGCCTGTTGACCATGTATTCCTCGGGCTTCGACCACGGCACCCGCTTCGTCGATCACAGCCGCAACATGCTGATCGCCGGCCTGCTGATGTTCGTGGTGGCGCAGGTGCCGCCGCAGCGCCTGATGAGTTTTGCGTTGCCGCTGTACACCGTGGGCGTGGCCCTGCTGGTAGCGGTGGCAGTGTTCGGGGTCACCAAGAAAGGTGCCAAGCGCTGGATCAATGTGGGCATCGTGATCCAGCCCAGTGAAATCCTGAAGATCGCCATGCCGCTGATGTTGGCCTGGTGGTTCCAGAAACGCGAAGGTCAATTGCGGCCGCTGGACTTCGTGATGGCGGCCGTACTGCTGGTCATTCCAGTGGGCCTGATCGTCAAACAGCCCGACCTGGGCACGGCGATCCTGGTGCTCGCGGCGGGGTTGTCCGTGATTTTTTTCGCGGGCCTGTCGTGGAAGCTGATCCTGCCGCCGGTATTGGTGGGCCTGACCGCTGGCGTCCTGCTGATCGTGTTCGAGCCGCAGCTTTGCGCCGAAGGCGTGCGCTGGCCGGTGCTGCACGACTATCAGCAGCAGCGCATCTGCACCCTGATGGACCCCGGAAAGGATCCGCTCGGCAAGGGCTTCCACATCATCCAGGGCATGATCGCCATTGGATCTGGCGGCGTGTTCGGCAAGGGCTTCATGCAGGGCACGCAGACCCACCTCGAATTCATTCCGGAGCGCACCACCGATTTCATTTTCGCGGCGTTCTCCGAGGAGTTCGGCCTGGCGGGCAATCTGTGCCTGATCGCCGGTTTCGTGTTCCTGGTTTTGCGCGGTCTGGCGATCGCGCTGGAAGCTTCCACCGTGTTCTCGCGCCTGCTCGCCGGCGCGGTCACCATGATTTTCTTCACCTATGCCTTCGTCAACATGGGTATGGTCAGCGGGATCCTGCCGGTGGTCGGCGTACCCTTGCCATTCATCAGCTACGGTGGCACGGCGATGGTCACCCTGGGCATGGGCTTGGGTATCCTGATGTCGATCGCCAAATCCAAGCGCCTGGTGCAGTCGTGAAGGCCGCATGAAGCCCGCATGAAGCCTGCGATCGGCGTGGTCGGGGTCGGCAACATGGGCGGTGCCATGGCCGCTCACCTGCTGGAGCAGGGCTGGCCGGTACAGGTTTGCGATATCGATGCGGCCAAGGTCCGCTCCCTGGAGGCTCTGGGCGCCGCCGGGCGAACCGATGCGGCGCAAGCCGCCGCCGGCTGCGCGGCATTGATCGTGTGCGTGGTCGACGCGGACCAGACCCGCGACGTGCTGTTCGGCCGCGGCGGCGCCGCCGCGGCCATGCAGCCGGGCCAGGCAGTGCTGTTGTGCCCGACCATCGCGCCGCGGGATGTCGAAGACATTGCCGCGCGCCTGGCCGGCCGCGGCATCGCTGCCATCGATGCGCCGATGTCGGGCGGTCCGGCGCGGGCGCGCGACGGATCGATGAGCCTGATGGTGGCCTGTGCCGACGCCGATTTCGAGCGCCAGCGCGTGCTGATGGAAGCACTGAGCGGCAACGTATTTCGCATCGGCACGCGCCCCGGCGACGGCGCGCGCACCAAGCTCGTGAACAACTTGCTGGCCGGCATCAACCTGGCCGGCGCAGCCGAAGCGTTGGCCATGGCGCAGCGGATGGGACTGGACCTGGTCCGCACGCTCGACGTGATCGAGCGGTCGAGCGGCCAGAGCTGGATCGGCTCGGACCGCATGCGGCGCGCGATCGCGGGCGACTTCGAGCCGCGTGCTCACGTCACGCTGCTGCAAAAGGACACGCGGTTGGCGGTTGAGGCTGCTGGCGCGGCCGGCTTCAGCGGGCCGCTGGGCGCCGCCGCGCGGGATGTTTTCGCCCGGGCAGCGGCAGCCGGGCTGGCCAATCTCGACGACGCTGCGCTGTTCAAGCTGCTGTCGCAACAGCAGTAGCGCGGACGACTTCACCATCCGCATCGGTTCGCCGAATTGAATGGCAGGCGCGCGTGCGAACTGTTACACCGCGCGGACTTGCCCGTAGACCCGGAACCGCCGACCTTGCACGCCTAGAATGGCGCGATGATTTCCCGCGAACCAACTATTGAGCGTCTGGCCACTGCCCGGCGCCTGCTGCTTGAACCGTTCGGCCTCGACGAAACCCATCTGTCGCGCGCACTGGCCGAAATCACCGCGCGCCGGGTCGACGACGCCGATCTCTACTTTCAGTACACCCGCAGCGAAGGCTGGAGCCTGGAAGAAGGCATCGTCAAGACCGGCAGCTTCAGCATCGACCAGGGCGTGGGCGTGCGGGCCGTCAGCGGCGAGAAAACCGCCTTCGCCTACTCTGATGACATTTCCGAGGCGTCGCTGCTGGACGCCGCTCGTACGGTGCGCACGATCTCGGCGGCGGCGGGCACCGGGCGGGCCAGGGTGGGCGCCAAGAAGATTGCTGGCGGGCGTTCCCTGTACGAGGGGCTGGATCCGATCGCGACGCTCGACAGCACGGCCAAGGTCCAACTGCTGGAGCGCGCCGAGAAGCTGGCGCGCTCCAAGGATCCGCGCGTGGCGCAGGTCATGGCCGGGCTGGCCAGCGAGTACGACGTCGTCATGGTGGCGCGCGCCGACGGCACGCTGGCGGCCGACGTGCGGCCGCTGGTGCGGCTGTCGATCACTGTCATCGCGGAGCAGGACGGACGGCGCGAGGTGGGTTCGGGCGGCGGCGGTGGCCGCTTCGGCCTGGCGTACTTCGACGACGAACGCATCGGAATCTATGTCAACGATGCCGTGAAGGCGGCTCTGACGAACCTTGAATCGCGGCCGGCCCCCGCTGGCGAAATGACCGTGGTGCTGGGCCCCGGCTGGCCCGGAATCCTGCTGCACGAAGCGATCGGCCATGGCCTGGAAGGCGACTTCAACCGCAAGGGCGCGAGCGCGTTCTCCGGACGGGTAGGCGAGCGCGTGGCCTCCCGGGGTGTCACGGTGCTGGACGACGGCACGATCTCGGACCGGCGCGGGTCGCTCAACATCGACGACGAAGGCAACGCCAGCCAGCGCAACGTGCTGATCGAAGACGGCATGCTGCGCGGCTACTTGCAGGACTCGCTCAATGCGCGCCTGATGGGCGTCGAATCCACCGGCAACGGCCGGCGCGAGAGCTATGCGCATATCCCGATGCCGCGCATGACCAACACCTACATGCTGGGCGGCGACCGCGTGCCGGCGGAAATCCTGGCCAGCGTCAAGAAGGGCCTGTACGCCACGAATTTCGGCGGGGGCCAGGTCGACATCACGTCCGGCAAGTTCGTGTTCTCCGCCAGCGAAGCCTTCTGGGTCGAAGACGGCAAGATTCTCTATCCCGTCAAGGGCGCGACGATCGTGGGCAACGGACCCGATGCGCTGACGCGCGTGACCATGATCGGCAACGACATGAAGCTCGATAGCGGCGTTGGCACCTGCGGCAAGGAGGGCCAGAGCGTGCCGGTGGGCGTGGGCCAGCCGACCTTGCGCATCGACGGCCTGACGGTCGGCGGCACGGCCTGAAAGGGTCGCAGGAGCGTCCGTTCCCGAAACCCCCGATGACTGCCAATTCCCGCCTGCCACTGGACCCCACCACGCATCTGCCGAGCATCAACTCGTTCGGCGATCTCAGCAATTTTCTGCGTGGATCGGTGGCCGACGAGGACAGCCGGGTGTTCTCGGAGAGCATGGGCCAGCTCGCCGTCCACATCGAAGCGATCATCGCGGGCCTGCGTCTCAATCGCCTGCGCACCACGATCGCGCCGCTGCTGGTGGACCTGCTCACGGTGCTGCGCGGCCACCGCAATCTGGTGGTGAACCTGGGCCTGCCGTGGCGCGGGCTCTACGAATACGCTGCCTACTTGCAGGCACTGAACAATTTCCGCGTGCTGATCGGCCAGTGGCTGCTCGACGGCGGGCCGCGCAGCGCGGAACTGTTGCTCAGCGCCGAAGACTTCGAGCTGGTGGCCTGGCGCACCCTGGGGGACGGCATGCTGCTGATCGACATGTACGAGCAGTGGACCGCGCGCGAGGCGCAGGACCAATCGACCCTTGGCGCCCTCGAGGAGCCGCAGGTGGAGCGCGCGATCCAGTGGTGGAAAAAGTTGCGGTTGTGAGCTCGCGCCCATATTCGCGGTCGCCGCTGGCGACGGATCGAGCGGCGGACTGTGCTACATTCCACCTCATGCATACGACTCGCGCGTATTTTTTTGGCTACTTCTGGTTCTCAAACGCCCCCGGCGGTAGAGAGATCTGAGCGTACCCAGAGCAACGCGAACGAACTCCCCAAAAACCGCCGGCACCGGCGGTTTTTTTACGTCTGAATTCTTGCAATTCCTGTACCTGAGAGGCCACGAATGAACGCCAAAGCCACTACCACCGAGACCTGGTATGCGCACCCCGTCGACAAAACCAGCCAGACCGACGACGAGCGCATCAAGGACATTACCGTGCTGCCCCCTCCCGAACACCTGATCCGCTTTTTTCCGATCCGGGGCACGCCGGTCGAGGCGCTGATCACCGACACCCGCAGGAACATCCACAACATCGTGGCCGGCAAGGACGACCGGCTGCTGGTGGTGATCGGCCCCTGCTCGATCCACGACCCGGCCGCGGCACTGGACTATGCGCGGCGGCTGAAAGAGGCGCGCACGACTTTCAGCGGGATGCTGGAGATCGTGATGCGTGTCTATTTCGAAAAGCCCCGCACCACCGTGGGCTGGAAGGGACTGATCAATGACCCCTATCTGGATGAGAGCTTCCGCATCGACGAGGGCCTGCGCATCGCGCGGCAGCTGCTGATCGAGATCAACCGGCTGGGTCTGCCGGCCGGCAGCGAATTCCTGGACGTCATTTCCCCGCAGTACCTGGGCGACCTGATTTCCTGGGGCGCGATCGGGGCGCGGACGACCGAAAGCCAGGTCCATCGGGAGCTGGCTTCGGGTCTGTCGGCGCCGATCGGTTTCAAGAACGGCACCGACGGCAATATCCGGATCGCAACCGACGCGATCCAGGCTGCGGCACGGGGCCATCACTTCCTGTCCGTGCACAAGAACGGCCAGGTGGCTATCGTGCGGACCAACGGCAACCGGGATTGCCACGTGATCCTGCGCGGCGGCAAGACGCCGAACTACGACGCCGCCAGCGTGGCGGCCGCATGCAGGGACCTGGAGGCGGCGCGGCTGCCTGCGGCGCTGATGGTCGATTGCAGCCATGCCAACAGCGGCAAACAGCACGACCGGCAAGTCGATGTGGCGCGCGACGTCGCCGCCCAGGTGGCCCGGGGTTCGCGCAGCGTATTCGGCCTGATGGTGGAAAGTCATCTCAATGCCGGCGCGCAGAAATTTACGGCCGGCAAGGACGAACCTGCGAATCTCGAATACGGCAAGAGCATCACAGATGCTTGCCTGGGCTGGGGTGACTCGCTGCAGGTGCTGGAACTTTTGGCTGAATCGGTCAGAGCGAGGCGGGCACGGTAGCGGGTAAATGGTATTTACAATCGGTAACTCATAGCATATATTTGTTTCGACACAGCCGGGTTGGCGCCCAAGCGCTGCTGTCCAAACAGATGTCCATCGAACTACCTTTATTGCGACTGGGGCTGGCGGGGTTTTCTGCCGCGCAGCAGGATCAGCTGGCGGCCGCCGTGCACCACGCCTCGTCGGGGACCTGGCAGGTGGTCAGATTCGCCGATGCCGACGCCTGGTTCGTGAACGGCGCGCGGGTTCAGGTCCTCCCTGACCGTACCTTGCGGGTGGCTTCCGGGGAGCCGGGCGGTCGCTCGCTCCACCTGGACCTGCGAGACGCGGATCGTCCGACCGCGTTTTCCCTGCCGCTGGCGCCGCGTCACTTCGAACCCCTGCACACCTTCGAGGCGGAGTCCCCGGCGAGTGTCCGCGCTGTCCTGGAGAAATTCGAAGGCTGGATGCGGCCGTTGGTCGCGCAATTCTGTCTGGCCGCCTTGATCCTGGAACAGGAAAGCGTGATGAGGCCGGGCATTCATCATGTCAGCGCCGACGGCGCTCTGATCGCCGTGGTCAACATGCACGGCGAAACGGGCGTGCTTCCCACGGCAGGTCCGATCGACTTCGAAAACGCGACGTGGGAACGTCTTTCCGCTTCGAGCGCGGTCCCCGAGCATTTCGTGCGCAGCAGCCTGGCCCAGCTGATGTGGCAATTCGCCCTGCGGACCAGCCGCGACATACTGCCCGCGCGATACCGGTCGGGCCTGCTGTATTTCAGGCGGCCGCCCCGGCTGCCGGCGCGGCTGATGACGGACTCGCATTTGCTGCTGATGCGGGAATTGGCCTGCGCCGCGGGCGATTTCGAGTCGTTGCAGCAGCGCACCGGGCTCGGCGCTCGCGCACTTGCCCGGGACCTCGCCGCCCTGTATTTCGTCGGCGCGATCACGAGCAATCCCAAACGCGCGGCGCCCATGCCCAAGCGGCCCCTCGCCGATTCGAGGCATCCCCAGCAAAGCGTCCTTCCATCGGGACTTGACCCGGAATCGCCCGCGAGCAGCCAGCCGCGCACTGCCTGGGCCCATGGCGACTTGACCGCGCCTGCGCGAATCGCGCCCTCCTGAGGTCCGCCCGCCGCCATCCCACAAACAAGGGAGGACAAGCGCCGCGGATTGCTACAAGATGAGCCCCAGGGCGCTGACTCGCTGGGCGGCGCGCCGCGAGGAACAATTGGGGGACGATTTCCGATGACAGCGGTCACGCACGCGAGCAGCGTCGCGGCAGAGCAGCCGATCTTGTGGTTGGGCATGTCCGGTTTTGCACCGCAACAGCGGGCGCTCCTTGAAGCTTCCTTGCTCCGACCCCCGGGACTGTGCCGCTGGCGCGTCGGCGCATTCGGCGATGCCGACGCGTGGCTGGTGAACGGCGCCAAGGTGCGCATCATGCCGGACGGCAACCTCAAAGTTGCCGCCGGTCTCCCGACGGAACATGCGCTGAACCTCAATTTGACCGATGTCGACCGGCCGGTGGCATTTGGCACCCCGTTGGCCAGTCCTGACTTCGAGCCCCGCTGCACGTTCGATCCGGCATCCGAACCCGGCATCCACGCCGTCCTCCTGCAGTTCGAAAGGTGGCTTTGGCAGGTTCGCGCTCAATTCGTGCTCGGCGCTCAAATCATCGGACGCGGCGGCGAACTGCGGCACGGCGTCTACCACGTCAGCCATGACGGCAACCTGCTTGCCGTGCTCGATTTCCTGCGCGGCAAGGCGGCCATTTCGCCGCGGGTGCATCCCGTCGATCTGCAGAAGGCACGTTGGGCCAAGCGGCCGGCCGGCGCGGCCGGCTTGCCGGAAAGCTTTGTCCACTTGACTCCAGGCCAACTGGCGTGGGTTTATGTCCGGCGCACCGATAGCGACGTGCTGCCGGCGCGCTACCGCACTGAAACGATCTACTACCGGCGTGTGCCTGGTGTGCCGCTGCGCTGGCTGCGCGACTCGCACCTGATGCTGCTGCGCGAGCTTTCCGGGGAAGCGGGAACGATGGACGCATTGCGCCAACGCACCGGCTTGGCGCTACGCGACGCGGAGCGCGACCTGGCCTGCCTGTATTACGCGGGCTCGATCACGACGACGCGGGCCAAGGCCGGCGTGACCACCAACGCTGCTCGCGACGATAGCCAGCCGCATTCAGTAGGAGCAGGATTCGATTCGGTGCTCAGCGGTGCCGGGCAAACTTTCACTCATCACGATCTGACCGCGCCTGCCCTGCTCGAGCCGCGCGAGGTCCAGGGCGGACCGGATCAGGCCGGCCACATAGCGCCGGTTCACGGGCCCTAGGGGCAGTCTCCCAGCCATTTCTGCCGACTTGCCAGCGCGTGCAGGAGTTTGGCGTGCACGTCGCCAAAGCCACCGTTGCTCATGCACAGGATGTGGTCGCCCGGCTTTGCCGCTTGCGCCACCTGTTGCACCAGTTCATCGATAGTAGCGGCCACCTGCGCCTTGGCGCCCATTGGCGCCAGTGCTTCGGCAGCATTCCAGCCCAGGCCGCCGCTATGGCAGAACGACAGGTCGGCCTGCTCGAGGCTCCAGGGCAGTTGCGCCTTCATGGCGCCGAGCTTCATGGTGTTGCTGCGCGGTTCGAACACCGCCAGGATCCGCGGGACCGGCGAGTGGCCTTCGCGCCCAATCTCCGCGGCGGCCAACTTGCGCCGCAAGCCATCCACCGTGGTGCGCATCGCCGTCGGGTGATGCGCGAAGTCGTCATAGACCGTGATGCCATCGACCGTGCCGCGCACCTCCATGCGCCGCTTGACGTTGAGGAATTCGCGCAGCGCCCGGGCCGCCGCTTCCGGTGCGACCGATACATGCTGGGCTGCCGCGATTGCGGCGAGCGCATTGAGCTGGTTGTGCACGCCGGCCAGGCTCCAATCGACATGGGCCACCGGCCGGCCGCGTTCGAAAACCTCGAAACTGTGGGGCTCGCCTTGCGCCCAGAAGTCGCTGGTGGCCGCTCCGAAACTGCGCAACTCGCTCCAGCAGCCCATGTGCAGCACGCGCGCGAGGCTTTCTTCCAGGCCATTGACGATGATGCGGCCGGTGGCGGGCACGGTGCGCACCAGGTGATGGAACTGCCGTTCGATCGCGGCCAGGTCATCGAAGATGTCGGCGTGGTCGAACTCGAGGTTGTTCAGCACGGCGGTGCGCGGGCGGTAGTGAACGAACTTGCTGCGCTTGTCGAAGAAGGCCGTGTCGTATTCGTCGGCTTCGATCACGAACAGCGAGTTTCGGCCAGCCTTCCCCAGCCGGGCCGATATGCCGAAGTTCGCCGGTACACCGCCGATGAGAAAGCCGGGCTCCATGCCGGCATGCTCCAGGATCCAGGCCAGCATCGCAGCGACCGTGGTCTTGCCGTGGGTCCCGGCCACGGCAAGCACGTGGCGGCCCTGCAGAACGTGCTCGGCCAGCCACTGTGGCCCGCTGATGTAGGGCAGGCCGGCGTCGAGGATCGCTTCCATCAGCGGGTAACGCGGCATCCCATCGGCCTGGCGCGCCCGCGAGACCACGTTGCCCACCACCCACATGTCGGGTGCGAGGGCGAGCTGGTCGGCGCCGTAGCCTTCGATGAGTGCAATGCCCAGGGAGCGCAGCTGGTCGCTCATGGGCGGATAGACGCCTGCGTCGCAGCCGGTGACCTTGTGTCCGGCTTCGCGAGCGAGTGCGGCCAAGCCTCCCATGAAGGTGCCGCAGATGCCGAGAATGTGGATGTGCATCGGCCCGATTATCGTGGCCCTCCCAGCTCAATTCGGGAAGCGTTCACGCAGTTTCAATTTCCAGAACTTGCCCGTCGATGTGCGCGGCACGGCATCGATGAACTCGTATCGTTCCGGCAACTGCCATTTGGCGAAACCCTGCTGCAGCAGATGCGCCTCGAATTCGCCCGCGGCCGCGTTGCGTCCGGGCTTGAGTACCACGCAGGCCAGCGGCCGCTCGCCCCACTTCTGGTCAGGGACTGCGATTACCGCGGCCTCCGCCACGGCGGGATGCGCCATGATGGCGTTCTCCAGGTCGACCGAACTGATCCATTCACCGCCGGACTTGACCAGGTCCTTGGTGCGGTCGGAAATCTTCACGAAACCGAGTGCATCGATGGATGCCACGTCACCCGTGCGAAGCCAGCCGTCGGCAGTGAATTTCTCCGCTTCCACCGGCACCTCGTGATAGCTGCCGGTGATGAACGGACCGCGCACCTGCATCTCACCCACGCTCTTGCCATCCCACGGCTGGTCACCGCCGCTGTCGCCCCGCACGCGCAGGTCCACCAGCGGCACCGGCACGCCGGCCATGGCGGCGCGGCGATAGCGCTCGTCGGCATCCGCGTCTCGCAGTTCCGCGCGCGGATACGAGATGGTGCACACCGGCGAAGTCTCGGTCATGCCCCAGCCTTGCAGAATCCAGATCCCATGCCGGTCGAACGCGCGGATCAACGCCTCGGGAACCGCCGCGCCGCCGACCAGCGATCGCATCCCGCGCGGCAGTTTCCACCGCCCGTGGTTGGGCGAGTCCGGTGCCTGGGCCGCGTCGAAGGCCTGGATCAGGCTCATCCAGATGGTCGGCACGCCCAGCGCCAGGGTAGGTGGCTCCTGCTGCATCAGGTCCAGCAAGTCATCCGGATGCAGGTGGGGTCCGGGGAAGACCAGCTTGACTCCCATCATGACGGCGCCGTACGGCATGCCCCAGCTGTTCGCGTGGAACATCGGCGTGACCGGCAGCACCACGTCGGTGCCGACCAGGCCCCAGAAGTCGCCCAAGCTGGCGACCAGCGTGTGTAGCACGGTGGAGCGGTGGGAATACACGACGCCCTTGGGCCTTCCGGTCGTGCCCGAGGTGTAACACATGGCGACCGGGTCGTCTTCTTCATGCGGTGCGTACTGGAAGCCGTCCGGATCGGCATCGCCCAGCAAGACTTCGTAGTTGGCGAATTCGGCCGGCACCGGCGCTCCGGAGAAAGGGAACACGATGACTTTTTCGAACCGATGCAATGCGGCGAATTGCCGGTACAGGGGCAGCAGCACGTCGTCGACCACCAGGAACCGGTCCTGTGCGTTGCCCGCGATCCAGCCGATCTCGGCCGGCGCGAGGCGCAGGTTCAGCGTGTGCATCACGCCGCCGGCGGCCGGGATGCCGAAGTAGCACTCCAGGTGCGCGTGATGGTTCCAGCACAGCGTTGCAACCCGGTCGCCTCGCTTCAGCCCCAACGCCTGCAGGGCCGAGGCCAGCGCGCGAGTACGGCGGTAGTACTGGCCAAAACTGTGCCGCCGCAGTGTCTTGTCGGGTAGCCGCGAGACGATTTCGTTGCCGGCGAACAGCTTGCCCGCACGCTCGAGCAGATGATTGAGCGACAGCGGATCCTTCATCATGGTGCTTTGCATACGCGCCTCCTGGTGCCCTGGCACAAGGGCACTGTAAGGGCGCGGCCATTCCCAATCAATGCAGAATCTCCCGCATGGATGTGAAAGCGGAGATCGCCGCGGCGGCGGCCCGGATGGTGGTGGAGGAGGGGCTCGAATACGGGCCGGCCAAGCGCCGCGCGGTCAAGCAGCTTGGCCTGAATGCGCGTGCGGCCCTGCCGGACAATGAGGCGGTGGAAGACGCGGTGCGGGAATACCTTGACCTGTTTTGCGCCGACACGCAGCCGGCCGAACTGGCGGCGCTGCGCTGGCTGGCGCTGGAATGGATGGAGCGGCTGGCACAGTTTCGCCCTTACCTGGGCGGCGCGGTCTGGCATGGCACGGCGACGCGGCTGTCGGACATCTATATCCAGCTGTTTTGCGACGATCCGAAATCCGCGGAGATCGCGCTGATCGAAAAGAACGTCGCCTACGAGGCTCGCACGATCACCGGCTTCAACGGCCTGCCGGTGGAAGCGTTGAGTCTTTCGAGTCTCAGTGCTGAACTTGGCGAGCCTGTTGGTGTCCATCTGATGATTTACGATCACGACCACGTGCGCGGCGCGCTGAAACGCGACGCCAAAGGACGTGCACCGCGCGGCGACTTGTCGGCTGTGCGGGCCTTGCTGGAGAATGGACCGACATGAGCGCGAATAATTCAGAAACCGGCTTGCCCGGAAGCCGCCGTCGCCTGCTGTATGCCGGCGTGGCCGGCGCTGCGGCAATCGCCGGAGCCGGTTTGGCGTGGTGGAAGTGGCGTCCTGAGCCGCTCTCGCAGGAGGCGGCGGCATTGTGGGCGCTTAGCTTCGACACCCCGGCCGGTTCGACACTCGCGATGCAGTCCCTTCGTGGCAAACCGCTGGTGGTCAACTTCTGGGCGACCTGGTGCCCGCCCTGTGTGGATGAATTGCCTCTGCTAGACCAGTTCTTTCGCCAAAATGCCGCTAAAGGCTGGCAAGTTATAGGATTGGCCATCGATCAGCCTGGTGCCGTCCGCACTTTCCTGGAGCGTACGCCGATCAGTTTCCCGGTTGGATTGGCCGGAATGGGCGGGGCGGAGTTGTCCAAGGAGCTGGGCAATGCCGCCGGCGGGCTGCCCTTTACCGTGGTCCTGGGCAGTTCTGGCCAGGTGCTCCAGCGTAGAATAGGACGGGTCAAACCGACGGACCTGGATCAGTGGGCTCGGCTGGGATAGCCAGCGCAAACGTCCGCCCGCGGTGCGCCGGCACTGCGAATTGTCAACCCCCATTGCGAAAATAAAGAAAAATTCGCGGCAATACGCGGAAGTTCCCGTATTTTGCTGTAAATTCGCCTTCCTTTAGTTCGGTGGCGTTGGAGAACATATGGACTTGCGCAAGCTGAAGACCTTGATCGACTTGGTGTCCGAATCCAACGTATCCGAACTCGAGATCACCGAAGCAGAGGGCAAGGTCCGCATCGTCAAAGGCACCGGCTTGGTCCAATCCGCGCCCGTGCCGGTTGCCGGTGCGCTCGCCCTGCCGGTCAGCCCCGCCGCGATGCCGTCACCCCCGGCACCCGTAGCGGCCGAAGTGCCGGCCGGCCATATCGTCAAGTCGCCGATGGTCGGGACCTTCTACCGTTCCGCCAGCCCGGGGGCCAAGCCATTCGTCGAGATTGGCGCCCAGGTCAAGGAAGGCGAGACGGTCTGCATCATCGAAGCCATGAAGATCCTCAACGAGATCGAAACCGACAAGGGTGGCACCATCACCCAGATCCTCTGCGAAAACGGTCAAGCCGTCGAATACGGACAGCCGCTGTTCGTGGTCGCCTGATGTTCAAGAAGATTCTTGTTGCCAATCGCGGGGAGATCGCGCTACGCATCCAGCGTGCCTGCCGCGAACTCGGGGTCAAGGCGGTGATGGTCTACTCCGAGGCCGACCGCGATGCGAAGTACATCAAACTGGCCGAGGAGGCCGTGTGCATCGGGCCGGCGCCTTCGGCCCAAAGCTACCTCAACATGCCGGCGATCATTTCGGCGGCCGAGGTGACGGATGCCGAAGCCATCCATCCCGGCTATGGATTTCTTTCGGAAAACGCATCGTTTGCCGAGCGGGTGGAAAAAAGCGGCTTCCAGTTCATCGGACCGACGCCCGAGTCGATCCGCATCATGGGCGACAAGGTGTCGGCCAAGCAGGCCATGATCAAGGCGGGCGTGCCCTGTGTGCCCGGCTCGGAAGGCGAACTGCCGGATGACCCGGTCCAGATTCGGCGCATGGCCAAGGCGGTCGGCTATCCGGTGATCATCAAGGCGGCCGGCGGCGGCGGCGGGCGCGGCATGCGGGTGGTCCACACCGAGGCGGCGCTGATCAATGCGGTGCAAACGACCAAGGCGGAAGCTGGTGCCGCGTTCGGCAATCCCGCGGTCTATCTCGAGAAGTTCCTGCAGAACCCGCGCCATATCGAAATCCAGATCCTGGCCGACAAGTACAAGAACGGCGTTTACCTGGGCGAGCGCGACTGTTCGATGCAGCGCAGGCACCAGAAGATCATCGAGGAGGCGCCGGCGCCGGGGATTGCGCGCAAGCTGATCGAAAAGATCGGTGAGCGCTGCGTGGCGGCCTGCAAGAAGATCGGTTACCGCGGCGCGGGCACTTTCGAGTTCCTGTACGAGAACGGCGAGTTCTATTTCATCGAGATGAACACCCGCGTCCAGGTCGAGCATCCCGTCACCGAGATGATCAGCGGCGTGGACGTTGTCAAGACGCAGATCATGGTGGCGGCCGGCGAGAAGCTGCCATTCACGCAGCGCGACATCGTGCTGCGCGGCCATGCGATCGAATGCCGAATCAATGCCGAGGATCCATACAAGTTCGTTCCTTCTCCGGGGCGCATCACCATGTGGCACGCTCCGGGCGGGCCCGGTGTGCGGGTCGATTCGCACGTCTACGCCAACTACTTCGTACCGCCCAACTACGACTCGATGATTGGCAAGATCATCGTGCACGGCGACACCCGCGAGCAGGCCCTGGCGCGAATGCGCACTGCGTTGCTGGAGACGGTGGTGGAGGGCATCAACACCAACATGGCGCTGCACCGGGAGTTGCTGATCGATGCCAAGTACATGGACGGCGGCACCAATATTCACTACCTGGAAGAGTGGTTGGCGGACCACAAGCGTTGATTCGGGGATGCGGCCGCCTCCATGCATGAGCTCAGCCTGCTGTGTCCCGAGGGCAAGGTCGAATCCATCAGCGATGCACTGGAAGTGCTCGACGCGTTGAGCGTTTCGGTGGAGGATGCGGACGCGCACACCGACGCGGAACAGGCACTGTTCGGCGAACCCGGCATGCCCGCTCCCGATCAGGCCTGGCAGCGCTCGCGCGTGCTAGCCCTGTTCGCAAACGAAGCGGCCGCCCGGGAAGCCTCGCAGGTGCTCCAGGCGCAAGACTTCTTTGCCGGCTGCATGCTGCAGGGCATCGCGCCGGTGCCCGACCAGGATTGGGTCAGGCTGACGCAATCGCAGTTTGCCCCGGTGCCAATCACGCCCGAGTTCTGGATCGTGCCGACCTGGCACGAA
Source organism: Ramlibacter sp. (assembly GCA_035571795.1). Classification (GTDB taxonomy): domain Bacteria; phylum Pseudomonadota; class Gammaproteobacteria; order Burkholderiales; family Burkholderiaceae_C; genus Ramlibacter. The sequence continues at coordinate 27,741 of DATNBX010000333.1, forward strand.
CCTCCGGTCCAGGCTCGGCAGGTGATCCGCCTTGATCCGGGCCTGGCTTTTGGCACCGGGACGCACCCGACCACGCGCATGTGCCTGCGCTGGATCGCAGCTCACCCGCCGCTGCGCCAGCGAGTGCTCGACTACGGATGCGGCTCCGGCATTCTCGCGATCGGCGCCGCACGGTTCGGCGCGGCGCACATCGACGCGGTGGACATCGATGCGGCCGCGGTCACATCGACGCTGGCCAATGCACAGGCCAACAAGGTTCATCTCAATGCCGGGCTGCCCCACCAGGCCGGGGGGCAGTACCAACTGGTGCTGGCGAACATCCTGGCCACTCCTCTCAAGGTGCTGGCTCCGCTGCTGTGCTCGCTGGTCGCGCCGGGCGGTTCCCTGGTGCTGGCCGGCATCCTGGAGCGCCAGGCAGACGAACTCAAGGCCGCCTATGGGCCCCATGCCCGGCTCGAAGTTGGCGACACCGAAGAGGGCTGGGTGCTGATGACCGCCGCGTTCTAGTGGTACCGCACGCGACCCTACAATTGTCCACTCATGAGCCTGATTACGCGTTGCCCCGCTTGCGGGACCATGTTCAAAGTGGTTCCCGACCAGCTCAGGATTTCTGAAGGTTGGGTGCGCTGCGGCCAGTGCGCCGAAGTGTTCGATGCCAGTGCGCATCTGCAGGAAAATGCCGCCCAGCCGCCAACGGAGGTGGCGACCGACGTGGCTGCCGCGCCGCGCGTTGCGAGCAAGGTCGAGGTCGACGCGATCGAAGCTGCGCCGGAATCCGAAGCTTTCGATTCTTCGCTGAATACCGAATTGGAAGAGGGCATCGCGATCGAGGCGCCCGATTCCCGGCAGATCGACGAGGAAGCCCAAGCCCTGAAGGAGGATCCGCTCGACCTCCCGTTCGAGTTCCGGCGCCCCGATGACAGCGACGCCCGGCCATCGCGTTCGGCGCGGTCCGATGCTGATTCCGATTCGGGACTCGACTCCGACCTGCAGTCCGAAAATGAAGCCGGACTGCACGATGTTTCGTTTGTGCGTGACGCCCGGCGCAATGCGATTTGGGCGCGGCCGGGAGTGCGCGCTGTGCTGCTCGTTGCGGCGCTGGCGCTCGCGGCGACGCTCGCATTACAGGTTGCCGTGCACGATCGCGATCGTCTGGCCGCGGCCCAGCCGGCACTGCAGCCCTGGCTGGCAAACCTGTGCGCGGCGCTCGGCTGCCGGATCGGCCCGCCCCGCCAGATCGATGCCATCGCCATCGACAGCTCGTCCTTCAACAAGTTGCGCGGCGATGCCTACCGCCTCAACGTCACTCTGAAAAACCAGGCCGGCATTTCGGTTGCGATGCCGGCGCTGGAGTTGACGCTCACCGACGCGCAGGACCAGCCCTTGGTCCGGCGTGTTCTCATGCCCGCCGAGCTCGGGCCGGGCCGGGCCGTGATAGCCCCGGCCTCGGAATGGTCCGGCTCGCTTGCGATGGCCGTGCCCGCGGACGGGGCCGGCGCCCGGGTCACCGGGTACCGGCTGCTCGCGTTTTACCCTTGACCCACCAGAGACCAACAACATGGCAGCAGTGATCTGTGGCTCCCTTGCGTTCGACACCATCATGACGTTCGAAGGGCGCTTTGCCGAGCAGATCCTGCCCGACCAGCTGCACATTCTGAACGTGTCATTCCTCGTTCCGGCGCTGCGGCGCGACTTCGGCGGTTGTGCCGGCAACATCGCCTACAGCCTCAAGATGCTCGGCGGCCACCCGCTGCCCATGGCCACGGTCGGCAGCGACGGCTCGGGCTACCTGGATCGCATGCGGGCTCTGGGCATCAGCACCGAATTCGTTCGTGAAGTGGGCGAGACATACACGGCCCAGGCCATGATCATGACCGACCGGGACAACAACCAGATCACCGCTTTCCACCCCGGCGCCATGATGCACGCCCACCGCACACGCGTGGAGGCGCGGGCCGATATCAAGTTGGGCATCATCTCGCCGGACGGCCGCGATGCGATGCTCGAGCACGCGCAGCAGTTCCGGGCCGTCGGCATTCCGTTCGTATTCGATCCGGGCCAGGGTCTGCCCATGTTCGACGGCAGCGAACTCGCCGCTTTGATCGACGCCTCGACCTGGGTGACAGTGAACGACTATGAAGGAAAGATGCTGAGTGAACGTACCGGTTGGAGCAGCGCCGATATCTCGCGGCGGGTGCAGGGCCTGGTCGTCACGCTGGGCGGCGAGGGCTGCGAAGTGTGGATCGGCGGCGACAAGACTTTGGTGCCGCCGGTCCGGCCGCGCGAAATCGTCGACCCGACGGGCTGCGGCGACGCCTGGCGCGGCGCGCTGCTGTACGGGCTGGAGCAGGGCTGGCCCCTGGTGCGCTGCGCGCAACTGGGCAATCAGGTTGGCGCGATCAAGATCGCCAGCCGCGGGCCGCAGAACTACTCAGTGGAAGAGTTGACCTTGCGCTGGTGATTCTTCCGATCAGCCGCGCGCGTGGGTAACGCCGCCGTCGACCACGATGGTATGGCCGACCACATAGTCCCCCGCGCGTGAAGCCAGATAGATCGCCACGCCGGCCATGTCCTCATCGGTGCCGATGCGCCCGGCCGGTATGCGGAGCGCGACTTCATCACCGTGATCGCGTGCCAGGCGGTTCATGTCGGAGGCGAACGCGCCCGGCGCGATGCCGCTCACGACGATGTTGTCCTGCACCAGGCGCAGCGCCATGCGCCGGGTCAAGTGGATCAGCCCGGCCTTGCTTGCCGCATACGAATAGGTTTCCTGCGGATTGACCGAGACACCGTCGATCGAAGCGATGTTGATCACCTTGGCCGGCCGGCCCTTTCCCGCCGTGCGCAGCGCCTCGTGAAGTGCCTGCGTGAGGAAGAAGGGCGACTTCAGGTTCAGGTCCACCACCTTGTCCCAGCCGTTCTCCGGAAAGCTGTCAAAAGATTCGCCCCACGCCGCGCCGGCATTGTTGACCAGGATGTCGAGCGATCCCTCCTTCGCCGTGTACGCGGCGGCCAGGCCACGGGCTCCTTCAACTGTCGAGACGTCGGCCGGCAGTGCGAAGCACGGTCCCAGCGAGGAGAGCTCTCTGGCCGTGGCGTCGCAGGCCGCGGCCTTGCGCGACGAGATGTAGACGCGGGCGCCCTGTGCCAGGAAGCCCTTCGCGATCATCTTGCCGATCCCGCGCGAGCCGCCGGTCACCAGGGCCGTGCGGCCGGCAAGCGTGAAGAGGTCGTTCATTGCTGCTGCTCCTTGTTTGGAATGGCGCAGGTTATCGCCGGACCAGCGCGCAGCCAATCACCTGGATGACACGCTGGCGGCGAGAGCGCCGTGGTGCTAGCATCCAGCCCCCGCCACAACAGCAAGGAGAACACCATGGCCTTTCAAAGCGGCTTGCGGAGTTTGACTATTGCGGGAGCAGCGCTCGCGCTGCTCGCTTCCTGCGCCTCTCGAACGGATGATGCCGAAAGCGTGCTGCGCGAGGCCGACCGGGCCATGGGCGGCGGCAGCCTGAAAACCCTGAGCTACTCCGGCAGCGGCACGGGCGCGACCTTCGGCCAAGCCTATCAGCCCGGCATGGCGTGGCCCCGCATCAACATCACTTCGTATTCGCGCGTGCTCGACTATGAGAACGCGGCCATGCGGGAGGATTCAGCGAGAACTCGCGCCGAGCCGAACGGCGGGGGTGCGCTTCCGCTCATGGGCACCGGCGAACAGCGCGTCACGGGCTTGGTGCGCGGCACCTCGGCGTGGAACATGGTCGGGCCGGCGCCCGTTGCCGCGCCGGTGGCGCTGGACGGTCGTATCCACGACCTGTGGACCACGCCGCACGGCGTCATCAAGGCAGCGTTGAAGAACAAGCCGAGCCTGCGCCGCGAGGGGGACAAGCGCCTTGTTGCATTCACGGTGCCGGGACGCTTCAGCGCGGTCGTGTGGATCGGCGCTGACGGCCTGGTCGAGCGAGTCGACTCGGTCCAGCCGAATCCGGTGCTCGGCGATACGAAAGGCGTGACGCTGTATTCGGGTTATCGGGACTACAGCGGCGTCAAGTTCCCCAGCCGCATTCGCCAGGAATTGGGCGGCTCCCCGGTGATGGACCTGGAAATCAAGACCGTTGCGCCGAACGCGCCCGCCGCAATCGAAGTGCCAGCCCTTGTCAGCTCGTTTGCCGAGCGGGTGGTTTCCGAAAAGGCCGCCGAAGGCGTCTGGTTCCTCGCGGGCGGCTCGCACAACAGTGCGCTGATCGAGATGGCGGACCATCTGATCCTGGTGGAAAGCCCGCTCTATGACGGCCGGGCACAGGCAGTCATGGCGGAGGCGCGGAAGTTGGCTCCCGGCAAGCCGATTCGCTATGTCGTCAATTCGCACCACCACTTCGACCATTCGGGCGGCTTGCGTACAGCCGCCGCGGAAGGCGCGACGCTCGTAGTGAGCGAACAGGCGCGCGCATGGTTCGAACGCGCATTGGCCCAGCCGAACAGCATCAATCCGGATGCCCTCGCAAAGTCCGGTGCGAAAGTGTCGGTGGTCGGGGTCAGCGACCGGCGTACTTTCAGCGACAGTTCCCGCACTGTCGAGATCCGGCTGGTGGATGGCAGCGTTCACGCCCAGGGCTTCATGATGGTGTGGCTGCCGCGCGAACGCATCCTGATCGAAGCGGACGCATATACGCCGGGCGCTCCCGGTACGCCGCCGCCGGCGCAGCCCAACGGCAACAACGTCAACCTGGTGGAAAACATCGATCGCCAGGGGCTCAATGTCGACCGCATCCTGCCATTGCATGGCCGGATGGTGCCGGTCGGTGAGCTCTATACCGCCGTGGGTCGCAAGTCCTGAACGCTTGAGCCTCGGGCCGGCTTGGCCGTTCCAGCAGCGTGCCGGGCCGGCGTCCAAGCCGCCCGCGGCCGTGGGGAGAAAGTCGTGAACGCCCAGTCCGGTCCGATGCCAGCGGTGCGACATTTGCGGCAGGTTCTCTTGTGGCCCCTGCGGCTGGTGCCGGTGGCGGGCCAGCGCAAGGCCCCATGGGAGGTCCTGCGCGACATGGGCGAGGGCTCGCCGTGGCGCGAAGTCGTGGACGAGTACACCGGCGACCGCGAGAACTTTCACGAGCGGCACTACCAGGAGTTCACGGCGTTCCTGCCTTATGTCCAGCGCTTCCTCTATGGTGAGGGCAGGTCGCGGCGGCAAGATGGCGATCGCGACCACGGCTCGCCCATGCGCGTGTTCCGGCGTAGCGACGTCGCCCGTGTCCGCATGGCGGCCCGCCCCGCGGACACGCCACTGGTCCTGGACATCGTCCATGCCGATCTCTACTTCTTCTTCGACGTCGACCTCGTGCTGCTGAACCTCGAAATCAGCGCCGATGAGCTGTCGCTGGCCCAGGCGCAGGAACTGCTGTACCGGTTCGGCCGCGCCTATCCCGGCGGGTGGACCGATGATGGCCAGCCCCAGCACTGCATGGCGAGCGTGGAATGGCTGGCCGTGGACGGCCGGGTGCTGGCGCGGTCCGATGCACAGGAGCGCGAACTGTTCCTGTCGCACGTCTGCAAGCATCGGGCGCCGCGAATTGCCGCGCATTGGGCTTTCATGCTGCAGCCCCTGGTGAGCGACCATTCCGGTGACGCGGGGCCGCTGCGCTACCGCCAGATCGAGTACTACCGCATGCCGCTGATGGGGTACCTTGCGGTGGACAATCCGCGGGCGCTGACCCGTGCCGACTTCGCCCGCCTGGGCCTGGTGACCGGCGCCGGCGGCGCCGAAGCCGCCACGCTGCCTTACGCGGAGCAATTCCTGCAGGACTTCGAACAGCGCTTCTGCTATGACCGGTTCTGGGCCGAGGTCGGGCCCGCCCCCAACACCCGCTACCTTTGCAGCGGCCATTCACTGGTTGTCATCGGCGATGCCGCATCGCAGTTCTACGGCTGCCGGGACCGCGGGGTGCTGGCGCAATTCCGGCACCAGCACTTCCTGCTGTTCCTGATCGCGCATTTCCAGAAGGCGGCGCTGCTGATGTTCTCGGACCGGCTGGTCGAAGCGCTGCGCGACCTTGAGATCGGCAACCCGGCCAGCGTGCGCCGCTTCAAGCGCGCCATCCGCGGCAGCTTCGAGGCGTTCCTGCGCTTCACGCACCGCTACTGGTTCCATGAAATCTCCGACCAGGCACAGGTCAAGGCACTCTGGCACCTGTGTTCACAGCACCTGGACCTCGATGCGCTGTACGCCGAGGTGAAGGAGCGCATCCACGACATGAACACCTACCTGGACGCGGACAGCCTGCGGCGCCAGGCCAACACGATCGTTCGGCTCACCGTGGTCACCATCTTCGGGCTGATCGGCACCGTGACGACGGGCTTCCTGGGCATGAACCTCATTGCCGAGGCCGACGCGTCGCCGGGCCGCAAGATCCTGTTGTTTATGGTGGTGCTCGTTCCCACCATCTTCCTGACCTTCTACACCATGGCCAAGTCCAAAGGCCTGTCGGACTTTCTCGATTCGCTGTCGGACGATCGATTGACTACCTGGCAAAAGACCAAGGCGCTGATCGCAGTCTGGAGATACCGGGGCGACTGAGGAGCCTGCGCGCAGGCTCCTACGGCCTCTTCGCCCGGCGCCGTTGCAGCAGGGCACCGAGCTCACCGACCACGCCCTTGCGGAACGCAAGCACGCAGACCACGAAGATCGCGCCGATGATCACGTTGACCCAGGCGCCGACCTTGTCGGCCAGGTTGTCCTGCAGCGCTACCACGATGCCCGCGCCGAACACCGGGCCGAAGAAGGTGCCTACGCCGCCCAGCAGGCTCATGAGGATGACCTCTCCCGACATCGACCAGTGCACGTCGGTCAGCGATGCGAAACCCATCACCAATGTTTTCAGCGAGCCGGCGAGCCCGGCCAACGCGGCCGACAGGACGAAAGCCAGCAGCTTGTAGCGGTCCACCTCGTAGCCCAACGACACGGCGCGCGGCTCGTTTTCCCGGATCATCTTGAGCACCTGGCCGAATGGCGAGGTGACGATGCGCAGGATGCCGAGGAAACATGCGACGAAAACGGCCAGCACGACGTAATACATCGTCGTATCCGATGCGAGCGGCAGCAGGCCGAACAGGTTGCCGCGCGGCACTCCCTGCAAGCCGTCTTCGCCCCCGGTGTGCGGCAGCTGCAGGCACACGAAGAACACCATCTGGGCCAGCGCCAGTGTGACCATCGCGAAGTAGATGCCCTGGCGCCGGATGGCGACCAATCCGAACACCAGGCCCAACGCCGCGGCGGCCACCACGCCGACCGCAATGCCGAGTTCAGGTGTCCATCCCATGTTCTTGATGAACCAGCCGGCCACGTACGCGGCGCTGCCGAAGAATGCCGCGTGTCCGAACGAAAGCAGGCCGGTGAAGCCGAGCAGCAGATTGAAGGCGCAGGCGAACAGGGCGAAGCACAGCAGCTTCATCACGAACACCGGGTACAGGCCGATCACCGGCGCCAGCAACGCCAGCGCGAGCAGCGCGAGATAAGTCAAACGGGTGGTTGGGCTCATCGCGCCAGCGCCCCTGGCAGCGGGCGCCTGAGCCGGCTGACTCGGCGTTTGTGTCAAGGTCTCGGGCCGCGACGACATTTCAGGCCTCCTTGCCGAACAATCCGGCCGGCCGCACCATCAGCACGATCACCATGATGACGAATACCACGACGTTCGATGCCTCGGGATAGAACACGCGGGTAAAGCCTTCGATGACGCCCAGCCCGAGGCCGGTTACCACGGATCCGAGGATCGAGCCCATGCCACCGATCACCACCACGGCGAAGACCACGATGATGAGGTTGGTGCCCATGAGGGGAGTCACCTGGATCACGGGCGCGGCCAGCACGCCCGCCAGGGCGGCCAGCGCCGCGCCGGCGCCATAGGTGAGCATGACCATCAGCGGCACGTTCACGCCGAAGGCCTGGACTAGCTTGGCGTTCTCGGTGCCGGCGCGCAGGTACGCGCCCAGGCGCGTGCGTTCGATCAGGAACCAGGTGCCCAGGCACACGGCCACCGAAGCCAGCACCACCCAGGCCCGGTAGTTGGGCAGCACCATGAAGCCCAGATTGGTTGCGCCGGCAAGCGCTTCGGGCACCGGATACGACTGCCCGGACACGCCGTACTGGTCGCGGAAGATGCCTTCCAGGATCAGCGACAGCCCGAACGTCAGCAGCAGGCCGTACAGCGGATCCAGGCCGTACAGCCGCTTGAGAAAGGCCCGTTCGATGACGACACCCAGGATGCCCACCACCAATGGCGCCAGCACGAGAGCAGCCCAGTAATTGATGCCCCATTTGTCCAGCATGATGTAGGCGGCGAACGCGCCCACCATATACAGCGCGCCATGCGCGAAGTTCACGATGTCCAGCAGGCCGAAGATGACGGCGAGCCCCAGGCTGAGCATGGCGTAGAACGCGCCATTGACCAGGCCAAGCACCAGCTGGCCGAGAAAGGCCTGGATGGGAATGCCGAAGATTTCGGGCATGGATTGGGCTAGGGGTTGGGGTTAGGGTTGGGTGCCGGGACCGGGGCTGTTTGCCTAGTCCCTAGTCCCGAGCCCCTGGTCCCTAGTCCCTCATTTCCAGGCGGCGCACTTGCTCTCGGCCTTGGTGGTCCAGGCTTCCTCGCCCTTGAACACCTGCATCACGTTGTAGTAGTCCCAGGGTTCCGTGGACTTGTCCGGTGACTTTACCTGCATCAGGTACATGTCGTGGACCATGCGGCCATCGGCGCGGATGAAGCCGTTCTTCGCGAAAACGTCGTTGATCTTGGTCTTGCGCATTTGCGCCAGGACCTTGTCGGCGTCGTCACTGCCAGTTGCCTTCACCGCGTTGAGGTAATTGATGGCGGTCGAGTAGTCGGCGGCCTGCAGCGAGGACGGCATGCGCTTCATCTTGTCGAAAAACCGGCGGCTCCAGGCCCGGGTTTCGGCGTTCTGGTTCCAGTACCAGCTGTCCGTCAGGTACATGCCCTGGGTGGCCTTCAGGCCCAGCGAGTGGATGTCGTTGATGAACACCAGCAGGCCGGCGAGCTTCATCGTCTTGGTGATGCCGAATTCGTTGGCCGCCTTGATCGAGTTGATCGTGTCGCCGCCTGCATTGGCCAGCCCCAGGATCTGCGCCTTGCTGCCCTGGGCTTGCAACAGGAAGGACGAAAAATCGCTGGCGTTCAGCGGCGCGTTCACCGAGCCGACCACTTTGCCGCCCGATGCTTCGACCACCTTCGAGGTATCGGCCTGCAGCTGCTTGCCGAATGCATAGTCAGCCGTGAGGAAGAACCACGTCTTGCCGCCTTGCTTGACGACCGCGTTGCCAGTGCCCTTGGCCAGCGCAACCGTGTCATAGGCCCAATGCACGGTGTAGGGCGTGCACTGGTCATTGGTGAGCGCCGAAGTAGCTGCACCGACGACGATGAAAGGCTTCTTCTTCTCGGCGGCCACCTTGGACATGGCCAGGGCGGTGCCGGAGTTGGTGCCGCCGATCAGCATGTCCAGTCCCTGCGTGTCGAACCATTCGCGGGCCTTGGTCGCTGCCACGTCCGGCTTGTTCTGGTGGTCCGCCGACAACACCTCGATCTTCTTGCCGTTGATGGCGCCGCCCATGTCCGCGATGGCCATCCTGATGGCTTCCACACCACCCTGGCCGTCCAGGTCGGCATACACGCTGGACATGTCCGTGATGATTCCGATGCGGATCACGTCGCCTGAAATCTGCGCTTGCGCCGGCGAAACGGCCGCCAGCGTGCCAAAGGCGAGAGCGCATGCGGCGATGGATTTGCTGAGTTTCACTTTGATGTTCTCCTTCTATAGAAAATTGAACGGCTTAGACGCCGAGGTATTCCTTCAGCATCGCCGTGCTGCCGGCGAGTTCGGCCTGGGCGAACTGCTTGACGATGCGGCCGTGCTCCATTATGTAGAAGCGGTCGGCCAGTGGTGCGGCAAAGCGGAAGTTCTGCTCGACCAGTACGATGGTGTAGCCCTTGGCCTTGAGTGTGCGGATCATCTCGGCGAGCTTTTGCACGATAACGGGTGCCAGCCCTTCCGATATCTCGTCGAGCAGGAGCAGGCGAGCGCCGGTGCGCAGGATCCGCGCTACGGCTAGCATCTGCTGCTCGCCGCCGGACAGCCGCGTGCCCTGGCTGTGGGCGCGTTCCTCGAGGTTGGGAAACATCCGGTAGATATCGGCCACGCTCATTCCGCCCTGGGCAATGACCGGCGGCAGCATCAGGTTTTCCTCGGCCGACAGGCTCGCGAAAATGCCGCGCTCCTCCGGGCAGTAGCCGACGCCGAGCTTGGCAATCTTGTGCGGCGCCAGCTTGATCGATTCCTCGCCCCTGATGCGGATCGAGCCTTTCCGCGACCCGGTCAGACCCAGGATTGCGCGCAACGTGGTGGTTCGCCCCGCGCCGTTGCGGCCCAGCAGGCACACTACCTCGCCTTCGCTGACCGAGAGGTCCACCCCGTGCAGGATGTGCGATTCGCCGTACCAGGCGTTGAGTCCTTCCAGCGCGAGCAGTTCCGCGGACATCAGTGGGTCCCCTGCAATGCCGTGTCGGCCGTGCCCATGTAAGCCTCGATCACCAGCGGATTGGCCGATACCTCGGCATACGGACCGTCCGCGATGATGGCGCCGCGCTGCAGCACCGTGATGCGATTGGCGATCGACGCCACGACGTTCATGTTGTGTTCGACCATCAGGATGGTGCGCCCCGCCGAGACTTTCCTGATCAGTTCGGTGACGCGATGCACGTCCTCATGTCCCATGCCTTGGGTCGGCTCGTCCAGCAGCATGAGGTCCGGCTCCAGCGCCATCGTCGTGGCCAGCTCCAGCGCGCGCTTGCGGCCGTAAGGCAAATTGACCGTCAGCTCGTCTTCGAATGCCTGCAGGTCGACCGCAGCCAGCAGTTCGCGGGCGCGCTCATGCAGCGCAAACAGGGACTTCTCGGGTTTCCAGAACGCGAAGGAATTGTTCAGGCTGCGTTGCAGGGCGGCACGGACGTTCTCGAGCACTGTCATGTGCGGGAAAACCGCCGAAATCTGGAACGAGCGCACGATGCCGCGGCGGGCGGTCTGAGCCGGTTTTTCGTTGGTGATGTCCGCGCCCTGATAAGTGATCGTCCCTCTGGTCGGTGGCAGGAACTTGGTCAGCAGGTTGAAAAAAGTCGTCTTGCCGGCGCCGTTGGGGCCGATCAGCGCGTGGATATGGCCGCGCCGCACCTTCAGGTCCACGTTATTGACCGCGACGAATCCCTTGAACTCCTTGGTCAAGCCTTTCGTCTCGAGAATGAAATCACCTGCCAAAGAATCGGCTCCTGCGGGTATGTGGCACGGGCCGGCGCGGCGCAACGGGCATCGCGAATGCTAGGGACCGATGCTGCACCGCGATAGCGGGTAAAGCCCTAGGTAGTTTTGCGTGATGGCGCCAGCCGAGCACCTCCTTTTTCATCAAGCGCGAACTTTGGACTGATGAGCTGGGTTGTCATAGGAAAAAACAAGCCTGGCATGCCGTGCCGCCGAAGCCGTCCGAGGTCCTGGGTGGCGATATTACGCTTTGGCGACCAGTGCGCGCGCCCGCTCCAGCAGCTCGGGTGGGAATGGGCATGATTTGCGGGCGTGAGTGTCGATGTGAAGGCCCAGGATCGTGGTCACGGCCGCAACCTCGCCGGTGCCGTTGCGCATTTCGTGGCGGAAACGGATTTTCCGCTCGTGCAACTCGAGCAACTCCGAACGGACCGTGACGACATCGCCGGCCATGAGCTCGCGTTTGTATTGGATGTGCTGGTCCACGGCCGCCATGCCGCGCTGGTTGTCGCGCAGGTAGGCCGCGGTGATGCCTACCCGGTGGAACAGGTTCCAGGTGGCTTCGTCGAACTTGCCCACGTACCACATGACGTTCATGTGGCCGACATGGTCGCAGTGCCAGGGATAGATGGCGCCGCGGTAGGTGATGGCCGTTTCCTCTCCCATGGCAGTCACATGTTGCGCCGGTACTGCCCGCCGACCTCGAAGAGCGCGTTGGTGATCTGGCCGAGCGAGCAGAAGCGCACGGCCTCCATCAATACGCCGAAGACGTTGCGGTTTTCGATCACCGCCTGCTGCAACCGCCGCAGCATGGCGGGCGCCTTCCTGGCGTTGCGCGCCTGGAAGTCCTGCAGCCGCTTGAGCTGGCTTTGCTTCTCCTCTTCGGTCGAACGCGCCAGCTCGAGCTTGTCGTGGACCGCGTCGCCGTGCGGGTTGCGGAAAGTATTGACGCCGACGATCGGCAGCTCGCCGGTGTGCTTGAGCATCTCGTAGTGCAGCGATTCGTCCTGGATGCGGCCGCGCTGGTAGCCAGTCTCCATGGCGCCGAGCACGCCACCGCGCTCGGCGATTCGCTCGAACTCGGCCAGTACCGCCTCCTCCAGCAGTTCGGTCAGCTCCTCGATAACGAAGGCGCCCTGGTTCGGGTTCTCATTCTTCGCCAGGCCCCACTCGCGGTTGATGATCATCTGGATCGCCATCGCGCGCCGCACGCTGTCTTCGGTCGGGGTCGTGATCGCCTCGTCGAAGGCGTTGGTGTGCAGCGAGTTGCAGTTGTCGTAGATCGCGATCAGCGCCTGCAGGGTGGTGCGGATGTCGTTGAACTGGATCTCCTGCGCGTGCAGGCTGCGCCCGGAAGTCTGGATGTGGTACTTCAGTTTCTGGCTGCGCTCGTTGGCGCCGTACTTTTCCTTCATCGCCACCGCCCAGATGCGCCGCGCCACCCGGCCCATCACGGTGTACTCCGGGTCCATGCCGTTGGAGAAGAAGAACGACAGGTTGGGCGCGAAGTCGTCGATGTGCATGCCGCGCGCCAGGTACGCCTCCACCAGCGTGAAGCCGTTGGACAGCGTGAAGGCGAGCTGGCTGATCGGGTTGGCGCCGGCTTCGGCGATGTGATAGCCGGAAATCGAGACCGAGTAGAAATTGCGCACGTTGTGGTGCACGAAATACTCGGCGATGTCGCCCATCACCTTGAGGCTGAACTCGGTGGAGAAGATGCAGGTGTTCTGGCCCTGGTCTTCCTTCAGGATGTCGGCCTGCACCGTGCCGCGCACATTGGCCAGCACCCATTCGCGGATCTTGGCGGCTTCAGTGTCGGTCGGTTCGCGGCCGTTGTCGGCCTTGAACTTGTCCAGGTTCTGGTCGATCGCGGTGTTCATGAACATCGCCAGGATGGTCGGCGCCGGGCCGTTGATGGTCATCGAAACCGACGTTTCGGGTGAGCACAGGTCGAAGCCGGAGTACAGCACCTTCATGTCGTCCAGCGTCGCGATCGACACGCCCGAGTTGCCCACCTTGCCGTAGATGTCGGGACGCGGGTCCGGGTCGTTGCCGTACAGCGTGACCGAATCGAAGGCGGTGGACAAGCGCTTGGCAGGCAGGCCCTCGGACAGCAGCTTGAAGCGCCGGTTGGTGCGGAAGGGATCGCCTTCGCCGGCGAACATGCGGGTCGGGTCCTCGTTCTCGCGCTTGAACGCAAAGGAGCCGGCGCTGTAGGGATAGCTGCCCGGCACGTTGTCGAGCATCAGCCACTTGAGGATTTCGCCGTGGTCTTCGTATTGCGGCAGGCAGACCTTTCGAATCGTCGTGCCGGAAAGCGATTTGGTGGTCAGGGCCGTGCGAAGTTCCTTGTCGCGGATCTTGACCACGTACTCGTCGCCGGCGTAGGCCTTGCGCATTTGCGGCCACTGGGCCAGCAGCTTGCGGGCCGCCGGGTCCTGCGTCTCCTCGCGCTCATCGGCCAGCCGCAGCACCGTCTTTCTGGCGCCGTCACGCTGGGCATCGTCTTCCTGCAGCATGCGGGCGGCTTCTCGCAGCTGCTGGATCTCACGAGCCAGTACGGCCTGCTCGCGCGCGAGCTTCTTGTAGCCGCGCACGGTGTCGCTGATTTCGGCCAGATAGCGCGTTCGCCCCGGGGGAATCACCGGCGTCTGGTTGGTGCTGTGACGCCCCGCCACGATCGGCAGGATGCCGTCCTTCAGCGGCAGGCCCAGCTGCGCCAGCCGCGGCTTCAGCGCCTGGTACAGCGCCGTCACGCCATCGTCGTTGAAGCGCGCGGCCATGGTGCCGAACACCGGCATCTCGCCGGGATTCCGGCCAAAGGCCTCCTTGTTGCGCTGAACCTGCTTGGCGACGTCGCGGAGCGCATCGAGCGAGCCCTTGCGGTCGAACTTGTTGATGGCGACGAACTCGGCGAAGTCGAGCATGTCGATCTTCTCGAGCTGGCTGGCGGCGCCGAATTCAGGCGTCATCACATACACCGGAATGTCCACCAGCGGCACGATCGCCGCATCGCCCTGGCCGATACCGGAAGTTTCCACGATGACCAGATCGAAGCCGGCGGCCCGGGACGCGGCGATGACGTCCGGTAGTGCCGCGGAGATTTCGCTGCCGAAATCGCGCGTCGCCAGGCTGCGCATGAAGACGCGCGGTCCCTGGCTCCAAGGGCCGATCGCGTTCATGCGGATGCGGTCGCCCAGCAGCGCGCCTCCGCTCTTGCGGCGCGACGGGTCGATCGAGATCACTGCCACGCGCAGGCTGTCCTCCTGGTCCAGGCGCAGTCTTCGGACCAGCTCGTCGGTCAGCGACGACTTGCCCGCGCCGCCGGTGCCGGTGATGCCGACGACCGGAATGCGGCTGGCCGCCGCAGCACTCTTCACATCTCCCATCAGCCCGGCGTCCGCCTTGCCGTTCTCCAGCGCGGTGATCAGCTGCGCCAGTGCCCGCCAGTTCATCTCGCCATGACCCTGGATGGCCTTCACTTCCTTGGGCGCATAGGCACTCAGGTCCTTGTCGCAGCGCATCACCATCTCGCCGATCATTCCCGCCAGGCCCATGCGCTGTCCGTCCTCGGGACTGAAGATGCGGGCCACGCCATAGGCCTGCAGCTCGCGGATTTCCGGCGGGACAATCACGCCGCCGCCGCCGCCGAACACCTGGATATGCTCGCCGCCGCGCGACTTGAGCAGGTCCACCATGTACTTGAAGTACTCCAGGTGGCCGCCCTGGTAGGAACTGATGGCGATGCCCTGCACGTCCTCCTGCAGCGCGGCGGTAACGACATCGTCCACGCTGCGGTTGTGGCCCAGGTGGATCACCTCGGCGCCCATGCCCTGCAGGATCCGCCGCATGATGTTGATCGCCGCGTCGTGGCCATCGAACAGGCTCGCCGCGGTGACGAAACGCACCTTGTGGGTGGGACGGTAATTCGCGAGCGCCTTGAATTCGGCGGACAGGTCGGTCATGGGTGGTCTCCGGCGCGAAGCCACGGCTTCAGGCACGTAAATCGAACCCGTTACCTTACTTGACGTTTACGTAAACGTCAACTAGCCCGGGCCGGCCGCTCATGCGTGCCATTCCCTCATTTGTAGAGCAGTCCCGGCAGCCACAGTCCGATCGCCGGAAACGCATAGAGCAAACCCAGTGCGATGAGCTGGATGCCCATGAACGGCATCATTCCGGCAAAGATCTGGTTCAAGGTGATATGCGGCGGCGATACCCCTTTCAGGTAGAAGGCAGCCATCGCCACCGGTGGTGACAGGAACGCTGTCTGCAGGTTCAAGGCAACGAGCAAGCCGAAGAACAGCGGGTCTACATTGAACTTGGCCAGCAGAGGAATGAAGATCGGCATGAAGATCACGATGATCTCCGTCCATTCCAGCGGCCACCCCAGGATGAAGATGATGAACTGGCTCAGCAACATGAATTGCACGGTGTTGAGGCCGAGCGAAAGCACCCAGCGCTCGATGATCTCCTGACCGCCCAGAAGCGCGAAAGAAGCTGAAAAGATCGACGAGCCGACGAACAGCCAGCACACCATGGCGCTGGTCTTGGCCGTGAGGAACGAGGATTCCTTGATGATGCCGCCGAGGTCCTTCAGTGTCGCCACCGCAGCGCCGCTTGGCATTCGTTGCCTGGCTGCGACATAGCGATAGATGCCGGCCAGTATCAGGCCGCCAAATGCACCGACGGCCGCTGCCTCGGTCGGTGTAGCCAACCCGAAGACGATGGAGCCGAGCACCGCGACGATCAGCACTGCCAGAGGGAAAAACGATGCCAGCAGCATCTTGAAGATCTCCAGCCGTTGCCAGTTCATCATCCAGCAAACGACCACGAGACTGACAATGCCCAGGCCCAGCACGATCCAGTACCAGAGGGGTACCGGCAGCCGCTCCGCCGCGGCCGCCGGTGCCTTGACGTCATCGCCGCTGGCCTTGACGCTTGCCGCCACGGGTGCTGCCGCCGATGCGGCTTGCTCCGGCTCGGCGGGTGGCTCCTTGACCTCGTCGCCTTCCTTGGGCGGTTCTTCCAGCCCTGCTTCCTCCTGGGGCGGTTCACCAAGGGCCGAGGTCTCTGCGGGTCTGTCTTTTTCTTCCTCGCTCGAGATCGCGCCGCCCGATTGCACCAATCCGGTCGTGTCGACCGCAGCAAGCGGTGCCGTCGCCGCGCCGTACATCAGCACGAGAATGACTGCGATGGAAATTGCCGGCAAGACCGAGACAAACAGTTGAGTTGAGACCTGGCGTCTTGGGAGCGCCGGATCGCTCAGGGCACCGAAGAGCCCCGTGAGCGCATTGCGGCGGCGCGAACTCAGGGCCTCGGACAGCGGCGGCAGCACAACCACTCGCTCGGCGGCCGATAGCGGCGGGGCCAGGTGCGGCTTCCACTTGGCCACAACGATGACATAAACGACGTACAAGGCGGCGAGCATGATTCCCGGAAAGAACGCTCCTGCGTACAGTTTCACCACCGAAACGCCTGCCGTCGCGCCGTAGACGATCAACAGGACGGATGGTGGGATCAGGATGCCGAGGCAACCTCCCGCCGTGATCGCACCGGCTGCCACCTTGATGTTGTAGCCGGCACGCAGCATGGCCGGCAGTGCGAGCAGGCCCATCAACGTGACCACGGCCCCGACGATGCCGGTGGCCGTTGCGAAGATTGCGCAGGTGACGATGGTCGCCACGGCCAGCGCGCCAGGCACCCGCGCCAAGGACAGATGCAGGCTCTTGAAAAGCTTCTCGATCAGATTGGCTCGCTCGACCAGGTAGCCCATGAACACGAACAGTGGAATGGCGATGAGCACATCGTTGGACATCACGGAGTAGGCGCGCTGCACCATCAGGTCCAGGATCTGCTGGGTCGCTAGGGCCGGATTCACGCTTCGATAGGCGAGCCAGCCGAAGAAGACACCCATGCCCATCAGCGTGAACGCGGTCGGGAAGCCCAGCATGATGGCCACCACGATCAGCGCCAGCATCAGCAGCCCAAGGGCGCCCAGATCGGCCCGGTCGAGGTGGCCGTCGACGAAGCTCGCCCAGGGCGTGTAGATGACGACCGGGACAAGGATGATCACCATCAACGCGTAGCCAAACCACAGTTCCTTGCGGATCTTCATTTCGTGCTCCCTTCCGGCGCCACGAACTGGTCGAGCTTGTCGATGTCTTCGTCTTTCACATGCACCATCTGTTTGAGCTTGTCCACGTCGACTTCCTGGACGTCTTCAATGCGGGACGGCCACTCTCCCTGCTTGATGCAGATCACGCAGCGGATGATCTCGACGATGCCCTGTACCAGCAGGAAAGCGCCGGCCAGCGGCAGCATGGTCTTGAAGGGATAAAGGGGCGGCCCCTCGGCCGTGATCGTCGAGTGCTCGCGAATCGCCCAGGACTCCGCCGCGTAGAAATAGCCGGCATAGGTAAGCGCAAACACCCCTGGAATGAAAAACACGATGTACAGGAGCAGATCGATCGTCGCCTGCGTTCGCGGCGTGAAGAAGCCGTACAGGACGTCGCCGCGCACATGGCCGGCCTTGGCCAGCGTGTAGGCGCCCGCCATCATAAACAGGGTGCCGTACATGATGATCATCACGTCGAAAGCCCACGAGTGCGGATTGTCCAGCGCATAGCGCGAGAACACTTCCCACGAAATCATGACGGTGAGTGCCACGATCAACCAGGAAAAAAACTGACCGACGAAGGTGCTGACCCGATCAATTGAAAGGAGCAATTTCTGCATTTCTTCTCCTGCCCAAAAAAAAGCCACCCGGACCCTGCCGGATGGCCGATTGTGATCCTGAAACCGCGTCAAGCCTTCTTGGGCGCGGCGGGCTTGGCGCCGAAGAAATGGCTCACCGCCATGCGACGGCTGACATAAGTGTCCTGGTCCCACTTCACGGTCCGCTCGGCGAATGCTTTTTGCGAAGCGACGATCTCCTTGAACAGGGCATTCTCGGCCGACTTCTTCTCGATGATTGCGTCCCACAGCTTGAGCTGGTCGGCCAGGACCGAATCCGGCGTCTTGTAGAACTTGACCTTGTCCTTGGTCTGTAGCTCGATGTAATCCTTGGAGTAACGGTCTATAGCTTTCCAGGACATATCAGCGGACGCGGCTTCCACTGCGCCGGCAATGATCGCTTTCATCTTCGCAGGCAGAGCGTCGTACTTCGGCTTGTTGAACATGATCTCGAAAGTCTCGGCACTTTGATGGTAGCTTTGCAGCATGCACACCTTGGAGACGTCCGGGAAACCGAGGATGCGGTCGGACGTTGCGTTGTTGAATTCGGCACCGTCAAGCAGGCCACGGTCCATTGCCGGAACGATCTCACCGCCGGGAAGGGCATTGACCGCCGCGCCCATGGCCGTGAACAGGTCGATCGCCAGGCCGTTGGTACGGAACTTCAGGCCCTTGAAATCAGCGGTCTTCGTGATCGGCTTCTTGAACCAGCCCAGCGGCTGGGTTGCCATCGGTCCATAGAGGAAAGAGACGACGTTGCCGCCGATCGAGGCGTAGAGCTTTTCCAGCAGCTCCTTGCCGCCGCCATACTTGTGCCACGCGAGCAGCATGTTGGCATCCATGCCGAATGCGGGTCCCGAGTTCCATAGAGCCAGCGCATTCTGCTTGCCGTAGTGATAGCCCAGCACGCCGTGTCCACCATCCAGCGTGCCCTTGGACACTGCGTCCAGCAGTCCGAACGCCGGCACCACAGCGCCCGCGGGCAAGACCTCGATCTTGAGTTCGCCGCCGGTCATATCGTTGACCTTCTTGGCGTAGTCCAGGGCGTACTCGTGGAATATGTCCTTCGATGGCCAGGTGCTCTGCCAACGCATTGAAATGGGACCGGTCTGCGCCGTCGCGATCATCGGGGCCGTCATGGCTCCCGCGGCGACCGCGGCGCCCTTGAGCAGGCTGCGGCGGCGAGGGGTACTGGATTTATTCACTTTGGGTCTCCTTGGTTGATTTCAAAACGTTAGCAAGCTATCTTTGGCAGCCGGGTTCCGCGCCAGTAAGAGGGTTTTCACCGAGGATCGTGGCGACTCCGCGACCAGGGCTGATACTTATGTTTGCGACAGCAAGGAGACACGAATGGACAGGAGACGGTTCTTCGAAAACTCGGCAGCGGTGGCGGCCACCGGCCTTGCCGGCTGCGCTGCAACCGGGGCGGGCACGGCATCCGTACGCACGCCATTCGCGGTGCCCGCCACCTACATCCCCGTGGCCGGCTCCGACGAGATGTTTCCGGTACGCCGCATCTATTGCATCGGCCGCAACTATGCTGCCCACTCGCGCGAGATGGGGTCCGATCCGAACCGTGAGCCGCCCTTCTTTTTCCAGAAGCCCACCGATGCCATCCAGTTCGTCGCGCTCGGCACGACGCCGGACCATCCGTATCCGCCGCTGACGAAGAACTACCACTACGAGGCTGAACTGGTGGCCGCGATCGGCAAGAGCGGGCGCAACATCCCGGTGGCCAATGCGCTGGAGCATGTCTGGGGCTACACGCTCGGGCTGGACATGACCCGGCGCGATTTGCAGCGTGCCATGGGCGATGAAAAGAAGCCGTGGGAGATCGGCAAGAGCTTCGACCGCTCGGCGCCGCTGGGTGCGCTGCACAAGGCTGCCCAGATCGGCCACTTCACCAAGGGAGCGATCTGGTTGAAGGTCAACGGGCAGCTCAAGCAGAACGCCGATCTCAGCCAGATGATCTGGTCGGTGGCCGAGCAGGTGTCCAGGTTGTCGGAGGCGTTCGAGCTTTTCCCTGGCGACATCATTTATTCCGGCACGCCGGAAAACGTTGGGCCGGTGGTGCGCGGCGACGTGATCGAAATGCATATCGACGGCCTGCCCAACCTGAGCGTGAAGGTTGTGTAGAGGCGCCAGAGGCGTCTTACACTCATGGCGAGACACGAGGACGCCATGAAGCCACCGATCCAGCTGTTCGATTCGAAGTCGTGCAGCTATACCTACCTGGTGTTCGACGAGGCGGCGCGCGAGGCCGTGATCATCGATCCGGTCGACGAACAGCTGACCCGGGATCTCGCCGTGCTGCGCGAGCATGGCCTCAAACTGGTGTGGGCGCTGGAAACTCATGCGCACGCCGATCACATCACCAGCGCCGGCCTGCTGGCGGAACATGAGGGCGCCCGCACGGCCGCTCCGGCGGGATGCGGCATCGGCACCGCGGCGGTGCAGCTCAAGCATGGCGACGTGCTGCGCTTCGGCGGCGAATCGCTCAAGGCCCTGCACACGCCGGGCCATACCGCCGGCAGCATGAGCTATCTGTGGCGGGACCACGTCTTCACTGGCGATACGCTGCTGATCGACGGCTGCGGCCGCACTGATTTCCAGTCCGGCAGCGCGGCCGCCATGTACCGCAGCCTGACAGAAGTCCTGTTCACCCTGCCGGAAGCGACGACCGTCTGGCCGGGCCACGACTACCAGGGGCGCAGTCACTCGACGATCGGGGCCGAGAAATCCGGCAACTCGCGCGTGGCCGGCAAGACGCTGGCAGAATTCAAGGCCACTATGGACGAGCTGCACCTGCCCGAACCGAAGCGCATCCATGAAGCCGTGCCGGCCAACCGGACCTCGGGACTGCGGCACGACGCCGGCGCCCCCGGCGGCCGGCCGCCGGAGGGAGATCCGCTGCAGCCGCGCCCTGCCGAGGGTTATGCCGGCGACGTTGCGCCGCAGCTGGCGTTCGACTGGTGGCAGCAAGGCGCGGCGGTGCTGGTCGACGTGCGTAGCGACGCCGAACGCGAATGGGTTGGTTTTGTGCCCGGTGCGGTGCCGCTGCCCTGGAAGCAGTGGCCCGGCATGGCGCTGAACCCGGCCTTCGATGAAGGGATCAAGGCCGCCGTCCCTCCGGGCAAAAAGGCCGTGCTGTTCTGCCGCAGCGGCGTGCGTTCGATTGCCGCGGCCAGGCGAGCCAGCGAGCTTGGCATCGAGGCCTACAACGTCCTCGAAGGTTTCGAGGGGGACCCGGACGAGAATGCCCAGCGTGGACACCGCGGCGGCTGGCGCTTCCGCGGCTTGCCCTGGCGCCAGGGCTGACAAGCATCTTTCAACCATTCCAACCAGAGCAACATAAATGGCCGTCAATCTGCCCACGCCCCGGGCCGCCGATCTGCACCCGGTTCCCGGCATTCGCGTTGGCGTAGCGCAGGCGGGCATCCGCAAAGCCGACCGGACGGATCTCGCGGTCGTGTTGATCGACGCCGGCGCATCGGTTGCCGGCGTGTTCACGCAAAACCGCTTCTGCGCGGCGCCGGTCCAGGTGTGCCGTGACCACCTGACGCGCGGCGATATCCGCGCGCTGGTCATCAACACCGGCAACGCCAATGCCGGCACCGGCGAGGACGGGCTGGTGCGCGCCCGCGCGAGTTGCACCGCGCTGGCGCGGCACCTGGACATTGCGACCGAGCAGGTGCTGCCGTTTTCCACCGGCGTGATCATGGAGCCGTTGCCGGTTGAGCGCATCGAAGCTGGCCTGCCCGCGGCCCTGGCCGATGCCGGCCCGGACCACTGGCTGCAGGCAGCGCAGGCCATCATGACCACCGACACGGTGCCCAAGGCTTTCAGCCGGCAGGTCGCGATCGACGGCGCTGCGGTGACCATCACCGGCATCAGCAAGGGCGCCGGCATGATCCGGCCCAACATGGCGACCATGCTGGGGTTCCTGGCCTGCGACGCCAGGGTCGACCAGGCCGCGCTGCGGCAGCTTGCACTGGAGCTGGCCGAAGGCTCGTTCAATCGCGTGACGGTCGACGGCGACACGTCGACCAATGATTCATTCGTGGTGATCGCGACCAACCAGGCGGCACACGCCCCGATCACTTCGCTGGACGGCGCCGCGGGCCGGGCGCTGAAAGCAGCCATGCTCGATGCCGCGCGCCGGCTCGCGCAGGCGATCGTGCGCGACGGCGAAGGCGCCACCAAGTTCATCACGGTGCGCGTCGAAGGCGGCAAGAGCGCGCAGGAGTGCCGCCAGGTGGCCTACGCGATCGCCCATTCTCCGTTGGTCAAAACGGCTTTCTTCGCCAGCGACCCCAATCTGGGGCGTATCCTGGCCGCGGTGGGCTATGCCGGCATCGACGATCTGGATCAGACGCGGATCGATTTGTACCTGGATGATGTGCATGTGGCGGTGAAGGGCGGCCGCAATCCGCATTACCGGGAGGAGGACGGCCAGCGCGTCATGAAGCAAACCGAAATCACCGTGCGGGTGGGGCTGGGCCGGGGGAGTGCGGCCGACACGGTCTGGACCTGCGACCTGAGCCACGAATACGTGAGCATCAACGCCGACTACCGTTCGTAGCACTCATCCCGCCCCTCTCCCAGGGGCGAGGGTGAAAGCAGCCTGAGAGGAAAGAGATTGAATGAAAAATTCGAGCAGCTGATCGAGCGCGCGGGGCAATTGCTGTCGCGCATCGAATCCATCCTGCCGCAGCCGCTGTCCTCACCCGACTGGAGCGCCGCGACCGCCTGGCGATACCGCAAGCGCTCTTCGGGTCACGGCGTGCTGGAGCCGGTGCGCCACCTGGCCGCGATCCGGCTGGAGGACTTGAAGGAAATCGAAGCCCAGAAGGAAAGGATCCAGCGCAACACGGTGCAGTTCGTCCATGGGCAGCCTGCCAACAACGTGCTGCTGACCGGCGCCCGCGGCACCGGCAAGTCCTCGCTGATCAAGGCCTGCCTGAACGAATACGCGGGGCAGGGGCTGCGGCTGATCGAAGTCGACAAGGCGGACATGGTCGATTTGCCGGACATCGTGGACGTGGTCGCTGCGCGGCCCGAGAAATTCATCGTGTTTTGCGATGACCTCAGCTTCGAGGAGGGCGAGCCCGGATTCAAGGCACTGAAGTCGATTCTCGATGGCTCGGTGGCCGCGGCCACACCGAATGTGCTGATCTACGCGACCAGCAACCGGCGCCACCTGCTGCCCGAATACATGAAGGAAAACCTGAGCTACACGCATACGCCCGATGGCGAGGTCCATCCGGGCGAGGTCGTGGAAGAGAAGATCTCGCTGTCCGAACGGTTTGGGCTTTGGGTGAGCTTCTATCCGTTCAACCAGGACGAGTACCTGGCGATTGCGGCGCAATGGCTGACCTGGTTTGGCGTGAACGGGCGCGCGATCGAAGCGGCCCGGCCCGAGGCCCTGGTCTGGGCGCTGGAGCGCGGCTCGCGCAGCGGCCGGGTGGCCTACCAGTTCGCGCGCGACTATGCGGGCCGCCACGGCGCATGAAGCGAACGGCGGCGGACCCGCTCATTGCCGACGGCGACCGCCCGCGCGAAGGCGGCCCTGATCGCAAGGAAGTCGAAGTTGCCGTGGGCGTGCTGATCCGCGCGGACGGCGCCTTCCTGCTGACGTCGCGCCCGCCGGGCAAGGTTTACGAAGGCTATTGGGAGTTTCCCGGCGGCAAGGTGGAACCGGGCGAGACAGTCGAGCAGGCGTTGCGGCGCGAGCTGCTCGAGGAAATCGGCTTGGTCATCGGCGCTGTCCATCCCTGGCGTATCGAGCGGATCGACTATCCGCATGCACTGGTCCGGCTGAATTTCTGCAAGGTCTTCCATTGGAGCGGCCAGCTGCACATGCATGAAGGGCAGTCCTTCGCGTGGCAGGACCTGCCGGTGCAGGTGGCACCGGTATTGCCGGGGACGGTGCCGGTGCTTCAGTGGTTCGCCAGGGAGCGCGGATTCACCGGCGCCACCCATCGCTGATCGGTGGTGCGTCGAACACCCAATGGGTGCCGGCTTTCAGTCTTCCTCGCGCGGCGGCTTCTCCGGCACGCGGAAATGCTCGCTCGCCCATGCCCCCAGATCCATGTTCTTGCAGCGCTCAGAACAAAATGGGCGATAGGGATTGGTCGGCGCGTAGACGCTTTCGCCGCCGCAGGCCGGGCAGCGCACGAGGCGTGGCTTCGCATCGCTGGGTGGGTCCTGCCTGGCCATGTCGAACCTTCAGGAGCAGAGAGTGAGTTCGAACTGGGCGTTGTCGTTGCTCGCCTGCAGGCGGTCAGCCGCTTCCTGGCGCATCAGGCGCACCGAGATCATCAAGCGGTTGCCGCTGATCTCAGGTACCAGTCCGAGGGCTGGGTCCAGCCGCAGTCGCAGCAGCTGGAAGGTGCGACCCTGCGGCAGCGTCTGCTGCAGCTGGCCATGGCTGGCCATGACTTTTTGCGGCGTCCCGGAGTCGCGCAGCAGTTTGAGCAATAAATGGATCGACTCCGCCACGGGCCCGAACGTGCTCGCCCAGCGTTCGAGGTCGGCCTGGCGCCTGCGAGCGTCACGGTGTTGCCAGGCGTAGTACGCCGGCAGGTCGAATTCGCAGGTGCCCCCCGGAATGCCGACCCGGCTGCGGATGCTCATGAGCCATTCGTTGTCCGTCAACGATTGGCCTGCCTTGCCCGGCAGCAGGTTCAGGGCCGAGAAGCATCGTTCGAGTTTGCCGACGACCTCGTCCAGCACCGTTTCGGCAATGGCTGGATTGCCGCGATAACTGTTGAGGAGGTTTTTCTGTTTTTCCAGGTCCTTCATCGCATCGGACTTCAGGTCCGCGCGCGACGCCACATCCATGACTTCGAAAATCGTGGCGAGTGCGTAGTGATGATCGATCGGGTGCGAACGCGGGACCAGCTCCCCAAGGCGGCGGAACAGGTGCTCCAGGCGCAGGTAGGTGCGAATGCGTTCGTTGAAGGGGTATTCGTAGAGGATCACGCTGTCAACAGGCCCTGGGCTCTCTTCGGCAAAGCGACCAATCATAGCCCGAAGCGACGCGCTGCCTGTACCACCTTGTCACGCAGCTGGTCGATCGAAAGGCCCTCGTTGCAGATGACGAGGTCCGCAGCGGCGAGCCGCTTCTCGCGGCTGGCCTGAACCGCGATGATGGCGCGCACCTCGTCCGCCTTCAGGCCGCTGCGGGCGACGACCCGCTCGACCTGCGTTTGGGGTGAGCAGTCCACCACCAGCACCCGGTCCACCTGCGATTGCCAGCGACCCGATTCGACCAGCAACGGAATGTCGAACACGATGCAGCGGATACCGGCCTGCAGCGCGACGCGGACCTGGCGCGCGCTTTCGCTGCTCACCAGCGGGTGGATGATCTCCTCCAGTTGCCTGCGTGCGAGCGGATCTGCATAAGCACGCTCGCGCATGCGGTCGCGATCGAGCGCGCCTTCGGGCGTGATGAAGTCGCTGCCGAAGCGCTCGGCGATCGCGGCAATCGCGGCGCCCCCGGCTGCCGTGGTGCCGCGTGAAATCGCGTCGGCGTCGATCGCTGCCGCGCCCAGCTGCGCCAGCATCTGCAGCACGGTGCTCTTGCCGCTGCCGATGCCGCCCGTCAGGCCGACGCGCAGCGCCATCTACAACCCGATGACGCCCAGGATCGCGCCCGGGCCGAAGATCATGGCGGTGAGCCCGGCGCCGGCCAGGAATGGGCCGAACGGCACGTAGCCGCCTTCGCGCAAGCCGCTGGAAAATTTCATCGCGATGCCGACTACGGCCCCGATGATCGAAGCCATCAGGATGATCGGAATGAGCGCGGTCCACCCGAACCAGGCTCCCAGCGCCGCAAACAGCTTGAAGTCCCCGTACCCCATGCCTTCCTTGCCGGTCAGGAGCTTGAAACCCTGGTAGATCAGCCACAAGGAGAGGTAGCCCGCCACCGCTCCCCACAGCGCCTGCGGCAGGGTGACGTCCGTCCAACGCAAGGCGGCGACGATCAAGCCCGCCCACAGCAGCGGCAAGGTGATGTCGTCCGGCAACAAGGTCGTATCCCAGTCGATCAACGCCAGGGCCACGATGGCCGCGGAAAACCCGCACCATGCTGCCCCGGCCGGCGTGGCACCCCAGTGCCAGACCGACAGGAAGAACAGGGCTGCAGTGGCGAACTCCACCAGGGGGTAGCGCAAGCCGATCGCGGCGCCGCAGGCCGAGCACTTGCCGCGCAGCAGCAAGTAACTCAGGATCGGCACGTTTTCGTACCAGCGAATCAGGTGCCCGCATTGCCGGCACCGTGAGCGGGGACTGACCAGGTTGAACGGTGGAGCTTCTTCCACGGGCTTGCCCGCGAGCTCGGCGCATTCGGCCGCCCATTGCCGCTCCAGCATCTGGGGCAGCCGGTAGATCACGACGTTCAGGAAGCTGCCCACGAGCAGTCCGAGTACGCCGGCCAGGCCGGCATCGATCAGGGGCGAGACAAGCATCGGAGCGCTATACCACCTGGCCGAGCTTGAAGATGGGCAGGTACATGGAGATCACGATCCCGCCGATCAGCCCGCCCAGGAACACGATGATGATCGGCTCCATCAGGCTCGACAGTCCGGCGACCATGTCGTCGACCTCGGCTTCGTAGAAGTCGGCCGCCTTGCCCAGCATATGGTCCAGAGACCCCGACTCTTCGCCGATGGCGCACATCTGCAGCACCATGGTCGGAAAGACGTTGGAATTGGTCATCGCCACCGTCAGGCTGGTTCCGGTGGAGACTTCCATCTGGATCCTCTCGGTCGCCATGGCGTAGACGGAATTGCCCGATGCTCCTCCCACCGAGTCCAGCGCCTCGACCAGCGGCACGCCGGCGGCGAACATGGTGGCCAGCGTGCGCGTCCAGCGCGCGATCACCGACTTGTAGACCAGCAAGCCGAAGACCGGGACCTTGAGCATCACCCGGTCCATGAACATCTGCACTTTTTCGCTGCGTTTCCACGCCTGCATGAAGAAGTAGATGCCGCCGCCCAGCCCGCCGAAGATCAGCCACCAGTATTTGACGAAATACTCGCTCATGGCGATCACGAACAAGGTGGGCGCCGGCAAGTCGGCGCCGAAGGAGCTGAACACTTCCTTGAAGGCCGGGATGACGAAAATCATGATCACCGACGTGACGACGAACGCGACCACGATCACCGAGACCGGGTACATCAGCGCCGACTTGATCTTCGACTTGATGCCTTCCGTTTTTTCCATGTAGACCGCCAACCGGTCCAGCAGCGCTTCCAGGATACCCGCGGCCTCGCCGGCTTCGACCAGGTTGCAGTACAGGTTGTTGAAATAGATCGGGTACTTGCGGAAAGCAGCGGACAGCGAGGTGCCGGTCTCCACGTCGGTGCGCACGTCGTTGAGCAGCTTGGTGACGCTGGCATTGGAGTTGCCTCGACCGACGATGTCGAATGCCTGCAGCAGCGGCACGCCGGCCTTCATCATGGTGGCAAGCTGCCGGGTGAAGATCGCGATGTCCTTGGGCTTGATCTTCGCGCCGGAACGCATCCGCCGCTTCCTGACCTTGGTCGGGGAAACACCCTGCCGGCGTAATGCGGCCTGCACCTGGTTCTCGCCGGCCGCGCGGGTCTCGCCGCGCACCTGCTTGCCGTTGCGATCGCGCCCTTCCCATTCGAAGACGAATTCAGCGACTTTGGTAGTGGCCGTGGCCATTGGGTACTCCTCTAACTCTTATACATTGGTGCAGCCCAGCACCTCTTCGAGCGAAGTGACGCCGATCCTCACCTTGCGCAGGCCCGACTGGCGCAAGTTGTTCACGCCCTCGCGTTGGGCCTGCGCCGCGATTTCGAGCGCCCCGCCGTCGGCCAGGATGATGCGCTGGATGTCCTCGCTGATCGGCATCACCTGATAGATGCCAACGCGGCCCTTGTAGCCGTTATTGCATGCCGAACAGCCCACCGGGCGGTAGGGTGTCCAGGTGCCGTCCACATCTTCTTCCTTGAAACCGGCTTCGAGCAGGGTTTCATAAGGGATGTCTGCGGGCGCCTTGCAGTTGGGACACAGGCGGCGGGCCAGCCGCTGGGCCGTGATCAGGATGACGCTGGAGGCGATGTTGAACGGCGCGATTCCCATGTTGCGCATGCGCGTCAGGGTGGTGGGTGCGTCGTTGGTATGGAGTGTGGACAGCACCAGGTGCCCGGTCTGTGCCGCCTTGATCGCGATATCGGCGGTCTCCAGGTCGCGAATTTCGCCGACCATGATCACGTCCGGGTCCTGCCGCAGGAACGACTTGAGCGCGGCCGCGAACGTCAGGCCGGCCTTGTCGTTCACGTTGACCTGATTGACGCCCGGCATGTTGATTTCGGAGGGGTCCTCGGCGGTGGAAATGTTCACGCCCGGCTTGTTCAGCAAATTGAGGCATGTGTACAGCGACACCGTCTTGCCCGAGCCGGTGGGGCCGGTGACCAGCACCATGCCATAGGGCCGGCCCACCGCCTCCAGCAGCCGGGCCTTCTCCTCGGGCTCGTAGCCCAATGCCTCGATGCCCAGCCTGGCGCTGCTGGGGTCCAGGATACGGATCACGATCTTTTCGCCGAACAGCGTGGGCAGCGTGCTGACACGGAAGTCGATCACCCGGTCCGGCCCGATCTTGAGCTTCATCTTGCCGTCCTGCGGCACGCGCTTTTCCGAGATGTCCATGCGCGAGATGACCTTGATGCGCGAGGCGAGCTTGTCTTTGATGGCGACCGGCGGCGAAGCAATCTCCCGCAGCTCGCCGTCGATGCGGAAGCGCACGCGGTAATTGGTCTCGTAAGGCTCGAAATGCAAATCCGACGCTCGCATGCTGAATGCGTCCAGCAGCATCTTGTGCAGGAACTTGACGACCGGCGCGTCATCGACTTCGGACGTGGCCGCCTCGCTGTCATCGGCGGTGGACGCCTGGATCGAGGATTCGTCGAATTCGAATTCCTCGCCGATGATGCTGTCCATCGTCTCGGTGGCGGTGACGCTCGCCGTCTCGACCATCTTGGTCAGCTTGTCGTACTCGGCGATGATCCAGTCCACGCCCATCTGGGTCGCGAACTTGATCTTCTCACCGGCCTGCTGGTCCGAAGGGTCGGCCGTCGCCACGATCAGGCGGTTGTTGCGCTTGGAGAGAACGACGACCCGGAATGCCTGGCAGATCTTGACGTCAAGCAGGTTCTTCGGCAGCCGTTGCAGGTCGATGGCAGACAGGTCCAACAAGGGCGCACCGAAAGCGGTGGACATGGTGTGAGCCAGATCGGAAGCGGAAACCGCGCCCGAACCGGTCAGCTCCGCGATGAAGCTGTTGCGGTTGGCCTGTGCCTTGCGGGAAATCTCCTCGGCCGATTTCTGTCCGAGCTTGCCGGCGGAAATCAGCGCCCGTGCCAGACCCGGCAGCGCTGTGGCGGGCGCTTCTGCGGTAGCAACGGGATCGACGGAGGCCATGGAAAAAATGTACTCGGTGAAACGGGGCTCGAACTTGTGTAAGCGAACCGCCATTCGATCATCGCCGATTGCAATGGGGCTGTAAATCGCCCGCGTGGTAACGGCAATCCCTCGCCGGCAGGGCATTCGCCGAAAAAAACAGCGGTCGGGAGGCCGGAATTCGCGTCTTCAGTCTGCCCGTTGCGAACATCGACCGGTGGCTTCGGAAGCCCGGATGCGAAAGCCTCGATTCCAAAAAACAACAGCTTTGGCGGCCTCAGTGGAAAATTCCCGCTGTTCACGCTTCTTTCGGGGCGGCCGGGCGCCGGCGCAAAATTCACGCGATGAGCACCACCACTTCGCCGAATCTCGACCCTGCGACACTTGCCCACCTGCAAGGCTGGGTCGGCAAGACCGAGACGCTTTCCGACTACGTCACACCCGTGCCGGTGCGCGCACTTGCGGCGACACTGGACCTTCCTGCGCCTGATGCGTCACCCGGCACGCTCTTGCCGCCGCTGTGGCACTGGCTGTATTTCCTGCCCGTGTATCGCCAGAGCGAGCTTGGGGCGGACGGCCACCCGCAGCGTGGTGGTTTTCTGCCGCCCGTGCCGTTGCCGCGCCGCATGTGGGCTGGAGGCCGGCTGCGATGGTTCCAGGACAACCCCGTCACGATCGGCGATACCGTTCGCCGGGTCTCGCGCATCGAATCGGTCACGCACAAGGCCGGGCGCACCGGCGACCTGCTGTTCGTGCTGGTCAGGCATGAGGTCCACAACGCCAGGGGCCTCGCAATCACCGAGGAGCACGACATCGTCTACCGCTCGGCCGCCGGGCCGAATGACCCGCAGCCGGCACCAGTGGCTGCCGAACAGGGTGCGACCTGGCAGTGCGAGATCAGGCCCGACGACGTGCTGCTGTTTCGCTATTCGGCACTCACGTTCAATGGCCATCGCATCCACTACGACCGCCGCTACGTGACCGGGGTCGAAGGCTACCCGGGGCTGGTCGTCCACGGCCCGCTGATTGCCACGCTGCTGGCCGGGCTGGCCCGCCGCCATGCGCCCGGCGCTTTCGTGCGAAGTTTCGATTTCAAGGCCGTGCGGCCGACTTTCGATTTGCACCCGTTCCGGGTCAATGCCCAGCCATCGGCCGACGGCAAGGCCATTCGCCTCTGGGCCCAGGACCACGAAGGTTGGCTGACGATGGAAGCGACCGCTCAGCTGGATTGATGCCAACATGAACTCACGTACCTCTGAACTCGCCACGTTCGCCGCCAATCTGAGATTCGACGCGATTCCCGCGCCGGTTCTGCGCAAGGCCGAAGACCTTCTGGTCGACTGGTTCGGGTCGGCCATCGCCGGACATGGCGCGCGGCCGGTGGAAACGATTGCCGGTTTCGCCGCCGCCATGGGTCCGGCGCTGGCGGCGGGCGAGGGCGCAGCGGAGCTGCTGGTGCGGCGCACATACACCAGCCCTTACTTTGCCGCGATGGCGAACGCGGCTGCGTCGCACGTCGCGGAGCAGGATGATGTGCACAACGGCTCGGTGTTCCATCCGGCGACGGTGGTGTTTCCGGTGGCGCTGGCGCTGGCGCAGGCGCGCGGAGCGAGCGGCCGGCAGCTGCTCGCAGCCGCGGTCTGCGGTTACGAAGTCGGCATACGCGTCGGCGAATTTCTGGGCCGCTCGCACTACAAGGTATTCCACACCACCGGCACTGCGGGCACCCTGGCCGCGGCGGCCGCAGCGGGCAATCTGCTGGGGCTGGATGCCGCGCAGATGCGTCATGCATTTGGCTCGGCCGGCACGCAGTCGGCGGGGCTGTGGGAGTTCTTGCGTACCGGTGCCGACAGCAAGCAGCTGCACACCGCGCATGCCGCGGCTTGCGGCCTGATGTCGGCATGCCTGGCGCAGCAAGGCTTCACCGGCGCAGCGGAGATTCTCGAAGGCGCGCAAGGGCTGGCAGCCGGCATGTCGCGCGACGCGGATCCCAGCCGGCTGGATGACCGGCTCGGCGTCCGCTGGGCCACGCTGGAAACCTCATTCAAGTTCCACGCGAGCTGCCGTCATACGCACCCGGCCGCCGACGCGCTGCTCCAGGTCATGCAAGCCAACGGCCTGGAACCCGGCGATATTGAGCGCGTCGTTGCGCACGTCCATCAGGGCGCGATCGACGTGCTCGGACCGGTCACGCAGCCGGCCACGGTGCACCAGAGCAAGTTTTCCATGGGGACGGTG